>NZ_JBEXUD010000008.1:0-330692 GCF_040614215.1 Dactylosporangium sp. NPDC006015
AACCTCGACAAGTACGTCGACGCCAACATGCCGCCGCTGCACTACGCCATGTGCGGCTGCACCGACCTGCCCGGCTACCCCCAACGCTGGAAGTAGAAGGAGCCGCTCGTGCGCGCCATCGGTGCCAACCCCTGGATCTGGTCCTCGCCCGTCGACGACGCCGCCCTCGCTGCGCTCGTGCCACGCCTCGCCGAATGGGGCTTCGACGCGGTCGAGCTGCCGATCGAGCAGGTCGGTGACTGGGACCCGGCGCGCACGAGCGACCTTCTCGCCGCGCACGGCCTCCGCGCCGCCGGGGTCTGCGCGGTCACGCCGCCGGGCCGCGACCTGGTCTGCACCGACGACGCCACCGTCGCGTCGACCCGGGCCTATCTACGGGCCTGCGTCGACGCGGCGGCGGCCGTCGGCGCGCCCTGCGTCGGCGGGCCCGTCTACGCCGCCGTCGGCCGCACCTGGCGGATGACCCCGCCGGAGCGGCAGGCCTGCTACCGGGACTTCCGGGAAGGACTCGCGCCCGTCGCCGAGCACGCCGGGGAGCTCGGCGTCACCATCGGCGTCGAGGCCCTGAACCGCTACGAGACGAGCGTCGTCAACACGATGGAGCAGACCGTCGAGCTGATCGAAGGCCTGCCCGCCAACGTGGGGATCATGCTCGACACGTACCACATGAACATCGAAGAACGCGATCCCTATGCGGCCGTGGCGGTCGCCGGCCCTTTCGTGAAGCACGTCCAGGTCAGCGGGACCGACCGCGGCGCACCGGGCAACGACCACCTGGACTGGCCCCGGTTCCTCGCGGCGCTGGACAAGGCCGGCTACACGGGCGCGCTGTGCATCGAGTCCTTCACGGCGGAGAACGAGACCATCGCCACCGCCGCGTCGATCTGGCGCCCGCTCGCCGAGACCCAGGACCGCCTCGCGCTGGACGGCCTCGCCTACCTGCGGAGCGTTATGTTCGAGGCATGAAGATCGGCGAGCTGTCGCAGCGGACGGGCGTCAGTGTCCGGGCGTTGCGGCACTACGAGGACGAGGGGCTGCTGCACCCCGGCCGGTGCAGCAACGGCTACCGGGACTTCGGTGAGGACGCCGTGGACGCGGTGGGGCAGATCCGGGCGCTGATCGACAGCGGCCTGCCGACCAGGATCATCCGCGACGTCCTGCCGTTCCTCGACGGCCCCTCGCAGGTGCTGCCCACCACACCCTGCGCGTACTTCCTGGAGGAGGTCGCCCGGCAAGTGGAGCAGCTGCAGCGCCGCATCGCGTGCCTGACCCGCAACCACGACGCCCTCGACGCCTACCTGCGGGCCGCGCGCTTGACCCTCACGCAACCGTGAAGGTTCTACGGTCGCGCCATGCGAGCGCTTCTCCAGACCTCCCTGCACGGCCCCGCCGGCCTCCGGCTCGTCACCGACGCCCCCGTGCCCGTCCCCGGCCCCGGTGAGGTCCTGATCCGCGTCGGCGCGGCGGGCGTCAACTACGCCGACGTCATGCGGTCCCACGGCACCTACGAGGGCGGCCCGGCGGCACCGTTCGTCGCCGGGCTCGAGGCGGCGGGTGAGGTCGTCGCGGCCGGACCGCACGTCACCGCCGTCCATGTCGGCGATCACGTCGCCGGTACGGGCGCCGGCGCCTTCGCCGAGTACATGCTGCTGAACGCGGCCGCGCTGACGCCCGTGCCGGCCGGCTGGACCGACGAACAGGCCCTCGGGCTCGTGCTCAACTGGGCCACCGCCCTCGCCGCGCTGCGCCCCCTCGGCCGCGTCACCGCGGGCGAGACCGTGCTGATCACGGCCGCCGCAGGCGCCGTCGGCCAGGCCGCGACGCGCCTCGCCGTCCACTACGGCGCGACGGTCATCGCCGCCGCCTCCGCCGGCAAGCACGACCTGGTGCGAGAGCTGGGCGCGGCGCACGTCCTCGACGCCCGGACCGCCGACGTCGCCGCCGGCACGCTGCGCCTCACCGCCGGCCGCGGCGCCGACCTGGTGCTGGAGTCGGCCGGCGGCGCGTCATTCCGTGCCGCCCTCGCCGCGGCCCGCCGGGTCACCGGCCGGGTCGTCGTCTACGGCGTGGCCGGCGGCGACGCCACGGTCAGCAACCGCGAGCTGAACTTCACCCACCCCGTCCACGTCATCGGCCTGCACCTCGGCGTCCTCATCGACACCGCACCCGACCTTTACGCGGCGCTGCTCACCGAGCTCACCGCACTCCGCGCGGCCGGCGTCCTGACCCCCGGCACCCCGGCCGTGCACCCGCTGGCCGACGGGCCGGAGGTCCTCGCCGCCCTCCAGTCCCGCACCACGACCGGCAAGCTCGCCCTGCGCCCCTGACAGGCCCCTGACCGACTACCCGGGCAGGTGGGCGACGACGAGCCGGGCGAGCTTCTCCGTGTCGGGCCGGCTTCTGCCGGCCTTCGGCGCGTCCTTGACGCCGGTGGAGATGACGAGCAGGGCGTCGCCGGCAGCCAGGACGAGGACCTGGCCGTTGGGGGTGTCCCAGTACGCGTCGCTGCCGACGCCCGCGACGGCGACGGCGTCGGCGGTGCGCTGCCGGGTGAACTGCGAGCGGTTGTCGGCGGCGCCGGCCGGCGTCAGGGCGCGACGGTAGCCGACGTTGGCGTAACGCTGGTCGTCGGCGGTCCAGTACACGCACGACGTGAACTTCGTGTCGGTCTTGCCGGGCTCGTTGTCGGTGAACTTCGGCGCGGGCTTGAGCTCGGCGCCGAGCACGGCCTTCGCGTCGGCCGCCTGATAGAACTCGCAGCCGGCGACCGGTGACGCCGCCGCCGCTGCCGTCGCGCTGGAGGTGGCGGCGGCGGTCGTCCGCGGTGGGGCCGGTGCGGGGTTTGCGGTGCCTGAGCAGGCGGCGAGCGCGGTCACGGTGAGCAGGAGCGCGGGTGCGACGGATCGCATGGCGATGTCCCTTCAGTTCGCTGCGGCACGGACGGATGCGGTGGCGTCGGTGGACACGGTCTGCCAGGGGGTGCCGAACACCGACTGGGCGGCGGTGTCGACGGTGCGGCGCTTGCGGACGACCTCCGTGAAGAAGGCCAGCATCTTCGCCTCGCCGTAGCGCTGGGCGAGGTAGGTGACGGCGAGCAGGGCGATGCCGTAACGGGCGGCGGTCTCGTCGAACGTGGCGTCCGCCGGCGGGCGGGTGAGGACCAGCGAGCCGTCCCACTTGCCGGCCGCCAGGTGCCGGCGGACCGACGGCAGGTCGTTGCGCAGCTCACCGCCCTCGCCGTTGGCGATGTACGCGGCGACGCCCTCGGTCAGCCACCACGCGGGGGCAGGTGGGGCGATCCCGCCGAGGGTCACGACGTGGGCGAACTCGTGGGTGATCAGGGTGGGCAGCCACGAGTCGGTCATCGTCTTGTGGTCGACGACGACGTCGGCCGCGCCGGGCTGCAGCGGGATCGTGTAGGCACCGGCGTTGGCGGCGCCGCCCGCGTACCAGTCCTTCCACTGCTCCTCGCCCGCGACGTAGACGAAGTACCGCTTCGGCGGGCCGTCGAACGAGGCGGCGAAGCGGTCGTCGGTGACGGTGGCCGCCTCCGCCGCGCGCAGCACCCGGTCCAGCACCACCGGGTCACCCGCGGCGTCGCCGGCCGGTCCGGCCACGGTGACCCGGCCGCCCTCCTTGACTGCGAGGGTCGTCGCGTCCCAGGGGCGGTGGGTCTGCTCGTGCCCGGAGAGCCGCAGCCGGCCGTGGACCACCGACCACTTCGTGGCGACGCGCAGCCGCACGGGCGTGCAGTCGTCGTCGGCGAAGCAGTAGCCGACGTCGACCGGCACCCGCCACGTGTCGTCGGTGCGGGACGGCAGGTCGGCGGTCTCCATCGTCCAGCGCCGCACGCGCAGCGCCGTGAGCGAGTCGAACCGCCGGCCGGCCTGCTCCCGCAGCGGCGCGTCGTCGGCGGCGATCGCCTGCAGGTAGCCGTCGCGGTCACCACGCAGCAGCGCCGCCGACTGCTGGGCCAGGACCTCCTGGATCGCGAACAGCGGGTTCTCGTCGGGCCGGACGACCGGCCCGGTGAGGGCGATTCCGGCACCGTACGCAGTGGGCGCCGGCGGCACCAGTAACGTGATGAGCACAGCGAACGCGGTCACCGCGGCGACGGACAGGACGAGCAGCGCGCCGTGGCGCGGGTCGGCCTGCCGTATCCGCTGCGTCCACTGGGATCGGGTCACGTCCGGACCGTAGCCGCGCGGCGCCCGCCCGCCGGCCCGCCGCCGCGGGTGTGGCATCTTTCCGGGAGCCGCCGGTTGCGCCCGCCCCGCGCGGCGAACAGGATGAGCGCGGATCTTGAATGAGGGGATGGTCGCATGAACGTCGGGGACGTCGTCGAGGACTTCGAGCTCGCGGACGAGCAGGGGGTGACCCGGTCACTCACCGGCCTGCTCGCGGACGGGCCGGTGGTCCTGTTCTTCTACCCGGCGGCGCTGACCGCCGGCTGCACCGCCGAGGCGTGCCACTTCCGCGACGTGTACACCGAGCTCAAGGCCGTCGGCGGGCATCCGGTCGGGATCAGCGGCGACGAGGTCGAGCGGCAGGCGGAGTTCGCGAAGAAGCACAGCCTCGGCTATCCGCTGCTGTCAGACCGCGACGGCGTCGTGCGGGCCCTGTTCGGCGTCGGGCGCGGCCCCCTCGGCCTCACCGCGACGAAGCGCATCACCTTCGTCATCGACACCGACCGCACGATCCTCGAGGTCATCAAGAGCGAGATCCGGATGGACGTGCACGCCGACAAGGCCGTCGCCGCGCTCCGCAAGCGGCAGGCCGCGTAAGGGCGACGCTCAGCCCGGGTCCTTGATGGAACGGTGCGGCACCGTGCCGCCGGACAGCTCACGGATGCGGGCGAGGAGCGCGACGACGAACCGGTCGGTCCCGAAGTCCCACGAGCCGCCGTCCCAGTAGTGCGACCGCTGCTGGAAGAACAGGCACGCGCGCAGCACGTCGAGATCGCCGGGCAGGCCGCCGGTGCGCTCCCAGTCGCGGCGCGCCGGGGCGACCACCTCGGCCAGGCCTTCGGAGCCACCGTGCAGGTCATAGCCGTTGTACGTGTGGGCGAACGTCACCAGCTCCGCGAACCCGGCACCCTCCCCGGGCACCGCGACGAGCGGCGGGTCGGGCCGCTCCCGCACGCGCACCTCCCGCGCGGTGACCTCGTGCCGCTCGGCGAACACGTCGACGATCAACCTGGTGTCCGGCCCGGCCGGGTCGAGGCGGAGCTCGAACCGCCCGTGCATGCCCGGCACCTGGAACGACATCCGCGGCTCGGCCAGCTCCAGCAGCACCTCCAGCTCCGGCAGCCGCAGGGCGTGCTGGTCGACGAGGTGCTGCACGCGGGCCCGGATCACCGCGTGGACGAACACCTGGATCCGGCGCAGCGTCCCGGCGGGCACGTCGAAGCGCCGCGGCGGCTCGAGCACCGCGGCGAGGTGCGCGTGGTTCGCGCGCCGGGCGAGGTCGGCGGGGCGGTCCCCGGCGGCGGTCCGCAGCCCGCGCCAGGCGCCGAGCGCGACGAGCCGCTCCACGACCTCGACGGGCGCGCCGCCGTGCGCCGCCTGGTGCAGCGGCGCGAACCAGGACGCGCCGCCGGGGCGGGCCGAGTTCACCAGTCCGGGCTCTTCCGCCAGTACCGCGAAGACACCGGCCCAGTCGTAGCGCTTCGCGCAGTCGGCGAGCCGCTGCCGCCGCGCCATGTCAGCTTTGTTGGTGCCTGCTTTGGTTGTGCCGTCCCATGCCTGCTCGCCCACGGAGAGATCCTGCCGCACGTACCCCCGGTGCCGTCGTCGTGGTGGAAGAAACTGTTATCCGGCGGGACCGGTTCCGGTCTGTTGTGCGCGAAGGGGCGTCCGCGGGCGCCCGCGGCATCATGCGACAGACCGGAGCAGGCAGTGGACACATTGGAGCGACTGGACGACGAACTCGCGGCGGCGGCCCGTGACGGGGACCGGGCGGCGATGCGGGAGCTGGCCGCGCGGTTTCTTCCGCTGGTGTACAGCGTGGTGGGCCGGGCCGCGGACCGGGACCTGGACGTCGACGACATCGTCCGGGACGCGATGACCAGCCTGGCGGCGGGGCCGGTGGTGGCGCGTGAGCCGGCCCGGGTGCGCGCCTGGGTGGTCACGGTCGCGCTGCGGCACCTGACCGACGCCCGCGCCGCCGCGCGCCGCCGGCGGCTGGCCCGGGAGAGCCGGTTCGGGGGGCTCGCCGAACGGCCCGACCCGGCGTCGGACTTCATCGGCCTCGTCATGCTGCGGCAGGCGCTGACCCACGAGCAGCGGGACGTCGCCGACGCGACGCGCTGGCTGGACCCGTCCTACCGGGACCTGCTGTCGCTGTGGTGGCTCGAGGTCGGCGGGCACCTGAGCCGGGCCGACGTGGCGGCGGCGGTGGCCCTGCCGGTCGCGCACGTGGCGGTGCGGGTGCAGCGCATGCGCGAACAGCTCGACACCGCCCGGCGGGTCGTGGCTGCGCTGCGCGCCCGGCCGGGGTGCCCGGCGCTGGCCGACCTGACGGCGTCCTGGGACGGCCGTCCGGATCCGTTGTGGCGCAAGCGGATCGCCCGCCACCTGCCGCCGTGCGACGGGCGCGCGACCCACGGCGGCGGCCGGCTGACCCCGCCCGAGCGCCTGCTGGCGCCGCTGCCGCTGCTCGTGCCGCCACCGCGCCTCACACCCGCCGCCGCGACGGCTCCGTCGGCCGGCGTCGCTGCCGGGGTGGTCATCGGTCGCGGGGCGTCGTCGGGTGTCCGTCGCCGGTGAGGGCCGGCAGCCTGCGTTCCGCGTGGCGCTTCGAGACCGCGCGGTTGAAGCAGCCACAGCTCCCTGGGCAGCGACCGCATCAGCGGTTGGTGCCGTTGCTGTCGCGGGCCGATACGCGTGATCGACCGGGTGCGGCGGTCAGCGTGGCGGCGGACGACGGCGCGAGGTTGCGTGTGCTGGCGTCCGGGGCGACGACCGCGCGGTTGCGGCGCTGGTCGGGCGGCGGCGGAGCAGGGACGGTGGCAGCAGGACCGCCCGCACCCGGATCGCGGCGGTGGCGTGCCCGGCCAGGTCGGCGCGGACCGCACCCAGCGCGGCCCGCAGCTCGGGGGTGGGCAGGGGGCGGCGGGCGTACCGGGCGTGCTCCTCGACCTCGTTGAGCAGCCGCACACCGTCGCGGGTCTCGACGCGGAGCCGGCCGTCGACGACGAGGCGGGCGACGGTGGCGCGCGGGGACTCGCCGTCGTGGACGGGCACCCGGTAGTCGAGCATCGTGTCGATCAGCTCGTCCCAGGCGTGGTGGGCGCGCGCCCTCGCGGCCTCCTCGCCCGGCGTCGCGGCCGACGCGCGGGCCAGCCGCGCCCGCCGGACCCGCCCGCGCAGCGCCGCCGGGACGAGCAGGAGCAGCACGGCGATCGCGCCGCCGAGCACCCACAGGACGACCGCCGTCGCCGGGCCGGAAGCCTTCGGGGCGGGCGTCGGCGGCTCCGCAGCGGCGGTCGGAGCGGGCGCCGCGGACGCGGACGGGCGTGCCACGGCCCCGCCCGGCCGCCCGTCGGTGGCAGCGGCGGTGGGGGCGGCGGTGGCGTCCGGGCCGGGCAGGTACGCGGTGGACGCCGAGCCGGCGATCGCCCCCGCCGGGGTCGCGTCGAACGGCAGCCAGCCGAAGCCGGGGAAGTACGCCTCGGTCCAGGCGTGCAGGTCGCGGTTGGTCATCGTGGTCGTGCCGCCGCTGCGGGTGCCGCGGGCGAAACCGATCACGACCCGCGACGGGATCCCCGCGGCGCGCAGCAGCCAGCCGAACGCGGCGGCGTACTGGACGCAGAACCCGCGCCCGGTCCGCAGGAACCCGGCCAGGTCGAGGTCCGCGTCCACCCGCGTGTCGTAGGTGAACGGCGCGAAGAACGCGTGGATCGCGTCGAGCCGGTCGTACGGCGTCGCCCGGCCCTGGACCAGCCGCTCCACGATGGACCGGACGGCCGGGTCGTCGGGCACGGCGAGGGTGTCCTTGAACGCCGGGTCGCCGGGGTCGACCGGGGCGACCCCGCGCAGGTCGCCGGGCGTGACGTCGGGCCGCACGTAGCCGACCGTGTACCGCAGCCCGGGGGCGGCCCGCCGCTCGGCGTGCACGACGCCGGTCCGCCCGTCGAAGCGCCAGCCGGCGCCCGCGCCGGTGATGCTCGTCGGCCAGGCGTACACCGGCAGCAGACCATCGCCGAGACCGCTGACGATCTCGATGTCGGCCCGGTAGGCGGTGCTGCGGACCGACGCGCCCCAGTCGGGTCCGGTGAGCCGGCCGGTGTCGCCGGGCGGGCGGGCGGTGAAGCCCTGACGGGTCAGCTGCTCCAGGACGCCGAGGCGCAGGTAGTACGGGTCGGGGTCGGTCGCGCCGGTCACCCGCACCATGTCGGATGTGGGGCCCTGCCGCAGCCGCGCGGCGAACGCGGCGACCATGCTGACCTCGTCGCCTCCGGGGTCACCGGCGCCAGCGAGACGGTCGAGGCCGATGCCGGGCAGCGCGAAGGGGACCAGCGGCACGAGGACGGCGAGACCCACCCCGGCGGCACCGAGCCGTCGCCCGGCCGCGGCCAGCGGCGACGGCGTCCGCGGGCCGGCACTGCCGAGTCGGCGGCCGAACCGGTGGATCCGGTCGACGCTGTCGGTGCCGAGCAGCCACAGGAAGCCCGCGGCGCCGAGGACGAACGGCAGCCAGCTGGTGCTCGCGCTGCTCGCGGTGACCGGCACGGCGTAGACGGCCAGCATCGGCAGCCCGGCGAGGGCGGGTTGGCGCTGCACGACCGCGAGCTGGTCGACGAGGAGCGCGACGGCGGCGACGCCGAGGACCGCCAGGAACATGAGGCCTTCGCGGTCGGTGACCGGCGGCGCGAACCTGGCCAGGTCGGCGGCGGCGGTCCGCAGCAGGTCGCGGAAGTGGGCGAAGGTGCCCGGTGAGGGGAGGATCCCCGCGTACTCGTGGCCGCTGCGGAACGACCAGGTCAGGACGAGCAGGCCGGCGAGCGCCATGGCCGGGGTCGGCGCCCAGGACGGCGCGCGGACGCTGCGCACGAGCAGCCCGGCGGCGCACATCGCGGCCACGACGAGGGCGGCGTGCAGCGCCCAGGTGGCGTTGTTGAAGAGCGTGCCGACCGGCAGCGCGGCCAGCAGTGTCGAGACGGCCGCGACCAGGGTGAGCCGCCGCGGCGCGCGGTGGTGCGTCGTCATCCGGTCACCCCCTGGGGCAGCCGCGCGGCCAGCTTGGCGCGGATCTTGTCGGCCGCCGGGTGGGTCAGCTCGTCGTAGATCTTCATCGCCTTGCGCCACTCGGCCTGCGCGGCCGGCAGGTCGCCCGAGTCGAAGAGGGCGTCGCCGAGCCGGTCGCCGATGCCCGCCTCGTTGGGGCTGTCGGCGAGGGCGTGGGTGAGGGCGACGGCGCGGCGGTAGCAGGCGACCGCGTCCACGAACGCGCCCATGCGGTGGTGGGCGTAGGCGAGCGTGTCCAGGGTCGCGGCCTGCCCGTGCCGGTCGTCGATCTTCTGCTGCAGGGCGAGCGCCTGCCGGCAGTGCCCGACCGCCTGGCCCGGGTCGCCGAGCTCGATGTGGTACCAGGCGGACGCGTTCAACGCGTAGGCGAGGCTGGAGGGCCGGTCGGTCGTGCGGTACAGCGCGAGGGCCTGCTCGGCGTGGTCGAGCGCCGCCGCGTTGTCGCCCTGCGCCTCGTGCACCTCGCCGAGGTTCAGGTGGGTCGCGGCCCGGCCGACAGGGTCGTCGAGCCCACGGAACAGCTCCAGCGACGCGGTGAGGGCGGCGTGCGCGTCGTCGTAGTTGGCCAGGGCGAGGTGGCCGCGGCCCAGAACCCGTTGCAGGTGCGCCTCGCCGTGCCGGTCGCCGCAGCGGTGCGCCGCCGCGAGCGCGACCCGCTGGGTGGCGATCCAGTCGTGGTGGCGGCCCTGCCGCTGGAAGAAGTTCGTGAGCGTCCAGGCGATCTGCCAGGCGAGCGAGTCGAACCCGGTCGTGGCGGCCGCGTGGACGGCGGCGGTGAGCACCGGATACTCGGCGGCGAACCACCGGCTCGCGGCCGCCTGGTCGGCGAGCGCGGGCGGCACGACACCGGCGGACGGCGGCGCCGGGTCGGGGACGCGCACCTGGAACGGGTGCTGGAGCGTGGTCGCGGCGAACGCGGTGTGCAGGTAGTACTCCAGCAGCCGCCGCGTCGCCGCGGTGCGCTCGCCGGCCGGGTCCTTGGCCGCCAGCTCGGCCGCGTACCGGCGCAGCAGGTCGTGCGCGGCGAACCGGCCGGCGGCCGGCTCGGTGAGCAGGTGCGCCCGGACGAGGTCGGCGAGCAGCGTCCTCGCCTCCTTCACCGGCACGCCGAGCAGGCTCGCCGCGGCCGGCGCACTGATGTCCGGGCCGGGGTGCAGGCCGATCAGCCGGAACAGGCGGGCCGCCGCGTCGCTCAGGGTGCGGTACGACGAGGAGAACACGGCCCGCACGTCGCCGCGGGTGTCGCCGACGTCGAACTGGTCGAGGTCGTCGCGCAGCTCGGCGGCGAGGTCGGCGAGCGGCTGGTGCGGGCGCAGCGCGGCGCGCGCGGCGACGATCGCCAGGGCGAGCGGCAGGCCGGCGCAGGCGGCCACGATCTCGTCGACGGCGGACGGCTCGGCGTCGAGGCGGGCGCGGCCGAGCCGCCGGGCGAGCAGGCGGGTCGCCTCCCCGTGGGTCAGCAGGTCGAGGGGGACCGGCTGGGCGCCCTCGGCGGCGATGAGCCCCGCGAGGTTGGTCCGGCTGGTGACGACGACGAGGCAGCCGGGGCCGCCGGGCAGCAGCGGCCGGGCGTGGTCGGCGTCGCGGGCGTTGTCGAGCACGATGAGGATGCGCCGGCCCGAGGTCAGGCTGCGGAACAGCGCGGTCTGCGCGGCCAGGTCGGCCGGGACGCGCCGCGGCGGCACGCCCAGCGCGTCGAGGAACCCGCGGACTGCCTGGGCGGGCGTGACGACGGTGTCGGCGCCGCCGAAGCCGTTGAGGTCGGCGTAGAGCTGCCCGTCGGGGAAGCGGCCGGCGACGCGGTGCGCCCAGTGGACGGTGAGGCTGGTCTTGCCGACGCCCGCGGTGCCGGTGACCGTGGCGAGGACGACGGCCTCCTCGAGGATCGCGTCGAGACGGTCGAGCTCGGCCGTGCGGCCCGTGAAACTGTGCAGGTCGAGGGGGAGCTGCGCGGCGGCCGGGACCGGTGCGGCGGGCTGCGGCGCCGGGGTTTCCGGGGCGCCGGCCTGCCGCAGCAGCCGGGCGTGCAGGTCGCGCAGCTCCGCGCCCGGCTCGGTGCCGAGGTCGTCGACGAGTTTGCGGCGGATTCTGGTGTACCGGTCGAGCGCCTCCGCCTGGTGCCCGCTCTCGTGCAGCGCCTCGATGAGGGCCGCGGCCAGGGACTCGGCGTAGGGGTGCTCCGCGGCCAGCTCGGTCAGCGGGCCGATGAGCGGCTCCACCGCGCCCGCGCCCGCGCCCCCGCCTCCACCTGCGCCGTCACCTCCGCCTTGGCCGAGTCGCAGCGCCGCCTGCGCCCAGGCGACCGCGGCGTCGAGGCGCTGCTGGCGCCAGCTCTCGCGCATGCGCTCGGCCCACGGGCCGGCCACGTCGGCGAGCGGTGCGCCCCGCCACAGGTCCAGGGCCTGCCGCAGCGCCGCGACCCGGGCGGTGTCGGAGGTTCGCGGGTCGCGGGCTTGCTCGGTGAGGGCCCGGAACCGGTGCAGGTCCACGGCCTCCGGGTCGACGTCGAGGACGTAGCCGCCGGAGCGGCGGACCAGCGGCGACGCGCCGCCGTCCTGCAGGGCGCCGCGGAGCCGGGCGACGTACACGTACAGCGCGTGCCTGGCCCGGTCGGGCGCGTCGTCGGCCCAGACCCGGTCGATGATGGTCTCGATCGGCACGAGCCGGCCGGCGTCGGCGGCCACCGCCGCGAGCACCAGGCGCTGGCGCGGCGGCCCGGCGTCCAGCCGCCGGGTGGCGGTCCACGCCTCGATCGGTCCGAGCAGCCGGAACTCCATGGACCTCCCCGTCCCCCGTTGTATCGACGATGCCGGTCCGGCGTATCGACGCATCCTACGGCAGCTGCCATCGGCGCGGAGACCTCCGGCGCGGCATCGGGGGAGGTGGACGGCTGTGCGTGCGGCCGCCGGCAGGATCGGCGAGCGGCCGCCCGGGCTCGCAGGCGAAGCACCGCCTCGCCGGGCGGGACGACGGCACCATGCGTCTCGGGCGGCCAGGGCTGGATGTCCGGCGGCCGGTTCCGGCGGGGGCTTACGGACGGAGCGGGTCCAGGGCGGATACAACGTCCCCGGCACCGCTATACATCGGCCGGGGCCATCTGCGCGGCGAACAGGCGGACGAGGTCTCCGGCACGGTGGCCGCCGGTGCCGTCGGCGGTGACGAGCCGCGCGTCGACCAGCTCGTCGAGCGCGTCGCCGGCCCGGTCGGGGCTGAGCGTGGACGCGGCGGCGAGGTCGTGCGTCGTCACCGGCTGCGGCAGGCCGGCGAGGGTCCGCAGCGCGTCCATCGCGGCCGCGCTGACCGTGGCGCAGCGGGCGGCGAGGCTCTCCCGGATCGACAGGTCGTGCGCGCGCAGCTCGTCGAGGCGGCGCTCCGGCACCCGCAGCCGCCGGGCGCACGCGGCCGCGGACCGGTCCGGGCGGCCCAGCAGCCGCGCCACGACGATGCGCAGCGCCGCCGGCAGGCCCTCGCAGTGGGCGGCGACCTCGTCGAGCGCCACCGGATCCTGCGCGGGGCCGAGCGAGCCGAGCAGCAGCGCGACGGCGTCGGACCGGGACAGGGGGTCCAGCGGCACCAGCGCGACACCGTCGATCGTCGGCAGCGGCCGGCTGGCGGCGATCACCGCGAGGCACCCCGGGGCGGCCGGCAGCAGCGGCCGGACCTGCGCGACGTCGTCGACGCCGTCGACGAGCAGCAGCACCCGGCGGCTCGCGAGCGCGGTCCGCAGGCGGGCGGTGCGGGCGGCGAGCCCGCGCGGGACCGTCTCGTCGGCGACGCCGAGCGAGTGCAGCAGGTGCGCCGCCGCCGCGGCCGGGTCGGCGGTGCCCAGCCGCACGAAGAGCTGCCCGTCCGGGTACCTGTCGGCGAGCAGGTGCGCGGCGTGCACGGCGAACGCGGACGCGCCGACGCCCGGCGGCCCGGAGACGCAGACGGCCCGGGCGCCGGTGGCGACCGCCGAGAGGACGGCGTCCACCGCCGGCTCGCGCCCGACCAGCACCGCGGGGCCGGGCGGCAGCTGCCGCGGCGGTTCCGGCCGCGGCCGGTGCGCGGGGACCGGGAGCGCCGCGAAGGCGGGCGCCCCGGGATGCGCCGCGAACGGCTGGCACGGCGCGGTCTCGTCGAGCGCCGGGTCGCGGGCCAGCATCGCCGCGTGCAGGCGCCGCAGCTCCGGGCCCGGGTCGACGCCCATCCGCTCGCGCAGCGCGGCGCGCGCCTCCAGGAAGCAGCGCAGCGCGCCGGAGACGTCGCCGGCGCGGTACAGGGCGCGCATCAGCTGCCCCCAGGTGCGTTCGCGCAGCGGGTGCTCCACGACGGTGCGCCGCAGCTCGCCGATGAGGACCTCGTGGTGTTGCAGGGTGAGCCGCGCGTCGACGAGGTCCTCGACGGTGCGCAGCCGCTCGTCGTCGACCGCGGCGAGGCGCTGCCCGAGCCCGCCGGGGCGGGGCAGGCCGACGCCCGCGTGGTCGTCGCGCCAGCACGCGAGGGCGGCGATGAGCCGCTCGACCGCCCGCGACGGGTCGCCGGCCCGCAGCGCCGCGCGGCCCTGCGCGGCGAGCTCCGTGAACTCGGTCAGGTCGAGCTCGCCGGGCTGGACGGCGATCCGGTAGGCCCGCTCCTGGCCGAGCAGCCGCGAGCCGGCGACGGTGTCCGGGTCGGCGAGCAGCTTGCGGACGCGGACCGCGTACGTGCGGACGTTCGCCACCGCCGAGCGGGGCGGCGCCTCGTCCCACAGCGCGTCGACGAGCCGGTCGACCGGGACGAGGCGGTTGGCGTTGAGCAGCAGCGCGGCGAGCAGCGCCTGCGGCTTGCCGGCGGGCAGCTCGACCGGGACCGCACCGGAACGCACCGTGAGCTGCCCGAGAATCTGGAACGAGAACGACATCGGCATCCCCGTGGTCGTAACGCGCGCCGGCCGGGACCGGCGCGCGTTCCCCCGATGACCCACTGGGACCAGTGGTCACCGGCGATGTTGCCGCGGAGACCCTGCCGAAACCCTGCGGGAACCTCAACGCCCTGGTCAGCCCGTTCTTTCGGGGCCTGACGACCTCGCCGCCGGGGGTGGCCGGCCGACCGCGGCCTGCGGCCGTCGGGGCGCAAGTGCATCAAACTGGACTGGTGTAAGGTGCTCGTCGTGGACCCTCAGGTCGGACTGCTCACCGTGCTCAAGGAGTGGGGGCGGATCGGCTGCGTCGGCTTCGGCGGCCCGCCCTCACACATCGCGCTGCTGCGGCAGCTGTGCGTGGACCGCCGCCGGTGGCTGGACGCGACCGAGTTCGAGGACGCGGTCGCGGCCTGCAACCTGCTGCCCGGCCCGGCGTCGACCCAGCTCGCCATCTTCTGCGCGTGGCGGGTCCGCGGGCGGGTCGGCGCGCTCGTCGGCGGGGCCGCGTTCATCGTGCCGGGCCTCGTCCTGATCCTCGCCCTGTCCGTGCTGTTCCTGGCCGGGTCGCCGCCCGCATGGGTGCGCGGTGCCGGGGCCGGCGCCGGCGCGGCCGTCGCGGCGGTCGCGGTCCAGGCCGGCTGGAGCCTCCTCCCGGCGAGCCGGCAGCGGGCCTGGCAGTCGGGCAGCAAGGTGCGCTGGGTGCTGTACGTCGCCGTCGGGATCGTGGCCGCGGCGACCCTCGGCCCGTGGCTCGTCCTCGTCCTGCTCGCCTGCGGCGTGCTGGAGGCCGCGCTCACCGTCGCCGGCACCCGGCGCGCTCCCGGCCTGCCGCTGCTCGCCGCGGCCGGCGCGGGCGGGGGAGTGCTGCTGTCGATCGCCTGGGTGGCGCTGAAGGTCGGCGCGCTGTCGTACGGTGGCGGCTTCGTCATCATCCCGCTGATGCGGGCCGACGCGGTCGATCGCTTCCACTGGATGACCGACGCGCAGTTCCTCAACGCGGTCGCGCTCGGGCAGATCACGCCGGGCCCTGTCGTGCACACCGTCGCGGTGGTCGGCTACGCCGCGGCGGGCATCGGCGGTGGCGTGCTCGCCTCGGTCGTGGCGTTCAGCCCGTCGTTCGCGTTCATCCTGCTCGGCGCGCACCGCTTCGACCGCCTGCGGGGCGACGCGCGGGTCCGGGCGTTCCTCGACGGCGCCGGCCCCGCCGCCATCGGCGCGATCCTCGGCTCCGCGATCCTGCTCACCGCCGCGCTGCGCGAGCCGTGGCAGTTCGCCGTCCTCGCCGGCGCCGCGGTCCTGCTGCTGCCGCTGCGCCGGGGCGTGGTTCCCACCCTCCTCATCGCCGCTGCGATCGGCGTAACCATCAGTTTGATTTGATGTATTCTGAGTTCATGGAGGATTCACCACCGGGCGTGCTGCGCCTGGCCGGGCATCCCGTGCGGTGGCAGCTGCTGCGGGAGCTGTCGCGCAGCGACCGGCAGGTCGGCGAGCTGGCGGCGCTGGTCGGCCAGCGGCAGAGCCTGACCTCCTACCACCTCGCCCAGCTGCGCTCCGGCGGCCTGGTCCGGACCCGGCGCAGCTCCGCCGACAAGCGCGACACGTATTACAGCCTCGACCTGGTCGAGTACCGCGCGCAGCTCGCCTCGGCCGGTCTCGCGTTGCACCCCGGCGTGCACCTCGCCCCCGCGGAGCCGCCGCCGTCCTTCCCCCGCACCCCCGTCCGCGTGTTGTTCCTGTGCACGGGCAACAGCTCCCGCTCCCAGATGGCCGAGGCGCTGCTGGAGCGGCTCGGCGGCGGCAGGGTCCGGGCCGCCAGCGCCGGCAGCGACCCCAAGCCCGTGCACCCCGAGGCGGTCCGCGTCATGCGCGCCGCCGGCATCGACATCGCCGGCCGCCACCCGAAGCACCTGAGCGTCTTCGCCGACGAGCCCTTCGACCACGTGATCAGCCTGTGCGACCGGGTCCGCGAGCTGCGCCCCGCGTTCGCCGGCGCGCCCGCCCTCGCCCACTGGAGCCTGCCCGACCCGGCGACCTCGACCGAGCCGTCGCCGTTCGCCCGCACCGCCGAAGACCTGACGACCCGCATCACGTTCCTGCTGCACGCCATCGACAGCACCCTCGAAAGGTCGCAGTGATGAGCCTCGAACTGAAGGATCTGGTCCACGTCCGGTACATGGTCGGCGACGTCCCGGCCGCCGTCGCGTTCTACACCACCCACCTGGGCTTCACGGTCAGGACCGACGCCGCGCCGGCCTTCGCCGACGTGGTCCGCGGCCGGCTCCGCCTCCTGCTGAGCGGTCCCGCCAGCTCCGCCGGCCGCCCCCTGCCCGACGGCGCGGTGCCCGGACCCGGCGGCTGGAACCGGATCCATCTCCTCGTCGACGACCTCCCCGCCGAGGTCGCCCGCCTGCGCGCCGCCGGCCTCACCTTCCGCAACGACATCGTGAGCGGCCCCGGCGGCCACCAGATCCTCCTGCAGGACCCGTCCGGCAACGCGATCGAGCTGTTCCAGCCCGCCGCCTGACCGGCCGGGCGGCCGGCACGCTCCTGCGCCACGACCGGGGCATCGTCACCACCGGCTCGGCCAGCGCGGGTCGCGTCGCGAGGGGTTTCCGCGTCGGTACCCCTCGCGACGCCATCTGACGTGCCGTCTACTCGGGTGCGGACCCCAGCGCCTCGACGAGCGGGTTGCCGTCCTCGACCGGCGCGTCCAGCTCGAGCCGCCGCAGCACGTCGATGTACGCGGCCGGCGGCGCCCCGTGCTGCAGCCCGAGCGTGATCGCCGTGGCGAGCGCGTCGGCCAGCCCGGCCAGCTCGGACCCGTGCACCCCCGCCCGCAGGTCCACCCGCCGCAGCGTGCCGTCCATCCCGTGCCCGGTCGTCATCGCCCCGGGCACCCCGCCGATCGTGAACTCCACCGTGCACCCGTCCGCCCGCCGCTCCCGCGGCCCCGGCACCACACCTGCCATGGCTCCACCCCGTCCGGATTCCGCGCCGGCCCCCGACGACCGGCGACGCCCCGAACCGTAGGACACCGCCCGCCCGGACGACAGCACCGACACGACCCGACTTCGAACACCAGATCGACACGCCGCGCGACACGCGGTCGGTCCGGGTGTCGCGGCCGGAATGGACTGGACGGGATGAGGATCGGGCTTGTACCTTGCTGCTGTCCGTGACACCGCCCGAGGAGGTGAGACCCATGAACGCTGTATCGAAGTGGGTGCTCCCTCTTGCCGTCACGGCCGGGCGATTGACGTAGGTGTCGCCGGGAGCGCCCCGCCAACCAGGCACTCCCGAAAGGCAACACCTATGAACGCTGCACAGTTCCCCGACTCCACTCCCGGCCGCCCGCCGCTCACGTTCGACGTGATCATCGCCGGGTGCGGCCCGGCCGGCGCGATGCTCGCCGCCGAGCTGCGGCTGCACGACGTGCGGGTGCTCGTCCTGGAGAAGGAGACCGAGCCCACGTCGTTCGTCCGCATCGTCGGCCTGCATGTCCGCAGCATCGAGCTGATGGCGATGCGCGGGCTGCTGGAGCGCATCGCCGAACGCGCACGGCGGCGGCCGGCGGCCGGCTTCTTCGCCGCCATCGACAAGCCCGCGCCCGCGGACCTGGACACCGCGCACGCCTACCTGCTGGGCATCCCGCAGCCGGTCATCGTGCACCTGCTCGAAGCACACGCGGTCGATCTGGGCGCGCAGGTCCGGCGCGGCTGCGCGGTGACCGGCCTCGAACAGGACGGCGAGGGCGTGACCGTCGAGCTGGCCGGCGGGGAACGGCTGCGGTCGCGCTATCTCGTCGGCTGCGACGGCGCCCGCAGCACCGTGCGCAGGCTGCTCGGCGTCGGCTTCCCCGGCGAACCCTCGCGGACCGACACGCTGATGGGCGAGATGGAGGCGGCCGCGCCGCCGGAGGAGATCGCCGCCAAGGTGGCCGAGGTCCGCAAGACCGATCAGCGGTTCACCTTCGGACCCTTCGGCGAGGTCTATCGCGTCGTGATCCCCGGCGCGGGAGTCAGCGACCGCGCGGAGCCGCCCACCATCGAGGACTTCCAGCGCCAGCTGCACGCCATCGCCGGCACCGACTTCGGCGTGCACTCCCCGCGCTGGTTGTCCCGCTTCGGCGACGCCACCCGACTCGCCGAACGGTACCGGGTCGGGCGGGTGCTGCTGTCCGGCGACGCGGCACACATCCATCCACCCATCGGCGGGCAGGGCCTCAACCTGGGCGTTCAGGACGCCTTCAACCTCGGCTGGAAGCTGGCCGCGCAGATCCGCGGCTGGGCGCCCGACACGCTGCTGGACACCTACGAGGCCGAGCGGCATCCGGTCGCCGCGGACGTGCTGGACAACACCCGCGCCCAGATGGAGCTGTTCTCCACCGAGCCGGGCCCCCAGGCACTGCGCAGGCTGCTCACCGAGCTGATGGACTTCGACGAGGTGAACCGCCACCTGATCGAGAAGATCACCGCGATCGGCGTCCGCTACGACTTCGGCCCGGGCCCCGACCTGCTCGGCCGCCGTCTGCCCGACCTCGACGTGCAACAGGGCCGCCTGTACGACCTGCTGCACCGCGGCCGCGGCCTGCTGCTGGACCGCACCGGACGCCTGACCGCCGGCGGCTGGTCGGACCGGGTCGACCACCTCGGGGACCCCACCGCGGCGGTGGACGCCCCGGGCGTCCTGCTCCGACCCGACGGCCACGTCGCCTGGGTCGGCGACGACCAGCAGGACCTGGACGACCACCTCGCCCGCTGGTTCGGCAAACCCGCCTGACCGCGCTGATCTGAATGCGGCGCGTTGCCGCGGCCCGTGCCTGCGGCGCTGCCGCGGGCGCGTCGCGGCGGCGCGCCCGCAGGTGGCCTACGGACGGCGGAAGAGGTCGTTCAGGTCGGACTGGGAGAGCTGGGTGTCGGCATACGTGAAGGTGCCGTGCTCGGCCAGCTCGCGGGCGGCCCGGCGCAGGTGGTGATACATGGCGCGGGCGATGCTGCCGCCGACGGTGACGCGGCGGACGCCGAGGTCGCGCAGGGCGGCCAGGGACAGGGTGCCGCCGGTCAGGCCCATGACGACGTTGAGCGGGCCGGTGAGCTCGCGGACCAGCGTGCCGATCGTGGCCGGGTCGGCGGCGCCCGGCACGAACGCGCAGTCCGCGCCGGCCGCCAGGTAGGCATTGGCCCGGTCGACGGCGTCGGTGAGGGTGCCGCCGACGATGAGCGCGTCGGTGCGGCCGACGAGGACGAACGGCTCGCCGGAGGAGGAGACCGCGGCACGGGCGGCCCGGATCCGCTCCACGGCGAGCGCCTGGTCGTGCAGGGGCCGGGCCCGCGAGCCGGTGAAGTCCTCGATGTTGCCGCCCGCGGCGCCGGCGGCGACTGCCATCGAGATGGTGGCCGCGACGTCCTCCGGGGAGGTGCCGAAGCCTTCCTCGAGGTCGGCGCTCACCGGCACGTCGACCGCGGCGACGATCTCGCGGACCCGGTCGAGCATCGTGGTGCGGTCGAGGCGGGCCTGCGGACCGTGGTCGGCGAAGAAGTCGTGGTCGGGGCGACCGAGGGAGAACGCGATCCCGGCGCTGGTGGTCGCGATGGCGGGGAAGCCGGCGGACTCGAGGACCCGGGCGCTGCCCGCGTCCCACGCGTTGGGCAGCAGGAAGCAGCCCTCCCGGTGCAGGTCCACGAACTGCTGCCGCCGGTCCCCGTCCATCGCGAACCCCCTGAAGACGATCAGCTGGCGCCGATGTCGAAGAGGTTACCCTCGGGGTCCGACCACGTCGTCCAGACGGCGCCGTACTCGTTGAAGTCGCCGACCTGCTTCGCGCCGAGACCGACGGCGCGGGCGACGGCGCCGGGCAGGTCGGCGGTGTGCAGGTCGAGGTGGATGCTGTTCTTGCCCGGGGTCTTGTCGGGGACCTGGATGAACATGAGGACGGGATGGGCGCCGGTCGAGCGGCCCACGGTCGCGAAGAACGGGGTCGCCTCCGGGTCGACGGTGCGGTCCAGCAGCGCGGCGTAGAAGCCGGCGAGGGCGGCCGCGTCGGCGCAGTCGATGGTGACGTGGGCGATGGCGAGGTCGGTCATGTGCTCTCTCTCCTGAGGAAACGAAGGTCAGGCGGAAATCGGCCAGCAGATCTCGGTGCGGAACTCGGCCGGGTCGGTGGTCTCGTCGGGTCCGACCAGGTAGACCTCGACGATCGGGTCGGGCAGGGCGGTGTCGTGGGACGCGACGTGCAGGCCGAGCCGGCCATACGTGATGTCGCAGTCGGCGAACGGGCCGCTGTGCACGGCGACGGCGTAGCGGGCGGGCGGCAGGGTCGCGAACCGGTCGTCGCCCGCCCGCACCACGTCCGCCGAAACAGGCACGAAGGCGACGACCTCCCCGATCTCGCCCTCGAAGAACTCCGCGGAGTAGGTCGCGCCGGCCGGGCCGGCCGGATCGGTGCCGAGCGCGGCGAGCGTCGCGTACAGCTCGGGGAAGACCCGCCCGCACCAGTCCGTCACCTCGGTGCGGGTGATCCGCGCCGACACCCGGAGCACGGGCGAACCCGCCGACAGCCGGTGCCGGACCGGCAGCTCGGGCTCGGGCCCCAGCAGGCGGCGCAGCGACAGGACCACGTCGCGGGTACGGCTGAGCTCGGCCTCCATCCGGTCCAGGTGTCGGGCCAGGGCCTCCTGCCGCGCGGACGGGTCGGGCTCGGCGAGCACCCCGCGGATCTGCGCGATCGGCATGTCGAGGTCCCGCAGCCGCCGGATGAGGTGCGCGTCGTCGACCTGTCCGGGCGCGTACCGCCGGTAGCCGGTGTCCTCGTCGATGCCGTCCGGCACCAGCAGCTCGATATCGTGGTAGTACCGCAGCGTCTTCGCGCTGAGATGGCACAGCCGCGAGAACTCGCCGATGGTGACGCCCGGTGTCATGCCCCGTGTCATGCCATTGAGTGAACCTGTTCCAGTAGGTGGAAGGTCAAGCTTCTCCGCATATGCTGTCGGGTATCGATACAGATGGAGGCCTCCATGGAGGGAGCGCCACTGCTGTCCGCGAAGCTCACCAGGCCCGAGCCGGTGGACCGGGCGCTGCCGCGTGAGCAGCTCATCGACTTGTTGTGGAGCCTGACCGACCTGCCGGTCACAGTGGTCACGGGGCCGGCCGGATCCGGCAAGAGCCGCCTGGTCGCCGCGTGGGCCGACGACAGCCCGGGCTGGGACTCGATCGCGTGGCTCACCGTCGACCAGGACGACCGGGCCCGGCCGGCGCGCCTGTGGCAGCACCTGCTGGCGGCCCTGCGCGGCGCCGGGGTGCTGCTGCCCGCGGCGCTGCTGGACCTGACCACCGCGCCCGACCACGCGGCGGTCACCGAGCTGGCGGCCGTCCTCTCCCACCAGCAGCACTCGATCGTGCTCGTCCTCGACGACGCCTGCTGGCTCGACGCGGAGCAGCTGGGCGAGATCGAGTTCCTGCTGCGGCACGCGCAGAGCCACCTCCGGCTGGTGCTCGTCGGCCGGCACCGGCCACGGTTCCCGCTGCACCGCTACCGGCTGACCGACCAGCTCAGCGAGCTGCGCTGGTCCGAGCTGGCGCTGGATGCCGGCGAGGTGCGGGCGCTGTTCGCGCTGCACGGCGTCGACCTGACCCCGGCCGCGCTCGCCGACGTGATGGAACAGACCGGGGGCTGGCTCGCCGGGGTGCGCCTGTGCGCGCTGGCGATGGCGGACGGCTCCGGGGTGCCGGCGCTGGCCGGGCACGACTACGTCGTCGACTACTTCACCGGGGAGATCCTGGACCGGTGCACCCCGCGACGGCGGCGCCTGCTGGCCGGGGTGGCCCGCCTGGACACGTTCACGGCCGAGCTCGCCGCGATCGTGGGTGGCGTCGAGGAGGGCGACGTCATCGCCGACCTGGAGGAGGCCGGCGCGTTCCTGGAGACGGTGAGCGAGGCGCAGGGCACCTACCGCCTCCACCCGCTGTTCGGTGCCGTGCTGCGCGACCGGCTTCCGCTGCCGCCCGCCGCGGCCAGGACCGCCGGGCTCGTCGCGGCCCGCTGGTCCGCCCGGCACGGTGACCTCGCCGGCGCCGTCGGGCACGCGGCGGCCGTCGGCGCGTGGGAGGACGCGGCCCGGTTCGTCGTCGACGACCTGGCGGTCGGCGAGGTCATCGTGGACGGGCCGGCGGGCCGGCTCACGGGGCTGCTCGCCGGGATGCCGGCCGAGCCCGCGTCGCCGGAGGGCGTGATCGTCGCCGCCGCCCACGCGCTCTCCCACAGCGACCACCCGCGGGCCGAGCGGCTTCTCACCGGCAACGCCTGGCTCCCCGGCCCCGACGCGCCGCTGCCGGTCCGGCTCGCCGCGTGCATGGTTCAGCAGTCCGTCGCCTACGAGACCGGCGACGCGGAGCGGCTCGACGCGGTCACCGGCGCCGCGGCGCGGCTGCTGCCGCAGGTCGACCCGGGCAGGATCGCCGTGCGGCCGGAGCTGTGGGTGTTCGTCCTGTCCGGCGTCGCGACGGCGCACCTGCGGGCCGGCAGGCTCGACGAGGCCGCCGGGAGTTTCGCCGCGGCGATCCGGGCGGCCCGCAGCGAACGGTGCGGCGGCCTTCTCGCGTACTGCACGCAGCATCTCGCCTTCACCGAGGCGCTGCTGGGGAGGCTGCGGTCGGCGTACGACACGGCCCATCGCGCATCCGACGTGGTCGCGCGCACCGAGGCGCTGAACCGGGGCCCGCGGCACATCGCCGACCTCGCGCTCGCGTGGGTGGCCGCCGAACGCTACGACACCACCGCCGCCTGGCGTCACCTGCGCACCGCCGAGGAGGGGCTGGCCACCGACATCATGCCGCGGGAGAGCGCCTACGCGGCCACCCTGACCATCGTGCGGTCCAGGCTCCTGCGCGCCCGCGGCGAGCTGCCCGCGGCGCTGTCGGTCCTGCGTGGCGCGCCGCCGGAGACCTCGGCCCGCCTCTGGGTGCGGCATGAGCTGGATCTCGCCGAGTCGCGGGTCCTGGTCGCGATGGGCCGCCACGAGGAGGCCCGCACCGCCCTGGCCCGCCTCGACCAGGAGCGGCCGGAGGCGACCCTGGCCCGCGGCTCGGCGCTGCTCGCGGCCGGCGACCCGCAGCGCGCCGTCGAGTGCGCCCACCAGGTGCTGTGCCTGCTGGGCCTGCCGGTCGGCGTGCTCGTCGAGGCGTGGCTGCTGCTCGCGGCCGGCACCGCCCGGCAGGGCGACCACGAGCGCGCCGTCGAGGCGCTGCGGACCGCCGTCGGGTTCACCGTCGACGACGGCGGCACCCGCGCCGTCCACGAGGCCGACGGCGCCCTGCGCCAGCTGCTGCGCCGGCACGCGACGGCGGCGGATCCCGTGCCCGGTTTCAGCCTCCGGCAGGCGGAGGTGCTGCGGCACCTCGCGGCGCTGACCCCGACCGAGGAGATCGCCGAGCTCATGGACGTGTCGGTGAAGACCGTGCGCACCCACATCCGGGAGGTGCTGCGCAAGGTCGACGCGTCCAGCCGTGCGGAGGCGGTCCGCCGCGCCCGCGACCTCGGCCTGTTGTAAACCGATTGGACCTGAACCCCACTCCAGGTCGTACGGTGGCGGACGTGAGCATGGAAGTCACCGCCTGGAACCAGATGTACCAAGCCATCCACGCGACCCAGGACCGGCGGCCGTTCTCGGTCGCCACGCTGCGCCGGATCGCCGCGTTCGCGCGCCCGCACAAGGCCCGGCTCGCCGGTTTCCTGTCGCTGAGCGTCGTGACGGCCCTTCTCGCGGTCGCCACGCCGGTGCTCGCCGGCCGGGTCGTCGACGCGATCGTCGGCGGCGGCTCCCGCGACACCGTCGTCACCCTCGCGGTGCTGATCGCGGCCATCGCGCTCGTCGAGGCCGGCGTCGGGCTGCTCGCCCGGCTGCTGTCGGCGCAGATCGGCGAGGGGCTGATCCTCGACCTGCGCACCACCGTCTTCGACCACGTGCAGCGCATGCCGGTCGCGTTCTTCACCCGCACCCGCACCGGCGCGCTCGTCAGCCGGCTCAACAACGACGTCATCGGCGCGCAGCGCGCGTTCAGCGGCACCCTGTCCGGCGTCGTCAGCAACGTCGTCACGCTGTCGCTGACGTTCGCGGTGATGGTGAGCCTGTCGTGGAAGATCACGCTGCTCGCGCTGCTGCTCCTGCCGGTGTTCGTGCTGCCGGCCCGCCGGATGGGCACCCGGCTCGCCCGCCTGCAGCGCGAGGCCGCCACGCACAACTCGGCGATGAGCACCCAGATGACGGAGCGCTTCTCCGCACCCGGCGCCACCCTCATCAAGCTCTTCGGCCGGCCCTCCGACGAGTCGGTGGAGTTCGCCGCCCGGGCCGGCCGGGTCCGCGACATCGGCGTCCGCACCGCCATGAACCAGACCGTGTTCATCACCGCGCTGACCGTCGTGTCCTCGCTCGCCCTGGCCCTCGTCTACGGCATCGGCGGCGTCGCGGCCCTCGCCGGCCAGCTCGACGCGGGCGCGGTCGTGGCGCTCGCGCTGCTGCTGACCCGGCTGTACGCGCCGCTGACCGCCCTCGCGAGCGCCCGGGTGGAGGTGATGAGCGCCCTGGTCAGCTTCGAACGGGTCTTCGAGATCCTCGACCTGCGCCCGCTCGTCGCGGAGAAGCCCGACGCCCGCGAGGTCCCGCCCGGCCCGGTGTCCGTCGAGTTCTCCTCCGTCCGCTTCGGCTACCCCTCCGCCGACAAGGTGTCCCTCGCCTCCCTGGAGGAGGTCGCCTCCCTGGACACCCGCGGCGGCGTGGAGGTCCTGCACGACGTCTCGTTCAAGGCCGAGCCGGGCCAGATGATCGCCATGGTCGGCTCGTCCGGCGCCGGGAAGTCGACCATCGCGCAGCTCCTGCCGCGCCTGTACGACGTGGACAGCGGCACCGTCCGCCTCGGCGGGATCGACGTCCGGGACCTGTCCTTCGACGCGATCCGCGCCACCCTCGGCATGGTCACCCAGGACGGGCACCTCTTCCACGAGTCGGTGCGGGCCAACCTGCTGCTGGCCCGGCCGTCGGCGACCGAGGACGAGCTCTGGACGGTCCTGCGCCGGGCCCGCCTCGACGACCTGGTCGCCTCCCTGCCCGACGGCCTCGACACCGTCGTCGGCGAGCGCGGCTACCGCCTCTCCGGCGGCGAGCGACAGCGCCTCACGATCGCCCGCCTGCTCCTGGCCGGCCAGCAGGTCGTCGTCCTCGACGAGGCGACCGCGCACCTCGACTCGACGTCGGAGGCCGCGGTACAGGCGGCGCTCGCCGAGGCCCTCAGCGGCCGGACGGCGGTCGTCATCGCGCACCGCCTGTCCACCGTCCGCGCCGCCGACCTCATCCTCGTCGTCGAGGCCGGCCAGATCGTCGAACGCGGCACCCACACATCCCTGCTCGCCGCCGGCGGCCGTTACGCCGAGCTCTACTCCACCCAGTTCGCCGACACCGACGACCAGGTCCGCGTCTGACCCGACCCCCTGACGCCGGCCAGCACCTCGGCCCGCCCCGCCGCTGCGCCTTCCATTGCCTGGGAGCCGCAGCGGCGGCGCCCTACCCGAGACACACCCGGCACCGCGACCTGACCCGCCTCCATCCGCCGCGCCGCCGCGGGCTTTGCTGGATGCGTAGTTGGCCGGGCTCGCCGTGGCACCCGACGGCCGCTGACGACGCGCCGCCCGCGCGGCCGGCGCTGGCCGGGCTCGCCGGGGGTGGTTGTCGGCTGCTGACGATGCGCCGCCCGCCCGGTATCGAGGCGGGCGGCGCGCCATGCCCCGGCGGCCGATGAGGCCCTCACTCCTGCGGCTCCCATCCCGCGGGCGGCGTCCGTCGCCGCTGGCGACGCACGCTCGACTGATCCCACGGCCAGAAGCAGTCCAGGGAATGGACGTTCGATGCCCGGCATCGCCGCTTGACAGGCAACCCGTCCCCCTGACCGACGGTGATCAATGCCCGCGTTTGCACCCTTTGTTCCATCGAGGTTGCGCGATCCACCCGCAAGTTGATCTCTGATTTGTGGGTGGATCGCGCAATGTCTATCCCCGAAAAGGGGCGTTTCAGGGCATTGACCAACGTCTGGATGGAGGGCCTGGTCGGTCCGCACGGCAGGTGTGCTCCATCCGTGCGGGGTCCGGGTTGGGCAGGGGACCGGGTGTGGCGGTGCGTTGACGGAGCTGCCGGCCTCCTCGCGATGCACCGACCACCCCGAAGCGATCGACACCCCGGCATTGCCGCGATACGCGACTCGCGATGCATTGGCCGATCCGGAACGGCTTCGGGGTGTGAACGTCGCGGCGCGTGCTGGGTTGAAGGGGATCGACGGGGGAGGTGGCGGCGGGGTGTGGCGCGGTGTCGGTGCTGGCTCGCGGGGTTATGCGCTTCAGTCTTGGCGTGCTGCGGCGGAGTGGGATTGACAGCTTCAATGTGCGGGCCTAGGTTGATGGAACTTATCCGGTTCAGTGAGCGCGCGCCTCCACCCCAGGCGCGCGGCCGGGGCCGGCACCGCCTGAAGGGTCG
The DNA here is from genome assembly GCF_040614215.1 of Dactylosporangium sp. NPDC006015. Classification (NCBI taxonomy): domain Bacteria; kingdom Bacillati; phylum Actinomycetota; class Actinomycetes; order Micromonosporales; family Micromonosporaceae; genus Dactylosporangium; species Dactylosporangium sp. NPDC006015. The sequence continues at coordinate 26,646 of NZ_JBEXUD010000008.1, forward strand.
ATCCGCGATGCCCCACCACGGGTTCAACGTCCAGTGGATGTTCAACGCGCACGCCGGCGCGGCAGGGCCCGACGAGCGGGTCCTGGACGCCGTCGCGGCGTGGGGATTCAACTTCATCCGGCTGCCGACGGACTACCGGCTCTGGAGCGTCGGCGGCGACCCGCACCAGGCCGACGAGTCGGTGCTCGCCCGCGTCGACAAGATCCTCGACGCGTGCCGGCAGCGCGGCTTGCATCTTTCACTGAACCTGCACCGCGCGCCCGGCTACATCATCACCGGGTGGGAGACCGAGCCGTACAACCTGTGGACGGACCGCCCGGCCCGCGACGCGTTCGTCGCCACGTGGGAGCGGTTCACCCAGCGGTACAGCGGCATCCCGGCGGAAGAGCTCAGCTTCGATCTCGTCAACGAACCCCCTGCGTTGGGGCTGCGCGGCTTCACCCGCGACGCCCATGAGGCCGTCATCCGGCACGCGGCCGCCGCGGTGCGGGCGATCTCGCCGGACCGGCCGCTGGTCATCGACGGTCTCGACGGCGGCAACCTCGCCATGCCCGAGCTGGCCGACCTCGGCGCCACGCAGAGCGTCCGCGGATACCAGCCGATGAGCGTCTCGCACTTCCGGGCGCCCTGGTGGCCCGGGCATCAGGGGCTTCCGGCGCCCGCCTACCCGTGCGACTACGACGGGCGCTGGTGGGACGGCGCCGGGCTGCGCGACTTCTACGCGCCGTGGCGCGAGCTCGAAGCGGCGGGCGTCCCCGTGCACGTGGGGGAGTTCGGCTGCTACGAGCACACCCCCGACGAGGTCGCGCGGGCCTGGTTCGCCGACCTGTTCGACGTCTTCGGCCAGTTCGGCTGGGGCTACGCCCTGTGGGAGTTCGAAGGCCCGTTCGGCATCGTCGGGCACCACCGGCCCGGCGCCCGGTTCGAGCGGCGCGACGGCTTCGACGTCGACGTCCGCCTGCTCGACCTCATGCGCTCGTTCTGACCCTGGCACCTGTGCGGCACAACCGATAACACCCCCTCTGATCGGAAGGTGGTACCCGTGCATATGAAGAAGCACCTCGTCGCCTTGCTCGCAGTGACCTCCCTCGTCCTCACCGCCTGCGGGGACGACGAGGGCAGCGGCTCGGACGGCAAGATCGCCGGCGACATCACGGTACTGACGCAGCGGACCGACCTCGTCGACACCGTGCTGCCGGAGTACAAGAAGAAGTTCGAGGCGAAGTATCCCGGCACGAACGTCAAGTTCGAGGCGATCACCGACTACGAGGGTGAGGTGCGCGTCCGGATGAACACGAAGAACTACGGCGACGTGCTGCCGATCCCGAACTCCGTCACCGCCGACCAGCTGCCGCTGTTCTTCGAGCCGCTGGGCACCGTGGACGCGCTGAAGGACAAGTACCGGTTCGTGCGCTCCGAGCAGACGTTCGGCGGCAAGGTCTACGGCCTCGCCATCACCGGCAACGCCCAGGGCTACGTGTTCAACAAGAAGGTGTGGGCGCAGGCCGGCGTCACCGAGCCGCCGAAGACGCCCGAGGAGTTCCTGGCGGCGCTGAAGGCCATCAAGGACAAGACCGGCGTGATCCCGCTGTACACCAACTACAAGGACGGCTGGCCGCTCGGCCAGTGGGAGGGCGTGCGCGGCGCCGTCAGCGGCGACCCGGAGGCGGCCACCAAGCTCGCCAAAGACGACGCGCCGTGGAGCCCCGGCAAGGAGCAGTACATCATCGACTCGCTGCTCTTCGACGCGGTCAAGGGCGGCTACACCGAGCCGGACCCGACGACGACCAACTGGGAGCAGTCCAAGGGCATGCTCGGCACCGGCAAGATCGCCACGATGATGCTCGGCTCCTGGTCCGTGGTGCAGATGCAGGCGGCCGCCGCCAGCAAGGACGACATCGGCTACTGGCCGTTCCCCAACCAGGTCAACGGCAAGTTCCACACCGTCGTCGGCGGCGACTACAAGAACGGCATCAACGTCAACTCGAAGAACAAGGCGACCGCGCGGGCATGGGTCGACTGGTTCGCCGACGAGTCGAACTACGCCACCGACCAGGGCGGCGTCTCGGTGGTGACGAGCGCGCAGCTGCCGGCGTCCCTCGCCGACCTGCAGACGGCCAAGACGGAGTTCATCGAGCTGAACCCGGCGCCGAAGGGCGAGGAGGGGCTCGCCGACAAGATCGGCAACACCGCCGAGATCGCGCTGTTCGACGGCAAGTACCGCCAGCGGATCGTCGACGCGGCCCGCGGCGCGAAGAAGGAGACGAAGGAACAGATCTTCGCCGACCTGAACAAGAAGTGGGCCGACACCCGGGCGAAGCTCAAGTAGGTGTGCTGCTTGGCGTGCGGCCCTTCGCCGGGCCGCACGCCTCTGTCTTCGAAAGGTGAGACGTGGGCCGGAAGCTGACACCCTACGTGTTTCTCGTTGCGCCGCTGACGTTCCTGATCGTGTTCACCTACATCCCGGTGGTGAACATGTTCGGCTACAGCGTCACGTCCTGGGACGGGCTGAGCCCGAGCCGGGAGTTCGTCGGGATCGACAACTACGTCGAGATCGCCACCCGGCCGGAGCTCTTCGGCGTGCTCAAGGTCAGCCTGTACTACATCGGCGCGTCCGTGGTGCAAATCCTGCTCGCGTTGTATTTCGCCACGATCCTGAGCTTCAACACGCGCTTCCGGAACCTGTTCAAGGGCGTGCTGTTCTTCCCGTACCTCATCAACGGCGTCGCCATCGGCATGATCTTCCTGTTCTTCTTCCAGCCCGGCGGCACCCTCGACTCGGCGATGTCGGCGGTCGGCCTCGGCGGCGCGACCCAGCAGTGGCTCGGCGACCCCGAGGTGGTCAACTACTCGCTCGCCGGCACCTCGATCTGGCGCTACCTGGGCCTCAACTTCGTGCTGTTCCTCGGCGCCATCCAGTCGATCCCCGCGCACCTGTACGAGGCGGCCGAGCTCGACGGCGCGAACCGCTGGGACCAGTTCCTGCACATCATCCTGCCGGGCATCCGGCCGATCGTCGGGCTGTCGTTCATCCTCGCGATCTCCGGCTCGCTGTCGGTGTTCGAGATCCCGTTCATCATGACCGGCGGCGCCAACGACAGCGAGACCTTCGTCATCCAGACCGTGAACATGGCCTTCAAGTACTACAAGCTCGGCCTCGCCTCGGCGATGGCGGTCGTCCTGCTGCTGATCATCCTGCTGGTGACGTGGTTGCAGCGCCGCATCGCACCCGACGAGAAGGTGGACCTCTCGTGATCGCCCGTGTGCTGAAGTACCTGTCGCTGACCGGCGCGTGCCTGGTGGTGCTGCTGCCGCCCGTCGTGCTGGTGATGGCGTCGCTGAAAACCAACACCGAATACCTCAACAGCGGCCCCTTCGACCCGCCCGGCGACTGGTTCAACCTCGACAACTACGTCACGGCCTTCACCAAGGGGCACATGCTCCGCGGCTTCGTGAACACGTCCATCATCATGGCGGTCTCGCTGGCCGGCACGGTCCTCATCGGGTCGATGGCGGCCTACGCCATCGACCGCTTCCGGTTCCGCCTCCGCGGGGTGGTCGTCGCGCTCTTCCTGCTCGCGACCCTCGTGCCCGGCGTGACCACCCAGGTCGCCACGTTCAAGGTCGTCGACGCCCTCGACCTCTACGACAGCCGCTGGTCGGCGATCGTGCTCTTCCTCGGCACCGACATCATCTCCATCTACATCTTCCAGCAGTTCCTGCGCGGCGTGCCGCGCGAGCTCGACGAGGCCGCCGCGATGGAGGGCGCCTCCGCGTTCGGCATCTACTGGAGGATCATCCTGCCGCTGCTGAAGCCCGCGATCGCCACGGTCGTCATCATCAAGGGCATCGCCATGTACAACGAGTTCTACATCCCGTTCCTGTACATGCCGTCGCAGGAGCTCGGGGTCATCTCCACGTCGCTGTACCGCTTCAAGGGGCCGTTCGGGGCGCAGTGGGAGGTCATCTCCGCCGGCGTCATCCTCGTCATCATTCCAACGCTCGTTGCATTTCTCGCCCTGCAGCGCTTCATCTACAACGGCTTCACCGCGGGGGCCGGCAAATGAGCGTGCTGTTCGGTGGTGTCGAGGCCGGCGGCACGAAGGTGGTGTGCGCGGTGGGGGTCGGCCCCGACGCGGTCGTGGACCGCACCACCATCCCGACGACCTCGCCGGGGGAGACCCTCGACCGGGTCATCGCCTACTTCCGCGCCCAGCGCGCCGCCGGCCGCGACATCGCCGCGCTGGGCGTCGCCTCGTTCGGCCCGCTCGACCTCGCCTCGGGCCGGATCACCACCACCCCGAAGCCCGGCTGGGGCGGCACCGACCTCGTGGGCGCGCTGCGGCGCGGGCTCGGCGTCCCGGTGGCGCTGGACACCGACGTCAACGGCGCCGCCTACGGCGAACACCGCTGGGGCGCGGGCCGCGGCCAGGGCACGGTCGTCTACGTGACCGTCGGCACGGGCATCGGCGGTGGCGCCGTCGTCGACGGCCGCCCGCTGCACGGCCTGCTGCACCCCGAGATGGGCCACCTGCACGTCCAGCGTCACCCCGGCGACGACTTCGCCGGCACCTGCCCGTTTCACGGCGACTGCGTCGAAGGCCTCGCCAGCGGCCCCGCCATCGCCCGCCGGGCCGGCCGCCCCGCCCACGACCTCGGCCCGCTGCTGTCCCGGACGGTGGCGCTCGAGGCGCACTACCTCTCGCAGCTCATGACGTCCATCCTGTACCTGTTGATGCCGCACCGCATCGTCGTCGGCGGCGGCGTCCTGAACATCCCCGGGCTCCTGGACGCCGTGCGTGCCGCCACCGCCGACCGGCTCGGCAAGGCCCTCGACGCCGTCCCCGCCACCGCCGACCTGTCCACCTACATCGTCCCGCCGGGCTTGGGTGGCCTCTCCGGCGTGCTCGGCGCGCTCGGTCTCGCCGAGCGAATGGTTGAACCTTAATCCGTTAAGTGATCCACTTGGATGGCAATGCCCGCCAGCGCTGCCATTCTCCGTCCCGACTGGCTCAGTGCTGCCTGCCGTTGCTTCATCGGTTCAGGACAGATTGGAGCTGTCATGGCACGACGGACACTGGCCGCAGTCGCCGCGGGGATGCTCGCCGCCGCCGGACTCGTCGTCGCGGGACCGGCGGCGCCGGCCGCCGCGGCGACCGGGTTCCGGGTCTCCGCCGCCGACTACTGGCTCGCCGTGAAGAGCGCGCTGCAGGGCCAGGAGGCGTACGCGATCATCAACATCGGCAACGAGCCGCTCGGCAACAACAGCGCCTCCCAGTGGGCGGGCGCGACGCGCGCCGCGGTGCAGAAGCTGCGCAACGGCGGCGGCGTGGAGTACCTGGACATGGTGTACGGCTTCAACGTCAACAACCGCTCCTGGTGGGGCGACCGCATCATCTGGGGCACCAACGGCTGGAAGCAGACCTCGAGGCAGGCCACCGTCTACAACTGACGGTGGCCTGCCCCCTGGTTGTCGGGCGCCGCCTACTGGGCGCGGAGGTGGTCGATGTCGTGCGTGCCGTTGCCGTCGAACCAGACGTAGACGGCCCGCACGTCCGCCAGCGCCGCGGCGTCGCAGGACATGGCGGTGGCCAGGTCCACCTCGACGGTCGTGGTGCTGCCCGCGCTCGCGTAGCCCCAGGTCGACTGGCACCAGGTGTAGGCGTCGCCGGTCTGCACGGCGATGCTGTAGGAGGTGCCGGTGGTGGTGTGCAGCTCGTACCGCAGGGCGGACTTGCCGGACAGGTCGACACCCGTCAGGCCGCCGACGCCGAACCAGCCGCCATCGGCGGTGGTGACCCGCAGGCCGGCGGCGCCCTCGGGATGGAACTCGGTCGTCTGCGCCACCGTGCCGGCGTTGGACTGCCAGCTCGCCGCGGCCCATCCCTCGGTGCCCGCCTCGAAGGACGCCAGGATCAGGGCGTCGCCGGGCCGGTTCTTCACCGTGACGCGCAGCTCCGCGACGTTGGAGATGCGGCCCGCCTCGTCGCGGATGGTGTACGGCGCGGCGACCCGCCCCACGAAACCGGCGGCGGGCGTGAACGTGACGACGCCGGTCTTCGCGTTGAGGCCGAACGAGCCGCCGGGCAGGGTCACCGTGGTCTGCTGGCCGGCGGCGGCCGGGTTCAGGTCGATGGTGGCGGCCTTGACCCTGGTGCGGTAGGCGATGTCGTTCGCGGCCGGGGTGAGCGTCACCGGGTCGTCGCGCAGTGTCTGCGCGGTGTCGTGGTCGGCGACCGGCGGGCGGGAGCGCCGGCCGTGCCGCAGCTCGTCGCCGGCGTTGGCGACGGTGGTGCACACGGGGCTGGGGCAGTAGACGGTGAAGCCGTCGTAGTCGGGGTAGTCGGTGCCGTCGTCCTGCACGCCGGAGAGGATCCAGTACAGGAAGCCGTCGAGGCGGGCGCTGACCGCGGCGTCGGTCCACTGCTTGTAGACGACGTTGCGGGATGCCCTGTCCAGCAGGCCGAACTCACCGAGCATCACCGGCTTGCGCAGCCGGTCGGCGAGGCGGGCGTGGGTGGTGATCCAGCCGCTGCCCCACGACGGGTCCTTCTTCCAGTGGTCCGGGTACAGGTGGAAGGACATGAGGTCGACCGCCGGCAGCGCCGCGAGGGCCACCGAGTCGACGCCGTCGGCGCAGTTGACGGTGAAGTCGGCGCTGGCCCTGTCGGTACACAGGAAACCCTCGTCACCGGAGCTGATGAGGTGCTTGCGGTCGACGCTGTCGAGGTGGGCGCTGATGTCGGCGGCCCATGCGGTGACCGTCGCGTCGGTGCACGCCGCCGAGCGCGGGTAGACGCCGGAACCGACGCAGCGGGGCTCGTTGGCGAGCTCCCACGCCATGATGGTGGGATCGTCCTTGTACCTGACGCCGGTGAGGCTGTTGGTGCGGTTCAGCACGTGGCTGATCCAGTCCTTGTACCAGCCGCGGATGACCGGGTCGGTGTAGAAGTCGTCGTGGTGGGTGCCGCCGCGCCAGCGCACGTACTGGTCCATGCCGCCGAAGGCGCTCCAGTTGTTGGTCAGCGGGATGACCAGCCGGATGCCCTTGTCCCGGGCCGACTTCACCACCTGGTCGAGGTGCTGGAGGCCGTCGGGACCGTCGTTGTAGGCGGGTCGTGTGCCGTCCCAGTACTGGAAGTAGACGCCGTTCTCCTTGTGGTGCACGGATCCCGTGTCGTCCTGGGCGCCGATGTCCAGGAAGCCCCAGGTGCGCAGCACGGTGAAGCCGGCGGCCTTCGCGTCGGCGAAGACGTCGTCGACCATCGCCGGTGAGCGGTACATCAGGTAGTAGTTGTTGGAGCCGGCGAACCGGAACTCCTTGCCGTTGAGGGTGAGGTCGTCGCCATGGCGGGTGACGAAGCCGGTGTCGCCGTGCGTGGTCGCGCTTGCCGGGCCTGCGGCCAGCACGAGGGCGAGTCCGGCGCATGCGGCGAGAAGGGGTCTGATCATCGGCTGCCTTCCGTAGACTTAACCGAATCAGTCCGGAGACTAGAGTTGGCGCCGCTGGCGTGTCAATGATGACGTTGACATGGCGCATTGATCGTCTTACGGTCTGCCTTATGCGCTTCAGTCGCCGGGTCACGATCCGTCAGGTCGCCACCCGCGCGGGCGTCTCCGAGGCGGCGGTGTCGTATGCGCTCAACGGGCGGTCGGGCGTCTCCGAGATGACCCGGGCGAAGGTCCTGGCCGCCGCCCGCGAGCTCGGCTGGGCGCCCAACCTCGCGGCACGCTCCCTCGGGCTGTCCCGCGCCAACGCGATCGGCCTCGTGCTGGTGCGCCCGCCGCGGGTGCTGATCGTCGACTCCTACCTGACGCAGATGCTCAGCGGCGTCGAGGCGGAGCTCAACCGCAACGGCATGAGCCTGCTGCTGCACCTGGTCGACGAGGTCGACGACACCGTGGACGTGTACCGCCGGTGGTTCGCCGGCCGGCACGTCGACGGCGTCATCGTGACCGACGTCCGCCCGCAGGACCCGCGCATCGACGCGCTCGTCGAGCTGGGCCTGCCCGCCGCCGTCATCGGCGGGCACACCGGACCGGACACCATCAGCAGCGTCGACGCCGACGCCGCCGGCACGGCCGCGCGCGTCGCCGACTACCTGCGGGCGCTGGGGCACCGCTCGTTCGCCCGCGTCGCCGGGGTCGCGGAGCTGCTGCACACCCGGCAGCGCGACGCGGCGTTCGCCGCCGCCGTGGAGCGCGCCGGATTGGACCGGCATCGCGTGCTACACACCAACTACAGCGCGGTGGACGGCATGCGGGCGATGCTGGACCTGATGAGCGGCGCCGACCCGCCGACCGCGGTCGTCTTCGACAACGACGTCATGGCCGCCGCCGCACTCAAGGTCGTGCACGACCTGGGCCGCTCCGTGCCGGGGGACGTGTCGGTGATCGCCTGGGACGACTCCGACCTGTGCCAGATCACGGTCCCGGCGATCACCGCCGTCGAGCAGACCCCCGCGCACCAGGCGGAGCTGACCGCCCGGGCCCTGCTGCGGACGCTGCACACCGGCGACGTCAGCCACATCACCCTGCCGCCGGGCACCCTGCACGTGCGGGAGTCGACCCGCCCGCTGCGCCCGCGACATCCGTGATCGATGTATTCGAAACGATCCCTTGACACGGGGGTGGGCACCGCGTGCATGATCCGGCGTGCGGATTCTTGTGGTGGGTGGCAGCGGGCTGATCGGGGCGCACGTCGTGGACGTGCTCCGCGAGCGGGGGCACGAGGTGACGACCGTGGCGCGCAGCGCGCAGCCGGGGGTCGACCACCTGCTCGACATGGAGGTCGCGTCGGCCGACGAGCTGCGCAAGATGCTCACCGGGCACGACGGGGTGGTGTACGCGGCCCGTACCGACGAACAACGCGCACTGCGCAAGCCGATCCATCCGCAGTTCCGCCGCGACATCGTCGAGCCGGTGGTGCGGCTGTTCGCGGCGGCCCGGGAGGAAGGCCTGACCCGCGGCGTCGTCATGGGGTCGTACTACACGTACTGGGACCGGCTGCACCCTGAGCTGCGGCTGACCGAGCGGCACACGTACATCCGCTGCAGGGTCGAACAGGCGCGGGAGGCACGCGAGGCCGCCGGGCCGGGGCTGCCGGTCGCCGTGCTGGAGCTGCCGTTCGTGTTCGGGCGGGCCGGGGACCGGCTGCCGAACTGGGCGCCAGCGCTGGACGGGTGGGCCCGCTCCCGGTCGCCGCTGCTCGCCCCCACCGGCGGGACGGCCGTGACCTCGGCGCGCGCCGTGGCCGAGGTCGCCGCCGACGCCCTCGAACAGGGCAGCGGCGAGGACATTCCCGTCGCCGACGAGAACCTCCGCTGGGGCGAGATGCTGGAGCGCATCGCGACGGCGGCCGGGCGCCCCCGCAAGGCCCGCCGGCTGCCCGCCGCCGTGGTCCGCACCGCCCTGAAGCTCGGGGGCGGGCTGCAGGCCCTGGGGCGCAAGGAGTCCGGCGTCAACCCGTCCCACCTCGCGGACGTGCTGCTCGCCGACCTGTTCATCGAGCCGGCGTCCGGAAGGCCTCTCGACGCGGCGATCCGGGAGACGTTCGAGGAGCGCCCGGCCTCCGCGGCGACCAGTTCGCCCGGCCGGGCAGCTGCATGACCGCGTCGTCGCCGAAGGCCCCCGACAGTCCGACGGCGGCGACGAGGAACGGGGTGCACGCCGACGATCGTCGCTGTGCCGCCCGCCCGGCGTCCTCGGGCGGGCGGCGGCCACCGGTACGCAGATCTGCGTAGGCGGTGCGGTGCCGGTCGCGCCTCTCGTCGTAGGTTTTCTGTCGTACCGGGCAACTAAGCTGCGGGTATGAGACGACCGGGGGCGCTGGTGCAGGATCTCCTGCTCGGCTGCTTCGTGGCGGTCATGCAGGTGCAGGGGACGCTCGCGAAGCCGCAGGACGTGGGGTCGCGCCCGTTGACCGACCTGGGCCACCTCGGCATCGCCCTGCTGGTCGCGAGCGGGCTGATCCTGGCCGTGCGGCGGCGCTGGCCGGTCACGGTGTTCGTCGCGTCGGCGCTGATCAGCCTGGCGTATTTCGTCGCCGGGTTCTCCGACGGGCCGGGGTGGATCGGGCTGTTCGTCGCGCTGTACACGCTGACCGCCTATGGCGACGGCCGCCGCTCGCTGCTGATCGCGGGCGTCGGCATCGCCGTGCTGGCCACCGGCTGGCTGATCGTGGGCGCCGACGTGGAGCCGCGCGCGGCGATCGGGTGGGTGTTCTTCCGGATCGCGGCGTCCGTCATGGCGGCGGCCCTGGGCGAGTCGGTCCGGTCGCGGCGGGTCGCGGTGGCGGAGGCTCTGGAGCGGGCGGCGCAGGCCGAGCGGACCCGGGAGGAGGAGGCCCGGTCGCGCGTGGACGCGGAGCGGCTCCGGATCGCCCGGGAGGTGCACGACACGGTCGCACACGCGATCGCCATCATCAACGTGCAGGCGGGCGTCACGGCGTACATGCTGGACCAGCGCCCAGACCGGGCCCGCGAGGCGCTGGTGACGATCGAGCAGACGAGCGCCCAGGCGCTGCAGGAGATGCGGACCGTCCTTGGCGTGCTCCGCAACGACGACGACGGCCGGGTGCCGCACCCGGGGCTGGGGCAGGTGCACGAGCTCGCCGTTGTCGCCCGCGACGCGGGCCTCGACCTGACCCTCGACGCGGACACGGCGGGCGAGGTGCCAAGCTCCGTCGGCACCACCGCGTACCGGATCGTGCAGGAGGCGCTCACCAACGTGATCCGCCACGTCGGCCCCACCCGGGTGACGGTCGCGCTCAGCCGGCGCGCCGACGTCCTGGAGGTCCTGGTCACGAACACAGGCCCGAAGGCCGCCGCCGCCACACAGCCAGGCCGCGGCATCACGGGCATGATCGAGCGCTGCGAACTCCTCGGCGGCGATCTCACCGCCGCCCCGTTACCCGCCGGCGGCTTCGAGGTCCGCGCCAGACTCCCGCTCGTCACCAACGCAGCGGTGCCCGCATGACCACCCCTGTCGCGCAACGAAGTCCGGCCGACCATGCACTGCAACTCAGACAGGCGCCGAAGCGCAGCGAAGGTGACGGCATGAGCGCCCTGCCGCGCAGCAGAGGCCCGCGGACCAGGGGCACAGGGTTCAGCTCACGCGGACGTCAAAGAAGCGCAGTGGACGTGACGGACATGTGTGCACCCGAATACAGCGGGCGCCCGCGAAATACGGGCTGCGACTCAGGCGGGTGCCGAAGCGCAGCGGGCGTGATGACATGAGCGTCCCCGAGCGCGGCGAAGGCCCGCAGATTTGGGTGCACCGTTCAGCTCACGCCGGAGCGCAGCGAAGGTGACGGCATGAGCGCCCCGTCGTGCAGCGGAGGTCCGCGAACCATGGGCTGGAACGCGCGCTGGCACCGGAACCGAAGCCGACGTGACGGCATGAGCGTCTCCGAACGCAACGGAGGCCCGCGAACCATGGGCACACGGTTGAGCCCAGGCCAGCGTCGGAGCGCTGCGGGCGTGACGGCATGAGCGCCCTGAAGGCTGCGAAGGGGACTCGAACCGTGAGCACGGGGTTCAGCTCACGCCGACGTCAGAAACGCAGCGGATGTGACAGACATGAACGCCCGAACACAGCGGATGCCCGCGAACATGGGCTGGAACTCAGGCGGGTGCCGGAGCGCGGCGGACGTGACGGCGGGAGCGCCCCGAGCACAGCGGAAGGCCGCGAAGCATGGGCTGGAATTCACGCCGACGCCGGAGCGCAGCGAGCGGTCGCCTAACATGAGCACCCCGAAGGGCGACGGAGGGCCGCGGACCACATGGGTACACGGGTGAGCCCCGGCCGGCGCTGGAACGCAGCGAAGGTGACGGCATGAGAGGCCCCGGGCACGGCGGAGGCCCACGAAACATAGGCTGGAACTCACGCCGCGGTACCGGAGCACAGCGGGCGCGACGGTGCGAGCGCGCATCCGGGCACAGCGGAGGGACGCGAAGCATAGGTGCGCGGCTCGGCTCAGGGCGGCGTCGGGGTGCGGTGGAGGTGATGGTGTGAGCGATGGTCCGGTGAAGGTGCTTCTTGCCGACGATCAGGCGTTGGTGCGGTCTGGTTTCAAGATGCTGCTCGACGCTGAGGACGACATCGTCGTGGTCGGGGAGGCGGCCGATGGTGCGGAGGCGGTGGAGCGGGCCCGGGCGACCCGGCCCGACGTCGTTCTGATGGACATCCGCATGCCCGAGCTCGACGGTATCCAGGCGACCGGGCGGATCACGGGCATGCGCGGGCTTGAGCACGTGCGGGTGCTGATCCTGACCACGTACGACACCGACGCCTACGTCTTCGAGGCGCTCCAGGCGGGGGCGAGCGGCTTCCTGCTCAAGGACGCGGGGCCGGCGGAGCTGCTGCACGCCGTGCGGGTGATCGCCGCCGGTGAGGCGTTGCTCGCCCCGAGGATCACCCGGCGGCTCATCGCGCAGTTCACCGCGGGGCGAGCAGCCGTGCGGGTGGCCGAGGACAGGCTCGCCGTGCTGACCCAGCGGGAGAGGGAGGTCCTCACGCTCGTGGGGCAGGGTATGAGCAACGACGAGATCGGCGCGGCGCTGTTCCTCAGTCCGGCGACGGCGCGTACGCACGTCAGCCACGCGATGGTGAAGCTCGGCGCGCGGGACCGTGCGCAGCTCGTCGTCATCGCGTACCAGACCGGTCTGGTCACGGCCCGGTGAGCGCGTACGAGTGGGTGGCCCGGGTCGGCGGCGAGGGCGGGCCGCTGCTGGTCTGCTCTGAGGCGTCGTTCGCCGCGTGGGGCGGCGCGGTCCTGGACGACGACTACGAGCTGGACCCGGCGTGTGACTACGCCCGTGCCCACGCCGTCCTGTACCCGTCGGACGACGACGAGTTCGAGGCGGGCCTGGTCCGGTTCGGCGCGGACCAGGTGGGGCTGGTGTGGGAGATGGACGGGCCGGGCGGGGCGGACGTCGCTGTCGGCGGTGACGGCCTGCTCGTCGTGCGGTCATGGGTGCGCAACAGTGACGCCCCGCGCCGGTACGCCGCCGGGCCCGCCGCGCGCGAGCGGGAGCGGCCGGTCGCCGAGCTGGAGCTGAGCGGCGGGCAGGCCGCGGTGGTGTGGGCGCCGGTCGATGCCGGCGAGGCGACGCGCACCGACAACCGGCTCAACCTGGAGCACATGCTCGGCGTCGGCGCCGTCGTCCCGCTGGCGCCCGGCCGGTACCGGGCGAGCTGCGGCTGGCTGGAGGGCCGGCGAGGGCGGTACGCGCCGGCCGAGGAGCAGCACGGCCCGCCGGTCGAGGGCAACGACGACGACTGGAGCTGCCGCTGGCTACGCCTGACCCAGCTGTGAGAGGCGGCCGGTCTCCAGGTGCGCGACGTCGCCGCCGGAGTCCAGGGCGGCGGAGAGCAGGATCGCGAGGGACGTGCCGAGCACCGGCACGTCCGTGGGGTCGTCGGCGAGCCACGGCAGGAGGTCGGGATCCTGTGGCTGCTCGATCCGGCACAGCACCCAGGACGCCGTCAGCGTCTCGGCCTGCACGACCATGGCGATGCTGCGTCCGTCCGCGAGTTCGAAGAGCGTGCTGGCCCACAGGCGCTTGTAGCTGGTCAGGAACGAGCGCCGCTCGCGCGCCGGTGGCAGCCGCCAGGCGCCGTCGAACAGGGTCGCGGTGCCGACCCGGTGGTAGAGCGCCACGACCTCCTCCGGCGCGTCGTCCGCCCCTTCGTCCGCGGGGGTGGTGTCGTGCTCGCGCACCAGCCGGTCGATCACGTCGTCGATCTCGAGCGCCGCGGTTGCCAGGTGCCAGCCGGCGACCGGTCGCAGGGCGCCGTCCGGGTCCTGGGCGACCGCGACGAGCCCGGCGTGCAGTGCCACCACCCCGTTGTCGCCGCCGATCTGGTCGTTGACGTGCACGACCACCCGCGACAGCGTCGCCGGGACATCGGAACTGCGGATGCCGGGCCCCTGGTTCCTGGGGACGTCCCGCGGTTCGCCGACGGGCAGGTCCAGCATCGGGTTCGGGCGGTCGACGGCCGAGCCGGCCAGGTACGGGTAGAAGCGGGTGACCCAGCCGGTGATGACCTCGCCGCCGTACGCGTCGACGGGGCTGTAGATCCGCTGCCAGAAGGCGACGTCCGGCGCGCCCGAAGCGGCACCGACGAACTCGTCGAGGATCGGCGCGAGCGACCGGCACCAGGAGTCCAACCCGAAGCGCGGGAGCGCGTCGACCCGCCCGCGGATGCGCCGCCAGTCCTCGACGGTGCCGGTCAGGGTCACCGACGGGATACCGCAGACCGCGACCAGCCACAGTGCGAAGTACGGCGAGTACGCGTCCAGCAGCACCACCCGCCCGGCGGTCCGCTCGACCGGCGTACTGGTGGAGAAGTCGCACTCGAACAGCTCGGCGTCCTCGATCTCATTCGCGAGCAGGCCGGCGAACTGGTCGGTCAGCGTCGCCCATGAAGCGGCGTCCTGGGGCACGGGACCGTCGATGGAGACGGCGAGCTTCTTGCGGCCGGCGTGCCGGACCAGCACCGGCCGCAGCTCCTCGGCGTGCAGGCGGATGTGCTGGGCGACGCCCTGCGCGATGGTGAGCCACACCGCGTCGGGCGACAGGACGAGCGGCCGGTGGTCGGCGAACGCCCGCGCGACGGCGCTCAGCAGCGGGTGCACCCCGTCGGGTTCGAGCACCGCCAGCCCGAGGTCGCCGCCGACGGCCAGCGCGTCCGGGAACAGCCCGCCCAGCGGGCGGGTCGGCAGCGGCGCGGCGGCGGGCGTGACGTCATCGACTCCGAACGTGACCACCCGCCGACTGTAAGGCCCCGGTCAATGGACCGGGGCCGACCCTGCTCAGACCTCGGTCTGCTGGTGGAACACCGAGCGCCATTCGTCGTCCTCGCGGGCGTACACGCTGGTCGCGAGGACCTGGAACTTCTGCTGCTCGTCGTCGATCAGCGCGGTCACCGTCGCCTTGTACGTCACCAGGGCGCTGTCCTCGCTGATCTGCACGACCTTCAGGTGGCTCAGGTCGGTCTTGAGGAACGGGTTCTCGTTCTTGGTGACGTTCGGGACGATGTCCGCCTTACCGGCGACGCCATGTTTACTGACGGTGAGAGCGTCCTCGCGTACGACCCGTTCGTAGAAGTCGCCGTCGCCCTCGCGGTTGGCCCGCCACATTTCCTTCTCGAGGTCCTTCAGCTCCGTTGCGATGGTCATGTCGACCCCCCTTCCGCACGTTGGATACCCGGGGTCCGCACCGGTTAAACTGGTTACATGCACCCTGGCATCCACGTGCTGACCAGTGCGTATGGGCAACAGTTCTCGTTCGATCCCGGCAGTCTCGGCGTCGAGTTGCTCGCCACGGGCGGGCCCGGCGCGGGTCGCCGCTGGGAGATCCTGCACCGGCCCGCCGACCTCGCGGACTGGCTGACCCGCACCCGGCTCGCCGCACCCGCGCCGCTCACTGTGAGTGACCTCCGGATCGGGATGGCGGACCTGGAGCGGGTCCGGCACCTGCGGGACACGTTCTGGTTGATCGCGCCCGCCATCGCCCACGGCCGTCCGGTCGACGCGGCGGCCGTGGAGGTCCTCAACGGCTACGCGGACGCCCCGCCCCGCTTCCGCGTCGACGCCGCCGACCTGGTCCGGCGGTGGGTCACCCCGGTTACCGGGCGGCAGGTGCTCGCCGCGTTCGCCCGCGACGCGCTCACCGTGATCGGCACCCCTGCGCTGCGCGACCGGCTCCGCGAGTGCGCCGGCGACCCGTGCCAGCTGATCTTCCTCGACACGTCCCGCCCCGGGAACCGCCGCTGGTGCTCGATGGAGCGGTGCGGCAACCGCAACAAGGCCCGCAGCCACCGCAACCGACGCGCCACGCCGACCGCCGCCGCGAACCCTGACCCCGGCCGCGCTACGCCGACCGTGACCGCGACACCCTGAGCCGGGCCGCGCAGCGCCGTGGCGAGCACCCGCCCGGCGTCGGCTCGACGTACAGCAGCCCGCAGCCACCACACATCCGGACGTGCGCCGCGAGCGGCCCGCCGAACAGCTCGATCGCGTCCCGGGCGAGCAGCGACAACACCTCCGGCACCCGCACCACGCCCCGCACGGCGGCGGCGCCGTCGGCTCGCAGCTCCGGCACGGGAGGGGTGATCGCCGCGGCCGCGTTGAGCGCGAGCCGGTCCACGACACTTGTCGCCGTTTTCGCCATGGTACGAGCGGCGGCGCGACGCACCGCATGCCGCAGCGCGTGCACGGGATCGATGTCGACCCCGGTCGCCACGATCGGGTCGAGCCCGGTCACCACCCCGAGCCAGCGGGCCAGCTCGTCGGGCCCGCTCAGCAGCTCCACCCGCCCGTGCTCGCGGTCGCCGGCCGTGTGCACCAGATCGAGCGCCATGCGCCCGGTACGGAACCTCTGCGCCTCACCCGCGCCCAACCCGTCCAGCCGCGCCATCCGCCCACCCTAGCCCGCCCGGCCCGCCCAACGAGAAGCCTCTTCTTCGGGCCGGCACGGTGTGAGACGAAACCTTCCGCCATTCAGACGTTGGTCAATGCCCCGAGATGCCCCTTTTCTGGATCGACGTTGCGCGATCCACCTACTAAATCACTGATCGACATGGGGGTGGATCGCGCAACATCTATGGCGCAAACGCCGCATACCGGGGCATTGATCAACGTCTGTGGTGGGTGCCGCCCGACTGGCCTGCCTCGGCGTTCGGGCTGCCCGGCCGGCGCTCCTCCCTGCTGTGCCAGGCAGCGATGAGTGCGGCGCGAGAGGACCCGGCGCGGGGTGCGCCGGGTCCGGGGTGGTGCGGTCAGGCGGCGATGGTTGCCGCCAGGGCGCGCACCGTCGGCGACTCGTAAAGCGAGCCGACCGTCACCGGCGCGCCGAGGCGGTCGCTGAGGGCCTGGGCGAGCTGCAGCGCGCGGACCGAGTCGCAGCCCAGGCTGAAGAACGAGTCCTCCCGGCCGATGCGGGGGACGGCCAGGACGTCGGCGGCGGCGTCCGCGACGAGCTGCTCCAGCCGGCCCTCGGGGGCCGTGTAGCCGGCGCCACCGGTGCCGATCGCGGCGAGGACCGCGGCCGGGTCGGGGGCGCCGCTGCGGTCGCGTTCGATACGGGTCGTCACGCCGACGCGGGCGAAGATGCCCTCGCGCGCGAGGCGGGTGGCGACGGCGGAGCGGACGCGCTCCGGGTCCTCGCCGGGGGAGGGCACCACGGCGACCGCGATCGTGCCGCCGCGCAGCTGGTCCGCGGCCAGGAACGGCTTGATCTGCTCGTTCTCCGGGTCGGCGCCGATCAGCAGGTGCACGGCGCCGG
Organism: Dactylosporangium sp. NPDC006015; assembly: GCF_040614215.1. Classification (NCBI taxonomy): domain Bacteria; kingdom Bacillati; phylum Actinomycetota; class Actinomycetes; order Micromonosporales; family Micromonosporaceae; genus Dactylosporangium; species Dactylosporangium sp. NPDC006015. Next base: position 43,937 of record NZ_JBEXUD010000008.1, read on the forward strand.
TGTGCAGGGCGCCGAGAAGTGCCACGGTGCCGTGGGCGGGGTCGATGAGGGACAGGCCGCGGTGCCGGGCGGCGGCGACCAGGGGGCTGCCGTCGTTCATGCCGGGGCCGTCCCACATGCTCCAGCCGATGCTCTGCGCCCGGCGGCCGGTCGCCGCCCAGCGGTGCGCCCAGCCGTCCAGGACGGCGTTGGCGGTGGCGTACGCGCCGAAGCCGGTGCCGCCGAAGAGGCCGTTGACGGACGAGAAGAGCACGACGGCGGTGCCGGGGCGGGTCGCCAGGAGCCGGTCGATCGCGGCGCAGCCGCCGGCCTTCGGGCGCAGCATGCCGGCGAGCCAGTCGGGGGACTCGGCCCGCAGCTCGTGCCGCGACAGCTGCTCCCACTGCGGCGCGACCGGGGCGCCGGCGAGGTGCAGCACCAGGTCCAGACCGCGGCCCCAGGACGTCTCGGCGTCGGCGACCGCGGCCGACAGGGCGGTGGCGTCGGCGACGTCGGCGGCGCGGTACATGACGTCGCCGATCGACGTGAGGATCTCCAGGGCCTCGCGGGAGCCGTCGTCGAGCCGCGCCGCGGGGGTCCGGCCGACGATGAGCAGCCGCGCCCCGTGCCCGGCGACGAGGTGCTCGGCGACGGTGCGGCCCAGCCCGCCGAGGCCGCCGGTGATGAGGCAGGTGCCGCCGCGCGGCAGGACGTCGGCGGGGACGTCGAACGCCTCGGGCAGCGTCGTGGTGCGCAGCCGCTGCACGAGCGGCCGGCCGTCGCGCACGGCGACCACGGTCTCGTCGTGCCGCATGCCCGTCAGGGCGGCGAGGTCGTCGCCGCTCGCGTCGGCGGGCGCGTCGATGAGCGTGATCCTGGCCGCGAGGCGCTCCGAGGCGGCGGTCCGCACGAGGGCGGTCAGCCCGGCACGGTCCGGCTCGACCAGGTCGCCCTCGACGGCGTGGACGGCGCCGCGGGTGAGGACGGCGAGCTCGTCGTCAGGCCCGAGACCCCGGGCGACATCGAGGAAGTCGGCGAGCACGGAGTCGCCGCCGGAGGTGGCGTCGAAGAGCACGCTGGCGGCGGCACCGGGCTCCAGCGGCGTCCCGGCGGGCTCCCAGACGACGGACAGCGCCGCGGTGCCGGTTGCCTCGGAAGAATCCAACAGCGGACTGGATTCCGCGTAGCAGCGGTCGTCGAAGTCTCCGGCGCGCCAGCCCGACAGGAGCCGCTCCCGCTGCACCTTCCCACCGTTCTGCCGGGGGAACTCCTGCTCCGTCACCGGCACCAGGTACGTGGGGCGCAGCGCTAGGTCCCGCGACAGGGCGGTGCGGATGTCGTCGACGAGCGCCGGCACGTCGTCGGTGTCCGGGACGAAGAAGACGACCAGGGCGTCGGTGCCGGTGTCCTCGTCGGGCACGCCCGCGACGGCCGAGCACGCGGGTCGTACACCGGCGACCTGCTCCACGACGGCCTCGATCTCGTGCGCGGGGAAGTTGGCCCCGTTGACGATGACCATGTTCTTCTGGCGTCCGGTGAGGAACAGCCGGCCGTCGCGCAGGAAGCCGAGGTCGCCGGTGTCGAACCAGCCGTCGGCGGTGAAGCTCTCCGCGTTGGCCTTGTCGTTGTGGGCGTAGCCGTTCTGGACGGTCGTGCCGGAGATGTGCAGGCGGCCGACGCGCCCCTCGGGGAGCACCGCACCGTCCGGGCGGACGATCCGCAGCGCCACGCCGGGGATCGGGGCGCCGACCTCGGTGACGACGACCGCGCCGGGGGTGCCGGCGGGCAGCTCGCGCAGCGCGCCGTCCAGGGACGCGGGCACCAGCGCGATCGTGCCGGCGGCCGGGTCGTCGCGGTGCATGCGCGAGTACGTGACGCCGGACGACGTCTCCGACATGCCCCAGCAGGGCACCATGGCGTCGGCGGGCAGGCCGTGCGGGGCGAGCAGCTCCACGAACCGGCGGGCGGTGCGGGCGACGACGGCCTCGCCCGCGTTGCAGATGTTGGTGAGCGTGCCGAGCTTCCAGGAGCCGGCGGCGATCTCGTCGGCGCGCTGCGTGACGAGCGAGAACGCGAAGTTGGGCGCCCACGTGCAGGTGGCGCCGAAGCGGTCGACGCAGTCGAGCCACAGCAGCGGACGGCGGATGACGGACTCGGTGCGGACGTTGACGTGCTCGCAGGTGAGGAACACGTCCCGCAGGTTGAACATGATCATGCCGCCGACGTGGTCGAGCGGCATCCAGTTCAGCGAGACCTCGTCCTGCGTGAAGCCGTTCGCGGCGATGGTCGCGTACGTGCGGGCGACGATCGTGCGGTGGCGGTGCTGCACGCACTTCGGGGTGCCGGTGCTGCCGGAGGTGAGCAGGTTGACGATGAGCGCCTCGGGGTCCGGCACGTCCCAGGAAGCCGGCTCCTCCGAAGGCAGCGTGTCCGCGGCGAGGACGCGCAGCGCGGGCAGCCGGTCGGCGAGGGATCGCACGCCGGACAGCAGCGCGGCGTCGGCGATGACCGGCGGCTTGCCGAGCAGCTCCCACGCGGAGGCGAGCTTGCGCACGGCGGCGTTGTCGGTGTTGTACTCCGGAGCCGGCGCGACCGCGGTCGGCATGAACCCGCCCAGCACGCACGCCCACCAGGCGGTGACGAAGGTGCGGCTGTCGGCGCACTGCAGCAGCACGGCGTCGCCGGGCGTCAGGTCGTGCCGGCGCAGGCCGCTCAGGACGCGGCGGGCCTCGTCGAAGAGCTCGGCGTAGGTCTGCCGGTCGGTGCTGCCGTCGGGGAGCACGTACGTGGTGCCGCGGCCGGGCGCGACGCGGGCGGCGCGTTCGAGGGCCTCGGGCAGCGTCGCCACCGCGTCGGGCGGCAGCACCGGCGAGGGGCCGTGCACGAGGGCGGGGCGGTCGGCGGGGATCTCCGCATCGGAGGGGAGGCCGGTGGTGGCCTGCCCTCCGGAGACGCGGGACGCGGCGGCGCGGAGCTTGCGGTCGTACACGGCGGCGGCGTCCTGCACACCGGCGGCTCCGGCGGCGATCCGGGTGATGGTGTCGGTGGTGCTCACGGGGGTGTCCTTCCGTCCAGGGCGGCGGCGATCCCCCCGGCGGCCGCCGCGGTCAGTCCGACGATGAAGTAGTGGCCGCCCTCGACGGTCACGCCGGTGCGCCCGGCGGTGGTCTGCTCGGCCCAGCCGGCCAGGGCGGTCTCGTCGACCGAGCCGGTCGTGCCGCGGACCGTGGTGATCGGGACCGGCAGCGGCGGGCGGGGGCGGTGCCGGTAGTTCTCCCAGAGCGCGAAGTCGTGACGCAGCACGGGAAGCAGGAACTCCAGCAGCTGCGCGTTGCCGGCGACCGCCTCGGGCAGCCCGCCACGGTCGCGGATGGACGCCAGGAGGTCCTCGTCGGACCGCAGGTGCAGCGGCGCCGGGGGCGGCGGGGCCTGCGGTGCCGGCTGCTCGGCGGCGATCAGCCGCTGCGGCCAGGTCCCGAAGCGCCGGCCCATCTCGTGCGCGACCTCGTGGGCCAGGAGGGCGCCGGCGCAGTGGCCGTACAGGGCGTAGGGCATCGTCGTGTACGGCCGCAGCGCGATCGCGCACGCCGTGACGAGCCCCGGGATGCTGGCCGGCAGCGGCTCGCGGGACCGGTCCTCGTGCCCGGGCGGCTGCACCGCCAGGACCTCGATCCAGGACGGCAGCAGCGCCGCCATGCCCTGGTAGACCGACGCGCCGCCACCGGCGAACGGCAGGCAGACCAGCCGGAGCCGGGCGCCCTCCCGGGGCACCCGGCGCACCCACTGCGAGTCCGCCGTGAAGGTCACGGTCGCCGTGGTCATGCCGCCACCTCCGCTGCGCTCCGGCGTCGGCCTGACCCGTCCCTGCGATGCTGATTCGCGGCTCCTCCGCTTCGCTCCGGCCCGCTCATCGAGCGTCCAGTTCGGCGGCGAGCTCGGCGAGCTCCTCGTCGCTGCGCCCCTCGACCGCCGCCAGGGCCTCGGCGAGGGCGTCGCGCTGCGAGCCCTGCGTGGCACCGGCGGCGTCGACGAGCGCGGACAGGCCGGACACGGTCGGGTTGGCGAAGAACTCCGCGATCGGCACCGCAACCCCGAACACCGAGCTGACCCGCGACGACAGCTGGATCGCCTGGAGGCTGGTGCCGCCGGCGGCGAAGAAGTTCACGTCGTTGCCGATGCGGGCGCCCAGCAGCGGGGCGAAGACGTCCTCGCGCATGGTGCGCTCGGTGGGCGTGCTGTTCTCCTCGTCGGCCTCGGTGAGCTCCTCGACCGCGGCGAACTCGACCGCGGGCAGCCGGCGCCGGTCGATCTTGCCGCTCGGGGTGAGCGGCACCGCCTCCAGGGGCACCAGCACGGAGGGCACCATCGCCGACGGCAGCCGGCCGGCCACGGCGGAGCGGACGGTGTCCAGTTGCAGCTCCCCAGCCCGCTCCGGCACCACGTACGCCATGAGCAGCGCACCGGTGCGAGGGTCGTTGGCGACCTCGGCGACCGCCTGGGCGACGCCGTCGACGGCCTGCAGCGCGGCCTCGACCTCGCCGAGCTCGATCCGCACGCCGCGGACCTTCACCTGCCGGTCGGCGCGGCCGACGAACTCCAGCTCGCCGTCGTCGTTCCACACGGCGAGGTCGCCGGTGAGGTAGCGGCGGGAGCCGGGCGGGCCGTCGGGGTCGGGGCGGAACCGGTCGGCGGTCAGGTCGGGCCGGCCGAGGTAGCCGCGGGCGACGCCGAGGCCGGCGACGGCCAGCTCGCCGATCGCGCCGACCGGCAGGACACCGGCGCCGGCGGCGTCGACCACGTAGGCGCGGTGGTTGGCCATCGCCCGGCCGATCGGCGGCGACGACGTCCACTCGCCCTCGCACCGCTTGGCGACGACGGTCACGGTGGTCTCGGTCGGGCCGTAGCCGTTCCAGAAGCCGCGGCCGCGGGCCCACCGGGTGGTCAGCTCGCCGGTGAACGCCTCGCCGCCGACGAACGCGATCCGCAGCTCCGGGTAGTTCTCGGGGGCGAGCAGCTCCATGATGGCGGGAGGCAGGTCGACCACAGTGATCTTTTCGGACCGCAGCACCTGGTCCAGCGAGGAGACGTCGCGGCGCTGGTCCTCGTCCATGACGTACAGCTCGGCGCCGTTGAGCAGCGAGCCGAAGATCTCGAACACGGACACGTCGAAGCCGGGCGAGGCGAAGTGCAGCACCCGGTCTTCGGGGGTGAGGTCGAACATGCCCCGCACGGTCCGCACGAAGTTCGCGGCGTTGCGGTGCTCGACGATGACGCCCTTGGGGCGGCCGGTGGAGCCGGACGTGTAGATGACGTACGCGGCGGACGCGGGCGGCACGACCGCCGGTGCGCACCGGTGGCACGCCTCCTCGTCATCCGGCACGCTCGCCGGGTCGGTGCCGACGACGATCCGCAGCGGCTCCGGGACCCGGCCGGCGGTGCCGGCGGAGACGACGACGGTGTCCGCGCCGGTGTCCTCCAGGATCATGGCGAGACGCTCGTCGGGCTGGCTGGTGTCGATCGGGACGTAGGCGGCGCCGGCGCGCATGATGCCGAGGACGGCGGCGATCAGCGCCGGGCCGCGCTCCATGACGACGGGCACCAGGTCGCCGAGGCCGACGCCGGCGGCGACGAGCTGGTCGGCGATCCGGCACGACCAGCTGTCGAGCGTGCGGTACGTGACGCTGCCGTCCTTCCACCGCAGCGCGGTCCGCGCGGGGCCGGCCGCGACGACGTCGGCGAAGAGCTCGTGCAGCGTCGTGTCGGCGGGCTCGCCGATCGGGGCGTTCCAACGGTCCAGGACGTCCGCGCGCTCCTCGGCGGTGCCGAGCCGGGCGTCGCCGAGGGGGCGGTCCGGCTGGGCGGACAGCACTTCCAGGGTCTGCAGGAAGCGGTCCAGGAGACGGGTGGCGGTGTCGCGGCTGTACAGGGAGGTCGCGTAACGGACGGCCGCGGTGGGCCGCTCGCCGCCGGCGACCTCCAGGGCGAGCTCGAACGTGCCGGCGCCGGCGTCGACCTGCTCGCAGCCGATGCGCACCCCGTCGGCCTCGACCGGGACGGCGGGCTCGCCGGCGTCGGCGAAGCCGATCTGGACGAGGGGCAGGCGCCCGGCGTCGGGCTCGACGCCGAGCGCGTCGAGGACCAGCTTGAAGGGCAGCGCCGCGTGCTCGGCGCCGGCCTCACGGGCGGCGCGGACCTCGGCGACGACGGCGGCGAAGCTGTCGGCCTCGTCGAGCTCGACCCGCAGCGGCACCAGGTTGCCGCAGTCGCCGACGAGCAGGTCGGGGTCGAACGGGCCGGGGACGTCGGTGGGCACGCCGATGGTGAGGTCGCTGCGGGCGGTGTGCCGGGCGACCACGATGAGGAACGCGGCGAGCAACGCGTCCCGGCCGGCGTCGCCGAGCGGCGCGGGGATCGGCGCCCGGACCACGTCGCTGGAGAGGTCCAGCAGGCGCGGGCGGGGGTGGTCGGTGGGCAGCTCGGTGCCCTCCCAGCCGGCGAGGGCACCGCGCCAGTGGTCGCTCGCGTCGCGGACGCCGTCCTGCCGGCACCAGTCGCGCTGCCAGCTCGCGTAGGCGCCGAAGTCGGCCGCCGGCTCCTTCCACTGCGGTGCGGCGCCGGCGACCCGGGCCTCGTAGGCGACGCCGAGGTCGCGCTGCAGCACGCGGGCGGAGCGGGGGTCGAGCACGATGTAGTGGCTGGTGAGCACCAACAGGTGCCGCTCGTCGCCGCCGCGCAGCAGCTTGAACCGGACCATCGGGCCGGAGTTGAGGTCCAGGCCGCGGCGCAGCTCGTCCTTCACGACCTCGTCGGCGCGGGCGCGCAGCGGGTCGCCGGCGCCGTCAGTGACGACGTCAACGTCTTCGACGTCGAGCCGGACGTCCTGCGACGCCGGCTGCACGTGCTGGGTGCCCTGCTTGTCGTCGTCGGGGAACGTCGAGCGCAGCACCGTGTGCCGCTGCTGCAGGTCCGCCAGGGCCGCGCGCAGCGCCTCGGGCTTCAGCGGGCCCTCGATCGGGAAGGCGAAACCGAGACCGTAGGCCCGGCTGCTGGGGGCGAAGCGGTCGAACAGCCACAGCTGCTCCTGCCGGAACGACAGCGGGGCCGATCGGATCCCCGAGGAGACGCCCTCCAGGCGGGCCAGCAGCTCGTCCCGGCGGTCCCCGGGGAGCTGGCGCAGTCGACGAAGCAGTTCGCTCTGTTGAGGCATGCCACGGTCCTCCCAGTCGATTCATTACAGACTATACAGACTTCGCCGACTCTGCCATTCAGGCTGCATAGTCGGCAGACGACGGGACCCCGGCACCGGGGGCGTGCCGGGGTCCCGTCCTGCGGGAATCTGCTCAGCCGGCCGTGAGCCGGTCCGCCAGCACCTGGAGAAGCGACGGCGGAGCCTCCAGGAAGCTGTAGTGCGTCCCGGACAGCAGCACCTTCTCGTACGGCGCCCACTGCGGCCACCCGGTCATCAGGCCGTGCGGCACCTCGACGTCGGCGTCCCAGCCGATGCCCGTGATCGGGCACTGCACGGTGCCGGCCGGGCGCCAGTACACCCGGTTCGCCGCGACGTCGGCCTCCATGGTGTCGATGAACAGGTCGACGAGCTCCTCGGCCTGCGCGGCGCCGGCGCCCATCGCGGCCAGCAGCCCGGCGATCTCGGCGCGCAGCCCGTCCTCGTCGAGGCCGAGGAACCGGCCCCACGGGCCGTCCTGCGGCGCGACCTGACTCGACATGAAGCACTGGTGCGGCGGCGGCAGGCCGCGCTCGCCGGCCTGGACGACCGTCTCGAACGCCGGCAGCGCGCCGCCGCAGTGCCCGAACACGGCCCACGGGCGCGCGGTGACGAGGTCACCGATGTCGTCGAGCATCGCCTTCGTGACGTCCTGGTAGGTGCCGAAGTGCGGCTCCCGCATCCGGTTCTCCCGGAAGGGGTGCTGGATCGGCACCACCTCGGCGTCGCCGACGGTCAGGGGCCACGCCTTGTACATCGAGGCGCCGCAGCCGGAGTACGGCATGGCGAGCAGGAGCATCTTCGCGTCGGGGGAGGGCTCCCGCAGGAACCAGCGTCGCTGTTGCGCGTCCATCACACCTTCTCCCCGATCACCACGCCGTTCGCGCCGGGCGAGTCGAAGCGGACGGTCCGCACGTTGGCGCACCCCGCGTCGCGCAGCCAGCCGCTGTACTCGGCGGCGGTGTAGTTGCGGCCCCAGCAGCCGACCAGCATGTTCATGCTCATGAGGGCCGCGTCGGCGGGGCCGGTCTTGTCGTCGTCGACGAGCAGCTCGCTGATGAGCAGCGTGCCGCCGGACGGCAGCGCGTCCAGGCACGCGGCGATGATCTTCCGGTTCTGCGCCTCGTCCCAGTCGTGCAGGATCATCGACAGCAGCACCGCGTCGTGCCCGCCCGGCAGCGCGTCGTTGAAGAAGTCCGCCGCCGCGGTGCCGACCCGCCGCGACATGCCGGCCGCGTCGATGCGCCGCTGAGCGAGGCCGCACACGTGCGCCAGGTCCAGCACGGTGCCGTGCAGGTGCTGGTACTGGCGGCACAGCTCCAGCAGGGTGGCCCCGGCCCCGCCGCCGACGTCCAGCAGGCGCCGCACTCCGGACAGGTCCACGGCCCGGGCGAGGTGCCGCGCGGTGAGGGTGGAGAAGGCGAAGAGCCCGTCCCAGAAGGAGTCCGGCCGGTTGCCCTCCTCGAACATGTTGCGGTCGGGGTCCGGCACCGGCTTGGTCGGCGCGTCGGTGCGCACCGCCTCGGTCGCCTTGAGCCAGCCGGGCGCGGTGTACTTGGCGACCATCTGCACGTAGTCGGCGAAGTAGTCGGGGCGGCCCGGCACCAGGTACGTGTCCGCGACGGCGCTGTTGTGGTAGCGGCCGTCGCGCTGCTCCAGCAGCCCCAGCGCGGTGCACGCGGTCAGCAGGATCTCCGCCGGGCGGCCGGCGATGCCGGCGCGGCTCGCGAACTCGGCCGCGGTGGCGCCGCCGCCGGCGAGGATCTCGAACGTGCCGATCTCGATCGCCGCCGTCAGCGTCTGGGACCGCCACAGGCCGGTCGCCAGGTCGATCAGCAGGGTCGGCGGCGGTGCGGTGGTCACGTCGGTCATGTCAGCGCTCCTCCTCGGCACGGAACCGCACCGGCAGCCGGTCGTACATGATGTGCCGGCCGTTCTCGAAGTGCAGCTCGCTCGGGCCGGCGAGGTCGAAGACGGGTAGCTCGGCCAGCTCGTCCAGTACAGCGGCGAACTCCGCCCTGGCGAGATGCACACCCATGCAGTGATGGATGCCGTGGCCGAAGCTCAGATGGTGGTGGGAGTTGCCGCGGTCGGGGTCGAACGCGTCGGGGTCCGGGAACTTCTCCGGGTCCCGGTTGGCCGCGTCGAAGAGCAGCACCACGCGGGCGCCGGCCGGGATGACGGTGTCGGCGACCGTGACCTCGCGGGTCGTGACCCGGGTGAACCGGTCGGTGGGGCACCAGCGCCGCAGCGCCTCCTCGGCGACGGCCGCGCGCAGCTCCGGCTCGCGGCGCAGCCGCAGCTGCAGCCCCGGGTCCTGGCCGAGGGTGTGCACCAGGCGGGTGATCGAGTTCATCGTGTTGTCGTGCCCGGCGACGCAGAAGCTGACGATGATGGAGTACAGCTCCTCGTCCGGCAGCGGCTTCCCGTCGCGCTCCATCGCGGCCAGCTTCGCGATGTAGCCGCCGTCGGGCTCGCGCCGCACCCGCTCGATCTCCTCGGCGAGGATGTCGTGGAAGGCGGGCCAGAACTTGCTCGCGTCCTTGTCGGTGGAGATGTAGGTCCACATCGTCTTCGTCGCCGCCCGTACGCGGCTGCGGCAGGCGTCGGACAGCCCGAACGCCACGCTCAGCACCTCGATCGCGAACGGCTCGGCGAGCTCGGCCATCAGGTCGCCGTGCCCGCGCCCGGCCACCGGCGCCAGGAGCCGGTGCGCCATCTCGCGCAGCCGCGGCTCCAGGTCGGCGATCGTCTCGCGGGTCACCGGGGCGGCCATCCGGTCGCGGATCTCCCGCTGCTGCGGCGGGTCGAAGTCGATGGGGGAGAACATCGGCATGCCCTCGGCGCGCGGGAAGTGCACCCCGCGGGCCGAGCTGTAGGTCTGCCAGTCGGTGAGGGCGGCGCGGACGTCCGCGTAGCGGGACAGGATCCACACGCCGCCGTAGGCGGGGGAGTAGGTGACACCGCGGTCGCGGATCTCGCTGTTGACGCGCTGCGCGGTGTACGGGGTGTATCCGGGGTCGTGATGGTCGAACGCGGTCACCAGCCTGTCGGTGGCGACATCCGCTTCCATGGTCGTGCCGGCATCCATGCCTGCCTCCAAGCCGGGTCGGTGGGCCCATGGGGGTTCCCATGGGCCCTTTGACGTTCTTGGGGTCTCGTGTACTGGGCAGCGCCGCGCTGGGCGCGCTACTGGGTCGATCGGCGTCTATCGGCGGCGCGGGGTGATCGGGGGAAGCGCGGGGGTCGCCGCGGCCTCGGGTGCGGCGCCGATCAGCCGCGCCAGGCCGCTGACGGTCGGGTCGGTCACCAGGTCGTTCATCTCGACGCGGGTGCCGAGGTCCTGCTCGATGAGGCCCTGCAGGCGGGCCAGCAGCAGCGAGTCGCCGCCGAGCTCCAGGAAGTGATCGTCGGCACCGACCTTCTCGACGTGCAGCAGGTCGGCGAACAGCCGCGCCAGCTCGGTCTCCGTGCCGGGGGCGGGCGCCCGCCAGGAGCGCGCGGGTCGGCCGCGGGCCCAGTCCGCCGGGGGGAGCCGGCGGCGGTCGATCTTGTTCGACGTGTTCAAGGGCAGCTCGTCGAGCTGGACGAAGGCGACCGGGATCATGAAGTCAGGCAGCCGCTCCAGGGCGTAGTCGCGCAGCTCGAGGGGCGCGACGTCGGTCTCGCCGGCTTCGGCCGTGAAGCACGCGACGAGCCGGCGCTGGTCGCCGTCCATCGTCGCGACGACGGCGACCTGGCGGACGGCGGGGTGCCGGCCGAGGACCCATTCGACGTCACCGAGCTCGACGCGGTGCCCGCGGATCTTCACGATGTCGTCGATGCGGCCGTGGTGCTCCAGGATGCCGTCGGGGCGGAACCGGCCCGCGTCGCCGGAGCGGTAGATCCTGGTGCCCGGCGCGCCGAACGGGTTGGGGCGGAAGCGGTCCGCGGTCTGCGCCGGGTCTCCGAGGTAGCCGAGGCTCAGACAGTCGGAGTCGATCCACACCTCGCCGATGCCGTCACCGACCGGGGTCAGGCCGTCCTCCTCCAGCAGGTGCACGGTGACGCCCTCGATCGGGCGGCCGACCGGCGGCGCGGACCGGCGGTCGGCGGCCGTCGCCGTGGACGGCGTGCACCGCAGCGGCCACGGGTGGACGGAGTTGGCGACCTGGAAGGCCTCGAGGCTGCCGTACGAGACGGCGACCTCGAACGGCAGGTCCGGCGGACCCCACTTGTTGAGCCGGTCGCCGCCGAGCGTGAGCAGCCGCAGCGGGGTCTGGTGCGGCCACGGCAGGTTCTGCAGCACCTCGCCGACCGGCGTGATGACGAAGCTGAGCGTGATCTCCTCCTGCAGGAGCCAGTCGCGCAGCGCGGGCGGCGACGCGATCACGTCGTGCTCGCCGATGACGATCTGCGCGCCCTGCCAGAGCAGGCCGCCGACCTCGTGGATCGCGATGCCGGCCCCGGCCGCGCCCAGCCACGAGCCGCGGTCGGCGGCGGTGGTGCCGTTGATGGTGGCGCTGCGGGCGGCGCTGAGCGCCAGCCACGAGTGCTGCGCGAGGACGATCTTCGCGGCTCCGGTGGAGCCCGAGGTGAACATGGCGTAGGCGAGCTCGTCCCGCCGCGCCGCCGGGCCGGGGTCCGGCAGGTGCTCGCGGGCCGGCACGCCGGCGTCGATGGTGACCACGGGCAGCCCGCCCGGGACCGGCGGCGTGGGGTTGCCGCCGCCCGGGCAGGGCGCCACGGGCACCCCGACCGGGACGGGCGGCACCTCGGCCGCGTCGGGGCAGTGCGCGGCCGCCACCACGGCGGCGGGGCGCCCCGCCGCGATGGCCCGGTTGAAACGCTCGACCGGCACCGAAGGGTCCAGCGGCATGCAGACGCCGCCGGCCTTCAGGCAGCCGAGCATGCCGACCACCCACTCGATCGAGCGGCCCAGGTACATGGCGACCATGTCACCGCGCCGCACACCCAGGACCGACAGCTCGTGGGCGAGCTGGTTGGCCTGCTGGTTGAGCTCGCCGTAGGTCAGCTCCCGGTCGCCGTGCCGGACGGCCGGCGAGTCCGGGGCGCTGCGGGCGAACCCCTCGATCCGGGAGACCAGGGTCGTCGTGCTCGCTCCGACGACCGGGGCTTCCTGCTGGGTGATCATGTCTGCGCTTCCTCCCCTGCTTCTCAGGCGGCCCCCGCTTGTCAGGCGGCCGGGACGACCACTCGGTCCTGCTCCGGGACGTCGTCGACGAGCCTGTTCACCCGGCCCGCGAGGACCCAGAACACGGCGACCACGGCCAGCGCGGCGGCCAGGTAGAAGGCCGTCACGTTGGTGAACGCGACGGCGATCGCGCTGCCCAGCAGCGGACCGGCGGCGTTCGCGCCCCAGACGAACGGCAGGGCGACGCCACCGACGCGGCCCATCGCCTGCGGCGGCGTGGCCTTCTGGATCAGCGTCATCACACCGACGTTGCCGACCGGCGTGGTGAACGACGAGATGCCCTGCGAGATGATCAGGATCGTCACGGCCGTCGCGGTGTTGCCGAACTGGGCGAACGGCAGCAGCAGGAACGCGACCACCAGCATCGAGTGGGTCAGCAGCAGCGTGCGGCCCATGCCGAGACGCTCGTTGATCCGGCGGGACAGGATCGCGCCGAGGATGACCGGCGTGCCGCCGACACCGAGCACGAGACCGATCTGCGCGGCGCTGAGGTGCAGGTCCTGGTAGCCGAACACGATGATCATCGCGAGGACCATGGACACGGCCGTGTTGCCGAAGGTGGCCATCAGCGTCAGGTAGCGCAGCAGCCGGTTGCCGAAGGTCATCGACACGCCGCCGCGCAGGTCTTTCAGGGTCGCCTGCACGCCGCCGGGGCGGGGCTGCGGGGCCGGCTCCTTGAACTTCACGAGCATCAGCGAGAGCCCGGCGAACAGGTAGGTGACGGCGTCGGCGGTGATCGCCCGCGCCGCGCCGAGCGCGCCGACCAGTGCACCACCGGCGCTACGGCCGAAGATGAGCGCGACGGACCGGCTCAGCTGGGTCTTGGCGTTGCCGTCGACCAGGTCCTCCCGCGGCAGCAGCTGCGGCAGGTACGCCTGGTAGGCGAGCTGGAAGACCACGTCGAAGATGCCCTTGAGCACCGCCGCCACGTACAGGTGGGTGATGGTCAACCCGTCGAGGGCCCACAGCAACGGCAGCGAGCCGAGGATGAGGAACCGGGCCAGGTTGGAGATCTGCATCATCATCCGCCGGTTCAGGCGGTCGGTGAGCACCCCCATCACCGGGGCGAGCAGCACGAACGGGATCCACTGCAGCGCGATCAGCAGACCGACGCCGAGTGCGCCCTCACCGAACACCAGCACGGCGAGGGACGGCAGCGCGATGACGCTGATCTCGCTGCCCAGCAGGCTGATCGACTCGCCGCCCCAGACGAGGGCGAAGTCGCGGTTGCGCAGCACCGAGGGGCGGCGACCGCCGGCGGCCGGCGGCTTCCCGTCACCGGGGGCGGCGGGCGGCGCGGCGCCGGCCGGGCCTTGCGGCGTCCTGGGGGCGCCTTCCGGGCGTGCTCCGGCCCGCTCCGTCGGTGCGGATGTCCTGTTTTGCGCGTTGGTTGAGGTCATGCCCCATGACTCCTCTGCGGGAATTCGTGCGAGACGCTCGTATTCCGGTGCGCGGGTCTGCGCGGCTGTCGGCACGAGTCTTCACCCACACACCACAACTGCCGACGGCCCTCACCGTAACTCGACTCTGCAGACAGCGCATCTTGCGGGGCCAGAAGCCATCCGAACCGGTCACTTCGCGCGCGATTCTCACGCAGTGAGTTATCGTATCTTCATGAGAGACTGTGAAGACTTCATGCCCCTCGCGGTCATCCAGGAGCACTTCTGGTCCTCCGACGCGTCGGCGGCGGAGCAGGCCCCGCTGACCGAGTGCGTGGCGCTCGCCGTGCCCGGCCGCCTGGACCCGGACGCGTTGCGCGCCGCGGTCGGCGCGCTGCTGGCGCGGCACGAGGTCCTGCGCACCGCGCTGCGGCTGCACGACGGCGAGCCGGGCCAGGTCGTGCTCCCGGTGCCGGACCCGCTGCCCGTCACCGTGCTCGACGACCACACCTCGGGCGACGACGCGCTCGTCCGGTTCGCCGCCACCGGGATCGACCCCTCGTCCGGCTGCGGGATCGCGTTCCTGCTGCTGCCCGGCGGCGGTCCCGACGGGGAGGACGTGCTCGCGCTCGCGGTGCACCACATCGTCGCCGACGCCACGGCCGTCCGGTTGCTGCTGGCGGAGCTCGCCGCGGACTACACCGCCGCGCTCGCCGGGCGCCCCTCGACGGTGCCGGAGCCCGAGCTGCAGTACGGCGACTTCGTCCTCTGGGAGCGCGAGGCGCTGCTGCCGGCCACCCAGGACGCCGACACCGCGTGGTGGAGCGAGACCCTCCGCGACGCGCCCACCAGCCTCGACGTGCGCCCCGACCGGCCGCGCCGGCGGATCCGCCGCGGCGTCGGCAGCCGCGTCGAGCTGGTCCTGCCGGGCGTCGGCGGCCCCGCGCTGCGCGCCGCCGCCCGGGACCTGCACAGCTCGCCCTACGCGCTGTGCCTCGCCGGCTGGGCCGCCACGATCGCCCGCTCCACCGGCCGCGACGACCTGATCCTCGGCGTGCTCGCGGCCAACCGCGGCGCGCCGCAGCTGGAGACGCTGGTCGGGCAGCTGTCCAACACCGTCCCGCTGCGCCTGGACTTCGGCGGCGCCCCCGACCTGCCCGAGACGGTGGCCCGCTGCACGAAGCGGGTCGCGGCGGCGATCGAGCACGTGCGGCTGCCGTTCAACCGGATCGTGCGGGCCGCCGCCGCGCCGCGGCCGACCGACCGGACGCCGCTGATCCAGCACCTGTTCCTGCCGCGCGTGGACGCGGTCGGCGACCTGCGCTTCGGCGGGCTGCCGGTGCGGGTCCTGGACGTCGAGCGCGGCCGGGGCCGGTTCGACACGGTCGTGGAGATCGAGTTCTCCGACGAGCGGGTCCGGCTGTGGCTGGAGTACGACGGCGACCTCTACACCTCCGAAGGCGTCCGGGCGCTCGTCGACGACTACGCCCGGGTGCTGCGGCAGTGGCTCGCGCGGCCGGAGCTGCGGCTGCCGGACCTCGACCTGCACGCGCCGGAGCCGGCGCCCCTGGATGGTTACGGCGACGGGGACGGCGACGAGCGGGTGCGCCTTGATCTGCCGGACGGCACGCCGGTGACGCTGACCCTCGACCGCTCCCGCGGCGCACAGGACTGGCCGGTCCTGACCGGCGTCGACGCCGGCCAGGAGCTGCGGCTGGCCGACGGGCTGTCGCCGCACCAGCCCGCGGCGCTGCTGCTCGGCGGAGCGCCCACCGGGCTCACGGCCCGCCGGGACGTCGTCGGCCGCCTCGAGATCGTCGACGGTCTGCCCGCGGCTGCTTCAGTCGAATCCGGGCCGGCCCGCCCCGACGGCCCGGACCGGCTGCTCGACCTGATCGTCGAGATCTGGGCGCAGGCCCTGGAGAAGCCGGGGCTCGCGACGGACGCGGACTTCTTCGAGAGCGGCGGGCACTCGCTGCTCGCCACCCGGCTCGTCGCCGACATCCAGGAGGCGCTCGGCGTGCGGGTGCGGGTGCGCACCCTGTTCGAGAACCCCACCCCGGTGGAGCTGACCGGCGCGCTGCGCGCCGCGAACCCTGAGCTGGACGGCATGCTGGAGCTGGTCGCCGACCTGCCCGCGGACCTGGACGAGGCTCCCGACTCATCGGACTCCTCCTTGGAGGATGACGTGGCCGTCGACGTGCCGCTGCTGTCCGGGCAGCGGCAGCTGTGGCTGGCCGAGCAGGCCGACCCGGGCTCGCTCACCCACACGATCCCCCTCGTGCTCGACCTCACCGGACCGATGCGCCCCGAGGCGTTCGCGGCCGCGGTCAACGACGTGGTCGCGCACCAGCCGGGGCTGCGGGGCACGTTCGTCGAGGTCGGCGGCCAGCCCGTACAGCGGATCCAGCCGCACACCGGGATCGACGTGCCGGTCCACGACCTGACCGGCCTCGACGACGCCGCGCGGGAGGCCGAGCGCGGACGGCTCGAGCACGACATCGCCTACACCGGCTTCGACATCACCCGCGGGCCGCTGCTGCGCGCGCGGATCATCCGCCTCGAACCCGAGCGGCACCAGGTGCAGCTGCTGTTCCACCACCTGGTCACCGACGAGGTGTCGATGACGCTGATCATGCGGGACCTCGGCATCGCGTACGAGGCGCGGGCCGCCGGTCGCGCGCCGGCCCTGCCGCGCCACGAGGTCGGCTTCGCCGCCCTCGCCCGGGCCGAGCAGGAGCTGCTCGACGGCCCCGAGGGCGAGCGGCTGCGCCGGTTCTGGGCCCGCGAGCTCGCCGGCGCCCCGCCGCTGCGGCTGGACACCGACCGCCCGCGCGGCGACAAGGCGAGGTTCCGGGGCGAGTTCCTGGAGCGGCCCGTCTCCGCCGACGCGGCGCGGACGCTGCGGGACGTGGCCGCCGCCGCGCGCACCACGCCGTTCACGGTGTTCTGTGCGGCCGTCGGCGTGCTGCTGCACCGGCTCAGCGGCCAGGACGACATCGTCATCGGCATCCCCACGGCGAACCGGATCCAGCGTGGCGCCGACCAGCTCGTCGGCTGCTTCCTCAACGTGGTCCCGGTCCGGCTCGACCTGTCGGGCAACCCGCGCTTCGACGAGCTGGTGCGGCGGGTCGGCGCGGCGGTGCTGCGCGCCTACGAGCACCAGCAGGCGCCGTTCGCCGACATCGTGCAGACCGTGCAGCCCCGGCGGGTCACCGGCGTGCATCCGATCTACCAGGTCACGTGCGAGCTGCAGCTGGAGTCGTGGATGCCGGCCGACCTTGCCGGGCTGGGCTGCGAATACCGGTTCATCTCCCACGGCACGGCCCGCTACGACATGGCCTTCCACGGGCTGCTGCGCCCGGCCGGGCTGTCGGCGATGCTCGAGCTCAACACGGACCTGTGGGACCACGCGTCCGGCTATCAGCGCATCGACCAGGTGCTGGAGCTGCTGGCCGCCGTCGCCGAGTCACCCGCGGCTCCGATCGGGGAGCTCGGTGGGGTGCGCCGGTGATGGCGTCACCCTATGGTGTATGTCCGTTGCAGAGAGTCAACAGGCTGTGGCGACTGCGAGCCGCCGACCTGTCGAAGGCTTTACCAGGTCAGGCGAGGGTTTGAGCCCCCGGAGGGTGTCGCCTTTGGCGGGCTCTCAAGATTCGACCGCAGTATAGTATCGACAGGATCGCTGTGCCACTCGACATGCACCATTCCCTCGGCTCGCCCCGAGGTATTGCAAAGAATAAGGCGGACCACCATGGAATCCGATCAGGAGTACGTTGAAACGCACTACACAGTCAAGATCGTGGCCGAGAGCCCGGACGGCGACAAGCAGCCCGCCACCATCACGGCGCGGGTCCGGATCAACCAGAATCTCGAGGCGCAGGTCGTCGAGCTGTCGGTGATGGCGCCCGAAGGCGGGGCACTGCCGGTCAACGCGGCCCGTTCGATCGACTTCGACATGCTCGCCCGCTCGCTCAGCAGCGCCGTCGCCGCGACCGTGCTCAACGGCGCGACGCCGCCCGAGCCGGAGGAGCGGCAGGCCCGCCGCGCCAAGCCCGACAGGCCGTACCGGCGCATGCCCGACGCCGAGCTGGTCGCCGCGGAGCTGCGCCGCACCGGCAGCGTGGGGCAGCTCGCCCGGCACTTCGACGTCCCCCGCTACACGGCCCAGGCATGGGTGGACCGGCTGCGGCGCAACGGGCAGCTCGAGTTCTTCGACAGCTGACTGTCGACTCTGCAGACTCCGGCGGACACTGGGATACTCGAGTCATGACCGTGGACAAGCTTTCGCTTTCGCAGCGACTCGGACCCTATGTCGAGCACCTCGGCCTGCAGTTCGAGGAGGTCGGCCCCGACCAGGTGGTCGCCGCCTGGTCGGCCCGTGGCGACCTGCTGCAGCCGCACGGCATCCTGCACGGCGGGGTGCACTGCGCGGTGGTCGAGTCCGTCGCGAGCGTGGCCGCCGACCGGTGGCTCGGCGACAAGGGCACCGTGGTCGGGGTCAGCAACACCACCGACTTCTTCGCGCCGGTCACCGCGGCCAACGGCCGGCTCACCTCGACGGCGGTGCCCATCCACCGCGGCGCCACGCAGCAGGTCTGGGCGGTGGAGACGGTCGACGCGGCCGGCGGGCTCGTCGCCCGGGGGCAGGTCAGGCTGCAGAATCTGCGCTGATCGGCAGGCCTTTCGGCGGGCTTCTCCCGAATGAGGGAACCCGCGCGGAACCCGGTCCGGCGGTCGTAGCGGCGGTCCTACGGTGCAGGCATCACCGCAACGACCGACGGGAGTCCGCCGCATGGACTGGCGCGCAGAGGTGCTCGACCAGCTCGACCTCTACTGGGAGCACAACCTGACGCCCGCGCTGACCGGCCTCACCGACGACGAGTACTTCTGGGAGCCGGTCAAGGACTGCTGGTCCGTCCGGACCGCGGCCGACGGCCGAGCCACGCTCGACGGCGGGCACGAGACCCCGGACCCGCCGCCGGTGACGACGATCGCCTGGCGGATGACACACGTCTCGCTGCATGTACTGGGGCTCCGCACCAGCGCGCACTTCGGCGACGGCTCGCTGACGATGGCGACCGCGGAGCTGCCGGTGACCGCGGACGCTGCCGTCGCCGCACTGGAGGGGCACTACCGTGACTGGCGCGACGCGGTGAGCGCGCTGGACGAGGCGGCCCTGGAGCGCCCGATCGGCGCGGCAGAGGGCCCGTGGGCCGACCGCCCGATGGCGACGCTGATGCTGCACGTCAACCGCGAGGTCATGCACCACGGCGCGGAGATCGCACTGCTGCGCGACCTCTACCGCACCCACTTCGCCTGACCCGTACTCCGACCACCACCCCGGCACGGCGACCAGCAGTCCTCACCGCCACCTGACGACCGGACCGTGCCCCGGATTCTCCACGTGCGCCACCGCCCGTGCACATGAGAGCCGCCGGCCCGCTGCGACCCCTCCACTCCCGTGTGATCGAAGTACGCTCCGGGCCGCCCGGACGGCCAGTTCTGTCCTTCGATCACGGGTGGTGGGGTGGCGGGCTCGGATAGGCGTTGCCGGGTGCCGGTCCGGTGCCGGTGTCGGGCGGTGACGCCGGGCGGTGGCCGGTGCCGGGTGCCGATGCCGGGCGGTGGCTGGTGCCTGGGGAGCGGGTCGCTGTTCCGTGGGCGCGCAAGGGCGGGGTTCGGGTCGCTGTGACTGCTGTGGTGCTCGACTGCTCGTGATCGAAGGACGTTCCGGGCCGCCCGGACAACCAGATCCGTCCTTCGATCACCCGCAGCCGATCACCCGCGGCCGATCACCCGCAGCCGATCACCCTCGGCGGAGCGCGGAGCGCGGAGCGCCGAGCGCGGGCGGCGGTGGCGGTCCGGGGGTCAGACGACGCGGACTGTCAGGCCGCTGACGCCGTTGGCCTTGCCCACGTGGGTGGCCTCCTTCTGGAGGTCCTTCTCGGGCAGGACGGCGCCGTCGAACGGGGTCACCACGAGGTCCTTGCCCTCGATCTCCCAGACGGCCTCGATCCGGCCGTCGACGACGACGATGGGGGAGATCCAGCCGGCGGTGCGGCTCACCTTGCTGCGGTGCTTGGCGTCCAGCAGCACGTCGTCCTTGGTGCCGGGGCCGAGGATGTACTGGTCGAAGTGGCCGAGCAGCTTGACGCCCTGGCAGTCGGCGGAGCCGGCGAGGTCGTCGGCGTGCTCGGTCAGGATCATCGCCTTGCGGCCCTCGACGTCGACCTCGGTGAGCTTGTCGCCCATGTCGGCGAACCACTTGCGCAGCTTCGGCTTGCTGGTGCTGTTGAGCGTCAGCCATCGGTCGAACGTGTCGGGGCTGGCCGGGCCGTACGCGCCGAGATACGCCTCGATCGCGATCGGGGCCGCCTCGTCGGGCTCGGGGACGCCCTTCCAGTCCTTGCCGAACTTCTTCGCCGGCGACGTGAACGTGATCTTGTTGCCCTGGTTGGGGCCGTGGCAGAGGGCGCCGCGCCAGGCGAGGGGCTTGAGCACCGAGCCCCACCCGGAGCGCAGCCGCTCCTCCATGCTCGCGAAGCGCTTGTCGGCGATGAGCTTCGTGACCAGCTGGTCGCGGGTGAGCTCCGCGCCGCCCTCGAGGATCTGCGACACCTCGTCGGTCAGCTCGTCCACCTGCTTGGGGCTGACGCCGGACGCCTTCGTCCAGGACGGCTTGAGCCAGCTGCCCGCGGCGGCCATGAGCGACAGGAAGGCGCCGGCGTCCTGCGGGCGCAGCAGGTGCAGCGTGCCGCGCATCGCCCAGGTCTTCAGCAGCGTCAGGTCGGCGACGTCCCGGTCGACGGCGTCGCCGTCGGGTGTCGTCTGCCGCAAGGCGACGGCCAGCTCGGCGGCGCTCCACACCTGCGCCTGCACACCACACAGCCTGCCGACGATCTCGCTCGCGCTGGCCTTCGTGCGCGGGTGCACGAACTGCCGCTTCATCCGCCAGGTCGCGACCTGTTTCCAGGTGACGTTCACGGTGCCCCCTCTGCAGTCAGAAATCACCCTACCCCGGGCCGAAAGACACTGCACGAAAGGCGACAAGGCTCCCACCCGCCCGGGTGGGAGCCTTGTCCGAGGAATCTCAGCCCCGGTCCGCCTGTGCGGCCTCCAGGGTGTCGCGTTTCGCCTTCGGCCGGCTCCAGCGCCGCATGACCGGGCGTTCGACGAGCGTGTAGAGCAGCCACGCGAGCACGAGGCTCGTGACGATCGTCAGCCCCGAGTAGGTCAGCACGGTGCCCCACGTGGTGGGTGCGTCGGCCGGGTTCGCGCCCCACGTGGGGGAGTGCCTGCCGATCCAGCCGTAGACGACCACCAGCCAGTGCACCAGGTACAGGGCGAAGGAGATCTCCCCCAGGAACACCATGGTGCGGCTGCCGAACGAGCTGCCGCGGCCGTCGATGTCGCGGGTGGCGACGGCGCCGACGAGGAACGCGAGCGGCAGCGCGGAGACGGCGACGAAGCCCAGGATCGGCGGCGTGGCCCCACCGGCGGCGATGAGCCCGATCGTCGCCACGATGACGGCGACCGGCAGCGGCCAGCGCTTGAGCCAGCGGCCGTTGATGACGATCAGCGCGGTGAAGATGCCCAGCACGAACTCCAGCATCCGCACCGGCGGGAAGAACGTCATGAACCACATGTGCAGCCAGGGCAGCCCGGTGCCGCGGTGGGTCCCGCCGGCGGGCAGCAGCAGCGCCACGAACGGCACGGCGCAGATCGCGGCGAACGTGATCCAGAAGCCGCGCCACAGCCGCTCGGGGCGGACCTTGCGCAGCAGGCTCAGCACGAACGGGAAGGCGAGGTAGAACAGCAGCTCGCAGGACAGCGACCAGGTCGGCGTGTTGGACCACAGGTTGAACAGCAGCTGCTGGTCGGGGATCCAGGCGTGCACCAGGAACAGCGTGGCCAGGGTGTCGCGGGTCGACAGCGCGTGCGCGGCGGTGGCCGCGAGCAGGACCGCCGCGACCAGCGTCACCAGGTGGTTCGGGTAGATCTTGAAGAACCGGCGGCGCCAGAACTGCGGCACGGTGTCGATGTCGCGGGCGACCCACGTCAGCACGAACCCGCTGAGGATGAAGAAGAACGACACCCCGACGGAGCCGAAGCCGTAGAACACGTGGATCACGAAGACCTGGTCCTTGGCGACGAACGGCAGCAGGTTGATGCCGACGTGGCACAGCACGACCAGGAACGCGGCGATGAACCGCAGGCCCGTCAGCGAGTGCAGTTTCGCGCTCGACCGGCCGGGCGCGGGCCGGTCGGCGGCGGGGGACACGGACCGTGGCCCGCCACCTCCGGCGAGGTCCACCTCGGTGCTCGCCTCGGTGGCGAGTCCCGCTCTCGGTCGAATCATCGGGCACCTCCGTCTGAGTCGGTGGCGGGCGTCAGCTCGCCGGCGAGTTCGCGGACCACGGTCGCCTGGTAGAAGTTGCGCACCGGCAGGCGGCGGCCCTGTTCGGCCTCGATCAGGTCGATCACTTCCATTGCCGTCAGCGAGGTGCCGCCGAGGGCGAAGAACTCGTCGTCGGGCGTCACCCCCTTGTCGACCTTCAGCACGCGCTGGAACACGCTCTGCACGTAGCGGATCCGGTCCTCGTCGTGGATCAGGGCCGTCCCGGCCATCGTCATCACCTCGTCTTCCGGTCGGTGTTCTGGGTGTGGTCGAGCAGCCGGCCGGCGGCCTCCACGACCGCGTCGGCGCTCACTCCGTGCGCTTCGAGGGCGTCGCGCTGGCCGGCGACCCGCGCGCCGGGCCGGCCGCGCACGGCGACCCGGCGGATGGGCACGGCGAGCTCGGCGGACACCACCTCGGCGACCGCGTCGCCCGCGCCGCCCTGCGGCCGGTGCTCCTCGACGGTCACCACCCCCGCCCGGCCTCGGCAGCCGGCGAGCAGCCCGTCGTGGTCCAGCGGGTGCAGGGTGTGCAGCTCGAGCACCTCCGCATCGATCCCGTCGCCGGCGAGGAGCGAGGCCGCCTCCAGCGCGAACAGCAACGGCATCGCCCCGGTCGCCACGATCGTCACGTCGGTGCCCTCGCGCAGCGTCCGGGCCCGGCCGAGGCGGAAGTCGGGCGCACTGCCCTGTGGCATCGGCGGCGCCGGTGTCGCCGAACGCCCGAGCCGCAGGTACGCGGGGCCGGGCAGCTCGTGCAGCTGCCGGGTGGCGGCGCCGATCTGCCGGCCGTCGCCGGGGACGACGACGGCGAGGTCCGCGAGCGCCCGGGCGACCGCGAGGTCCTCCAAGGCGAAGTGGGTGGTGCCGAAGTGCGCGGCGGACAGCCCGCCGTGCGTGGCGATCACCCGCACGGGCAGCCGGTTGCCGACCACGTCGACCTTGAGGAACTCGGCGGCCCGCATGGTGGCGAACGTGGCCATCGTGTGCACGTAGGGGATGAAGCCGCGGCGGGCGAGCCCGGCGGCGACGGTCATCAGGTTCGCCTCGGCGATCCCGACGTTGATGTAGCGGTCGGGGAACCGCTCCGCGAAGGTGTCCTCCAGGCCGCCGGTGTCGGAGTCCAGGCAGATGACCCGCGGGTCCTCGGCGGCGAGGTCGATCAGCGTGTCGCGGTACGCCGCGCGGGGATCCGGGCCGAGCTCCACCTCGGCGATCGTCTGCGTCACGACGGCTCCCCCTTCGCCGCCCGGGCGAGGGCCGCGAGGGCGCGCTGCACCAGGGCGGGCTTGAGCTTGGCGTAGTGCCCGGCGACCTTGCGCTCCAGGAACGGCACGCCGCGGCCCTTCACGGTCGTGGCGATCACCATGACCGGGCCGTCCGGCGACGGTTGCAGCGCCTCGTGCAGCGCCGCCAGGTCGTGCCCGTCGACGGTGCGCACCTGCCAGCCGAACGCGGCGAACTTCGCGTCGAGCGGCTCGAGCGCGACGCAGCCCTCGGTGCCGCCGGTGATCTGCAGCCCGTTGCGGTCCACGGCCGCGACCAGGTTGGGCAGCTTGCGGTGGCCGGCCAGCAGCGCGGCCTCCCAGACGCTGCCTTCCTGCAGCTCGCCGTCGCCGAGGACGGTGTAGACCCGCCGGTCGCCGCCGCGCAACAGCTCGGCGAGCGCGAGGCCGATCGACAGGCCGAGACCGTGGCCGAGCGAGCCGGTGGCGAACTCGACGCCGGGCAGGTCGTGCGCGGGATGGCCGAAGAGCCTGCTGCCGGGCTGGGCGTAGCTGTCGAGCTCGTCGGCGGGGAGCCGGCCGAGCTGGACCAGTGCGCTGTAGAGCGCCGGCGCGGCGTGGCCCTTGCTGAGCACGAACGCGTCGCCGGGGCGCAGCAGCCGCGCGTGCAGCACGGCCATCAGGTCGGCGCAGGACAGGCTGCCGCCGGCGTGCGCGCCCTCGGGCCCGCCCGCCATCCGGATGACGTCCTGCCGGATCTGGTGCGCCATCGCCGCGACGGGCGCCTCGTCAAAAGCCCCGTCAAGGGCGCAGTCAACAGCGCAGTCAACAGCGCCGTCAACAGCGCCGTCAGAAGCGCCGTCCTGAACGGCGGGGGAGTGCGGCGGGCCGGTCGTGGTCGGCGCGGCCATGTCTGGCTCCCTTCGGTGGGTGTGAATGTGTGTGGGTCAGCCCTTGCGGAGCGCGTCGCGCCAGCCGGGCGCGGGGCGCGAGCGGGCCATCTGGCGGATCAGGTCGAGGTGCCGCCACACCTTCTCGAAGGCGTCGGCGTAGCCGGCCAGCAGCGGCCCGGCCGCCGGATCGAGGTGGCGGCGTTGCAGGCACAGGGATCCGTCCACGACCGCGGCGGTCACGGGGAAGCGCTCGGCCACCCAGTCGAGGGCGTCGGCCTCGGTCATGCCGGCGGGCCGGAACGCGGGGTGCGCGGGCAGCGGCGCGACCTGGTACTGGGAGACCGGCACGCCCTCGGCGCGCAGCGCCCGGTGCAGGGCGGCGCGCAGCCCGGTGCGGTGCTCCGGCCCGAGGCCGAGCGCCTCCGGCTGCGGCATCAGGCGCAGGATGTGCCAGGCGTGCGTGCGGCCGGCGGGAATCCGCGGCACGCCCAGCCCCGGAAGCTGGGCCAGCCGGTCCAGGAACGCGCGGATGCCCGGCTCGCGCCGGCGGGCGTAGTCGTCGAAGCGGGCCAGTTGCGAGTGGGTGAATGCCGCCGCCACGGGTGCCATCCGGGCATTGAAGGCGGCGTGGTGGCTGATGTACGTGCGAGCCCCGACCGGCGCCCGCTCGCCGAAGTTGCGCAGGCTGACGAGCCGCTCGTGCAGCTCGTCGTCGTCGGTGGTGATGAGCCCGCCCTCGCCGCACGTCGGCAGGTTCTTGTGCGGGTGCAGGCTGAAGCAGCCGGCCGTGCCGAGCGCGCCGGCCCGGCGGCCCTCCAGCCGCGCGCCGTGGGCCTGCGCGGCGTCCTCGACGACCGGCACGTCCAGCCGCTCGGCGAGGCGGCGCAGCGCCGGCATGTCCGCCGGCAGCCCGTGCAGGTGGACGGGCAGCAGCGCCGCGGTGCGGGGACCGGTGGCCGCGGCGGCCGAGCGGGGGTCCAGGTTGTAGGTGCCGGGCTCGATGTCGCCGAACACGGCGGTGCCGCCGGCCGCGTGCACGGCGTGGGCGGTCGCGTTCATCGTCAGGGCCGGCACGACCACCTCGTCGCCGGGGCCGATCCCGCAGCCGCGCAGCGCGAGGTGCAGCGCGACGGTGCCGGAGGCGACGGCGACGCAGTGCCGCGTGCTGGTGGCCTCGGCCCACGCCGCCTCGAGGCGGCCGATCTCGGGCTCGCCGGGCGACGCGGCGTTCAGCGGACCGTCGCGCAGCACCCGGAGGACGGCCCGCTCGTCGTCCGCGGTGACGACCGGCCAGGTGCCGCCGCCGCTGTCCTTCGGCACGGTGCGGTCCCCGCCGAGCAGGGCCAGCTCCGCGGTTCGCAAGGTGCGGGTGGCGGTGTGGGTGGTCTCGGCCATGAACAGGCACCTCCGGACGGTGTGCTCGTCGGGTCGCCGCTCGGGAGGATACGCACGGAGCAGCCTTTGTTGCAGACTATTCGTCGCCTCATCATGCAGAGTCTGCAACAGTGTCGAGGGCCAGCATCACCCTGCACGCCGCGATCCGCAACTCGATCATCGGCGCCTGTCCGAAGTCCTGTTTGGCAAAACCCGATGTGGGAAAGGGTCAAAGAGTCGTCGGCGTGGATACTCGAGCGATTTGCCGTGACCTGCGGGATGTCGCCTCGATGTTGCTTCCAAGTCGTCTCTCGGGATGTGCGACCGTGAAGCATGTGTTAGCTTCTGCAGTGTTGGCCAAACAGTAGTCATACAATCTGCAGGAGGCAACTAATGACTGTTGCAACGACCGTGCAGTGCCCGCAGTGCGGTGGCGCGGTGGACGTCTCCGACGAACTCATGGTTGCCGAGATCGTGATCTGCCAGCACTGCTCCAGCGAGCTCGAGGTGGTCACGACCGACCCGGTCGTGCTGGCGCTCGCGCCCGAGGTGGAAGAGGACTGGGGCGAGTAGCCGCCCGCTCGCCGGAGTGGTGGGTGCCTGAGGCGGGTCCCACCCCACGGCGGGCACCGTACACGCGACAAAGACTGCAGACGGAAAGGGGCGGCAGGGTGAAGGTGAGCGTCGTCGGCGCGGCCGGCTACACGGGTGGGGAGCTGCTCCGGCTGGTGCACGCGCACCCGGAACTGGACCTGGTGCAGGCAGTCTCCCGCCGGCACGCCGGCCGGCCGGTCGCGGAGGTGCACCCCAACCTGCACCATCTCGGCCTGACGTTCCACCCGCCGCAGGAGCTGGCCCCGGTCGACACCGCCTTCCTGGCGCTGCCCTCGGGAGCCTCGGCGGAGCTGGAGGCCGGCGTCGCCGAGCTGGCCGGCACGATCGTCGACCTGAGCCCGGACTTCCGGGCCGGCGCCAGCTCCGCGTCCGGCGACGTCTACCGGACCGGGCTGCCCGAGCTGTACGCCGACGAGCTGCCCGGCGCCGAGCGGATCAGCGTGCCCGGCTGCATGGCGACCGCCGCGATCCTCGCCCTGGCCCCGCTGAGCAAGGCGGGACTGGTCGCCGGTGACGTG
The DNA here is from genome assembly GCF_040614215.1 of Dactylosporangium sp. NPDC006015. NCBI lineage: Bacteria > Bacillati > Actinomycetota > Actinomycetes > Micromonosporales > Micromonosporaceae > Dactylosporangium > Dactylosporangium sp. NPDC006015. Next base: position 70,740 of record NZ_JBEXUD010000008.1, read on the forward strand.
GTGGTCGACGCGCGGACCGGCTCGTCCGGCTCCGGCGCCGAACCGGGCCCGTCGTCGCATCACGCGGAGCGCGGCAACGCGTTCAGAGTCTACAAACCCGCCGGGCACCGGCACGAGAAGGAGATCGCGGCGCACGCCAAGGTCCGGGCCCGCATGACCGTGACGGCCGTGCCGTCAGTCCGCGGCGCGCAGGTCGTCTGCCACGTCACGCCGCCGGAGCCGGTCGAGCGCCGGGACGTGCTGCGGGTGCTGCAGCGGGAGTACCGCGACCGCCCGTTCGTCCGGGTGGTGGCCCGCAGCCGCGGGGTGCACCGGCTGCCGGACCCGCAGTTCCTGTCCGGCACCAACTTCGTCGACGTCGGCTGCGCGGTCGACGAGGACGGCGGCCGGATCGTCGTGGTCGCCGCCCTGGACAACCTGGTCAAGGGCGCCGCCGGCGGCGGCGTGCAGAGCCTGAACGTGGCGCGCGGCCTGCCGGAGGACGCCGGCCTGGAGTTCCCGGGCCTGCACCCGGCCTGATCCGGCACGGCACACGAAGCGCAGGGGAAGCGCAGGGCAAGCACAGAGGAGGTGAGCGGGGCATGGCACAGGATGCCGGACACACCCCCGGCGGGGTCATCGTGGTCAAGATCGGCGGCGGCTCCGACCCGGGACCGTTGCTCGACGAGGTCGCGGAGCTGGCCGCGGCCGGCACGCCCACCGTGCTGGTGCACGGCGGCGGCGCCGTCGCCGACCAGCTCGCCGACGAGCTCGGCATCGAACGCGAGGTCATCAGGTCACCCGACGGCACCCAGAGCCGGCGCACCGACCGCACCATGCTCTCGATCATCACCATGGCGCTGCTCGGGCGGGTCAAGCCCGAGCTGGTCAGCGGGCTGCGGGCACGCGGCGCGCGGGCGGTGGGCCTGAGCGGGGCGGACGGCGGGCTGGCGACCGCGTCCCGCAAGCCGGCCATCCGGTCGATCAAGGCCGGAAAGACCGTGCTGATCCGCGACGACCAGTCGGGGCGGATCGAGCACGTCGACCCCGCACCCGTGCGCGCGGTGCTGGAGCGCGGCGACGTCCCCGTGGTGTCCCCGCCGGCCAGCGACGCCGACGGCAATCTGCTCAACGTCGACGCCGACGAGATGGCGGCCCGGCTCGCGGTGGCGCTCGACGCCGATGCGCTGGTCCTGCTCACCGACGTCTCCGGGGTGTACGCCGACCCGGAAGACCCGGGCAGCAGGATCGCCGAGGTCGGCCCGCAGCACCTCGACGGCGACACCGTCCGCGGGCGGATGCGGCACAAGGTGCGGGCCGGGCTGCGTGCCAGCCTGACCGTCGCGCGCGTCGTCATCGGCGCCGCCGGGCAGCACCGGCCGATCCGCCAGGCCCTCGCCGGCGGCGGCAGCTCCCTGCGCGAAGCCGGCGGCGGCAGCTCCCTGCGCGAAGCCGGCGGCGGCAGCTCCCTGCGCGAAGCCGGCAGCGGCAACGTCCTGCGCGAAGGCAGCGCCGCATGACCGCCGGCTGGGCCGTGCGCCGCACCCGCCCCGGAGTCCTGCGCGAGGACTACCCGGCGTGGCTGCTGCGCGCCGCGCTGAGCATCCCGTCGGTGTCCGGGCAGGAGCTGCCGCTCGCGGGCTTCCTGGCGGAGCAGATGGACACGCTCGGCTTCGACGCGCACGTCGACGAGGTCGGCAACGTCCACGGCGTCATCGGCCCCGCCGACGCCCCGACCGTGATGCTGCTCGGGCACATCGACACCGTCCCCGGGCAGGTCCCGGTCTGTCAGGTCGGCGACCTGCTGTACGGGCGCGGCTCGGTGGACGCCAAGGGCGCCTTCGTCACGATGATCTGCGCCGCCGCGCGCAGCCGGGACGTGCGGGTGCACGCCGTCGGCGCGGTCGGCGAGGAGGTCGCCGGCTCGCGGGGGGCGCGGCACGTGATGGAGACCGTCCCGCGCCCGGACGCCGTGGTCATCGGCGAGCCGAGCGGCTGGGACGGGGTCTGCCTGGGTTACAAGGGGCGCATCGGCCTCGGGTACGAGATGCACCAGCCGCCGCTGCACACCAGCAGCCCGGAGCCGACCGCGGTGGAGCGCGCCGCCCGCTGGGCCGGCGACGTGCAGGACTACCTGCGCGGGCTGTCGCCGGACCCCGATCCGGACCCGGTCGCGTTCGGCGTCGCCGCCGGCACGCTCATCCGCCTGTGCGGTGACCTCGCCGACGCCGAGGCGTTCCTGACCTGCCGCGTGCCGCCGGGCTTCGACTTCGCCGCCCTGGAGCGCTTCGCCCGCGGCCGCACGCACAGCCGGATCTGGGTCGACGAGCGGGTGCCCGGGGTGACCCGCACCCGGTCCGACCCGGTGGTGAGCCAGCTGCGCGCCGCGATCGCCGCGCAGGGCGCCCGGCCGACGTTCAAGCGCAAGGCCGGCACCTCCGACATGAACACCCTCGACCCGTGGGGCGTGCCGATGGCGGCCTACGGCCCCGGCGACGCCCACCTGGACCACACCACCGACGAACACATCCCGATCAGCGAGCTGTACCGCGCGATCGACGTCCTGACCGTCGCTCTGCCCCGGCTCGGGCGCCAGCTGGCCGCGGCCCCGCCGGACACCGCACGCGCCCTCGCCGGTCCCCAACTTCTGGAGGCATGATGTTGCTGGACGGGAACGTCGCCATGATCACCGGCGCGGCCCGTGCGCTGGGCCGCTCCCACGCGCTGACCTTCGCCCGTGAGGGCGCCGACCTGATCCTCGTCGACCACTGCGACCCGCAGGCCGGGCCCTACCCGATGTCGGGCCGGCGCGACCTGGAGGAGACCGCCGACAAGTGCCGGCGCTTCGGCAGCCGGGTGCTGACCGGCGTCGCCGACGTGCGCGACCAGGCCGGCGTCGACAAGGTCGTCGACGAGGGCATGGAGGAGTTCGGCCAGATCGACGTGCTGCTCAACAACGCCGGCGTGCTCGGCCCCGGCGGCGTACGGGCGCACGAGCTGACCGAGGAGCAGTGGCAGCTGGCCCTGGACGTGAACCTCAGCGGTACGTGGCGCTGCTGCCGGGCGGTGCTGCCGCACATGGTCGAGCACGGCGGCGGCCGGATCGTGAACACCGCGTCCACCGGCGGGCGGGTCGCGTTCGAGATGTACTCCAACTACGTCGCCTCCAAGCACGGCGTGGTCGGGCTGACCAAGTCGATCGCGCTCGAGTACGGCCGGCACAACATCCGCGCGAACGCGGTCAGCCCCAGCACCGTCGCCGACGACGCGGAGCTCGGCACCCGCAGCACCCGCGCGGTCGCCGAGTCGATGGGCTCCGGCCTGGACGACTACGAGCGCCAGTCCGCGTCGCTGCACGCGATCGGCCGCCTCGTGAGCGCGGCGGAGGTGTCGGCGGCCTGCCTGTGGCTGGCCAGCCCCAACTCCGGCGGCGTCACCGGCACCGAGCTGGTGGTGGACGGCGGCTTCACCGCCCGCTGACCGAGAAACCCGACCCCGGACCCAGACGGAGCGGCTTCACCGCCCGCTGACCGAGGACCGGACCCCCACCCAGACGGATAGGAGTTGTCTGCCATGGACCAGTCCACCGACCTGCAGACCCGGCCCGACGCCGGCCTGGACGCCGCGCCCGCCGACGGCGCCGCCCCGTCCGACCTCGCCGCGCTGCGGTCCAGGCTGGCCGCGCTGCCCGCGCAGCAGCGCCGGCTGGTGGAGCGGATGCTGGCCCGTCAGGGTGCGGACCTCGGGATCACCCGCCGCGCCGCCGGCAGCGACGAGGCGCCGTGCTCCTTCGAGCAGGAGCGGCTGTGGTTCATGTACGAGCTGCTCACCCGCCGCGAGATCTTCCACGTCCCGGTCGCGCTGCGCATCGACGGCGACCTGCACGCCGAGTCGCTGCGCCGGGCGCTGCAGCAGCTCGCGCTGCGGCACGAGTCGCTGCGCACGGTCTTCCGGCAGCGCGACGGCAAGCCCTACCAGCTGGTCCTGGACCGGATGACGCTGCCGCTCGACGAGGTCGACTGCGGCGCCGAGGAGGACCCGGCCGGCACCGCGCGGCGGCTCGCCTCCGGCCTGGTCGTCGAGGACTTCGACCTCGCCGAGGGGCCGCTGGTGCGCTGCACCCTGTTCCGCATCGACGACACCACGCACCTGCTCGCGCTGGTCCAGCACCACATCGTGTCCGACAACTGGTCGCTGGGGATCCTGCTGGACGACCTCGGCCGGCTCTACGCCCGGGAGTGCGGCGTGCCGGTGGAGCTGGCCCCGCTCGACGTGCACTACCCGGACTTCGCCGAGTGGCAGCGGGCCACGGTGGACGGCGCGTCGATGCAACGGCTGCTGGAGCACTGGCGCGAGCGGCTCGACGGCGCCCCCGACGCCCTCGACCTGCCCACCGACCGGCCCCGTCCCGCGATCCGCGGCAGCCAGGGACAGTTCCAGCACGTCCGGTTCGGCGCCGACCTCGTCCAGGGGCTGCGCGACCTCGCCAAGCGGCACGACACCACGCTGCTCGGCGCGTTCCTCGCCGGCTACATCGCCTTCCTGTCCCGGCTGGTGCGCTCGGAGTCGCTGGTGGTGGGGGTACCGGTGGCCGGCCGCCCCCGCGCGGAGACGCAGCGGATGATCGGCTACTTCCTGAACTGGCTGCCGATCCACGTCCGGGTCGGGGACCGGCCGGACCTGAACACCCTGGTCCGCCGCACCGGCGCGGCGCTCGGCGAGGCCCTCGGCCACCAGGAGATCCCGTTCGACATGCTCGTCCGGGAGCTGCAGACGTCGCGCCGCCCCGGCGTGACCCCGATCTTCCAGACCTCGTTCTCGCTGCGCGACGGCGCGCCGACCCCGCCGAGGATGCCCGGCGTCGAGGTGTCCTTCGCCGAGCTCGACGGCGGCGCGACGCACTACGACATGATGGCCGAGCTGTGGTGCGAGGGCGACGAGGTCGTCGGCTACCTGCCCTTCGACGACGAGCTGCTCGACGCGTCCACGGTCGCGCGCTGGGCCCGCTGGCTGGAGACGCTGCTGCGGGCCGGCCTGGCGAACCCGGACGTCCCGGTCGCCGACCTGGAGATCCTCGCCGACGGCGAGCCGGCGGTCATCCCGGCGAAGGGGCTCATCGCCGCTCCGGCGGCGGCCACGCTGCACGGAGCGTTCGCCGCGCAGGCCGTCCAGCGGCCCGAGGCGGTCGCGGTCTCCGACGACGGGGAAAAGCTCACCTACGCGGAGCTTGCCGCCCGGGCCAACCGGATCGCGACCGCCCTGCGCGAGCGGGGTGAGGGGCCGGGCAGCATCGTCGGCCTCGTCCTGGAGCGCACCGTGGACCTGCCCGCCGCCGTCCTCGGCGTGCTGCAGGCAGGCGCCGCCTACCTGCCGATCGACCCGGAGAACCCGGCCGAGCGCACCGCCGACCAGTTCGCCGAATGCCGGGTGAGCACGGTGATCGTGACACCCGCGACCGAGAAGGCCATCGAGGGGGCGCGGCCGCTCGTGCTGGACTGGACCGAGCTGCCCGAGGCGCCCGAACCGGTCACCGTCGACGTGCCCGCGAGCGCGCCCGCGTACGTGATCTACACGTCCGGCTCCACCGGCAAGCCCAAGGGCGTCCTCGTCGCGCACGAGCACGTGCTGCGGCTCCTTGCCGCCTGCGACGAGCACATGCGCTTCGGACCGGACGACGTGTGGACGCTGTTCCACTCCTATGCGTTCGACTTCTCCGTCTGGGAGCTGTGGGGTGCGCTGCTGCACGGCGGCCGGCTGCTCGTCGTGCCGCAGTGGGCGACCCGCGCCCCGGACGTGTTCGCCGAGCTGGTGCAGACCGAACGCGTCACCGTGCTGAGCCAGACGCCGTCCGCGTTCGGTCAAGTGAGCGCCGCGTTGCTGGAGCGCGGCGGTGAAACCGCCCTGCGGTACGTCGTGTTCGGCGGCGAGGCGCTCAACCACGCCGCGCTGCGCCCCTGGGTCGCCGCGCACGGCGACGCCCAGCCCGAGCTCATCAACATGTACGGCATCACCGAGACCACCGTGCACGTCACCTACCGGCGGGTGCGGGAGGCGGACCTGGCCGAGACCGCGTCGCTGATCGGCCCGCCGCTGCCGGACCTGTCGCTGTACCTGCTCGACGGCTCGCTGCACCCGGTCGGCCCCGGCGTCCCCGGCGAGATCTTCGTCGGCGGCGACGGCGTCACCCACGGTTACGTCGCCAACCCGGCGCTGACCGCGCAGCGCATGCTGCCCGACCCGTTCAGCGGGCGGTCCGGCGCCCGGATGTACCGCAGCGGCGACCTCGCCGTGCACCGCGACGACGGCGAGCTGCTGTACCTCGGCCGCGGCGACGACCAGGTGAAGGTGCGCGGCCACCGGATCGAGCTCGGCGAGGTGCAGGCCGCCCTGGCCGCCCTCGACGACGTCGCCCGGGCCGCCGTCGTCCTCGAACGCGACCGGGTCGGCGCCGCCACCCTCGCCGGGTACGTCGTGCCCGCCGGCGAGGCGAGCCCGAGCGGCTCCGCGATCCGCCGCGCGCTGCTGCGGACCCTGCCGGAGTGGATGGTGCCGGCGACGGTCACCGTGCTGGACGAGCTGCCGCTGACCCGCAACGGCAAGCTCGACCGGCAGGCGCTCGCCGGCCGCCGCGACCAGGGCACGAGCACCGGCCCGCGCGGCGAGACGCCGGCGGACGGGACCGCGAAGGAGCTCGCCGCGATCTGGCAGGACCTGCTCGGCATGCCCGCGGTGGGCACCGAGGACAACTTCTTCGAGCTCGGCGGCCACTCGCTGATGGTGATGCACATGGTCGCCCGGATCCGCACGTCGCTCGGCGTCGACATGCCGATGGAGACCCTGTTCCGCACGCCACAGCTGCAGCCCCTCGCCGAGGCCGTCGACGAGGTCCGCGCCGGCACCACCGTGGCCCCCGCCGCCGGTGCCGGCGACGACATCGCCACCATGCGCGCCGAGATCGCCGGGCGGGTCGCCGGGATCCCGCGGCAGGGGGAGCGCCCCGCCGCCGACCGCAATGTCGTGCTGCTCACCGGCGCGACCGGGTTCGTCGGCCGGTTCGTCCTCGCCCGGCTGCTCGACGGCGGCGACTGCACGCGGGTCGTCTGCCTGGTGCGCGGCGGGGAGCGCCGCCGCGACGAGCTGGTCGACGGGATGACCGCCCTCGGGCTGTGGCGCCCGGAGCACACCGCCCGGGTGGAGCTCGTCGACGGCGACATCGCCGCGCCGCGGCTCGGGCTGTCCCACGCCGACCACGACCGGCTCGCCGGCGAGGCGGGGCGCATCGTGCACACCGCCGCGTGGGTCAACCACGTCTACCCGTACGAGCAGCTGGCCGCCGCCAACACGCACAGCCTGGCCGGCCTGCTCGAGCTGGCCGCCGCCGGCCGCCGCGCCGCGCTGACCGTGGTGTCGACCAGTTCGGTGTTCGACTCCGCCGGCTACCCGGTCGGCGGGACCGTGCCGCCCGGCCCGCTGCACACGCTGCCGTCGACGGCGAACGGCTACGTGCGGTCCAAGGCGGTCGCCGAGCTGTACCTCGAGCACGCCGCCGAGCTGGACGTGCCCGCCGCGGTGGTGCGGATCCCGAGCGTCTTCGGCGACCAGGAGCGCTTCCAGATCAACACGGCCGACGCCGTGTGGAGCTGGTCGCGGGCGATGATCGAGACCGGTCAGCACCCGGAGAGCTTCGCCCTGGAGGGCAACGAGCTCTTCCAGGCGCTGCCTGCCGACGCCGCCGCGGAGGCGGTGCTGCTGGCCGGCGACGGCCACGTCACGGCGGGCACCCGCTACGTCGACGCCGTCCCCGCGACCGTCGGCAGCACCCGGGACCTGGTGGACGCGATCCGCGCCGCCGGACACGAGCTGCGGTCCTGCCCGGACCGCGAATGGTACGAGCGGGTGGCGGGCCTGGACCCCGACCGGGTCTGGGTGGCCGGCATCGCCGGCCCGGTCGCCGCCCAGCTGGCGGCGGACCCGTCCGCCGCCGCACCCCGGACGCTGCGCCGCTGTACCGCCCCTTCCGGTGCGGGCGAGCTGAGCGAGCTGCTGCGGACCCGGGCGCTGCACACCCCGGCGCACCTGGCCGGGTACATCCGGACGCTTGACGCGTCCTGAACTGCCGGCCGGGACCTGTCCCGGAACCGGAACACGCAGGAACGGACCGGGAGGATGCCCAGCCCCTGCACGGCCGAAACGGACGAGACCGAAACGATGGGAGTGACAGTGAGCACGGACGAGCGCACGTATCTCGTGGTGCGCAACCACGAGGACCAGTACTCGATCTGGCCCGCCGGGCAGGACGTCCCGGACGGCTGGGCCACCGAGGGCTTCGACGGCCCGAAGGACGACTGCCTCGCGCACATCGCCGAGGTATGGACCGACCTGCGCCCGCTGAGCCTGCGCCGCGCGGTCGTCGCCGAAGGAGGTGTTCACGTTGGCTGAGATGGTGCACACGCCGGAGACCAGGAACCCCGGAAACACCGAAGAGCCGCTCGCGGTGATCGGCATGAGCTGCCGCTTCGCCCCCGACCTCGACACACCCGGACAGCTGTGGGAGTTCCTGCGGGCCGGTCGCAGCGCCGTCGGCGAGATGCCCGCCCGGCGGTGGGACCCCTACGAGGCCGACCCGAAGAGCCGCGCGATCCTGCGCCAGACGACCCGCAAGGGCTCGTTCATGCAGGACATCGAGGGGTTCGACGCGGAGTTCTTCCAGATCACCCCGCGCGAGGCGGAGTACATCGACCCGCAGCAGCGGATCATGCTGGAGATGGCCTGGGAGGCGCTGTGCGACGCCGGGCTGCCGCCGACCTCGCTCGCCGGCACCGACGCCGGTGTCTACGTGGCCGCGAACACCAACGACTACGGCCGCCGGCTCCTGGAGGACCTGGACCGCACCGGCGCCTGGGCCGTGAACGGCACCACCTTCTACGGCATCGCCAACCGGATCTCATACTTCCTCGACGCGCACGGTCCGAGCATGGCGGTCGACACCGCGTGCGCCGGGTCGCTGACCGCGCTGCACGTCGCGTGCCAGGCCCTGCGCACCGGCGAGACCAGCGTCGCGATCGTCGGCGGCATCAACATCATGTCGTCGCCGGCGCTCGTGGTGGCGCTCGACGCGGCGTCCGCGACGTCGCCGGACGGGCGCAGCAAGGCGTTCGACAAGGCCGCCGACGGCTACGGCCGCGGTGAGGGCGGCGGCGTCGTCGTCCTCAAGCGTCTGTCCGACGCGGTCCGCGACGACGACCCGATCTACGGGCTCGTCATGGGCAGCGGCGTGTTCCAGGACGGCCGCTCCGACGGCATGATGGCCCCCAACAGCGAGGCCCAGCAGCGGATGCTGCAGGAGACCTACGAGCGGGCCGGCATCGACCCCAACACGGTGCAGTACGTCGAGGCGCACGGCACCGGCACCCAGCTGGGCGACACGGCCGAGGCGAAGGCCATCGGCAGCGTCTTCGGCCCCAGCCGGGACAGCGACGACCCGCTGCTGATCGGCACCCTCAAGCCCAACGTCGGGCACGTCGAGGCCGCCTCCGGCATCGCCGGCGTCATCAAGGTGCTGCTCGGCATGCAGCACGGTGAGCTGCCGCCCAGCCCGCACGAGGAGGTCAACCCCGAGCTGGGCCTGGACGACAACCGGATGCGCCTGGTCGGCGAGCCGACCCCGTGGCGCGCCGGTGCGCACGGCCGCCGCGCCGGTGTCTCCAGCTACGGCGTGGGCGGCTCGATCGCGCACGCCATCCTGCAGCAGGCCCCGGCGACCCGCCCGTCCGCCAACGGCCACGGCGGCGACAGGACCGCCCGCCCGTGGGTCTTCCCGATCTCGGCCGCCTCGGAGCAGGGCGTGCGCGGGCTGGCCGGCGCGGTCGCCGACTGGGTCCGCACCAACCGCGGCGCCGACCTCGACTCGCTCGCCCACACGCTGACCGGGCGCCGCTCGCACCTGGCCCGCCGGGCCGCGGTGGTGGCCGCCGGCGCCGACGAGCTCATCGAGGCCCTCGACGCGCTCGCCGACGGTGAGCACTCGCCCGACGCCGTCACCGGCGCCGCGCGCGCGTTCGGTGACAGCGGCGCCGACGGACCCGTCTGGGTGTTCTCCGGGCACGGCGCGCAGTGGGCCGGGATGGGTCAGGAGCTGCTCACCACCGAGCCGGCGTTCGCCCGCGTGATCGACGAGCTGGGCCCGGTCTTCGCCGAGGAGCTGGGCTGGACCCCGCGCGAGGCGATCGACGCCGGCGGCCCGTGGACGGTGACCCGCACCCAGGCGATGACCTGCGCGATGCAGGTCGCGCTCGCCGAGGTGTGGTCGGAGCTGGGTCTGGTCCCCGGCGCGATCATCGGGCACTCCGTCGGCGAGATCGCCGCCGCGGTCGCCGCCGGCAGCCTCGACCGGATCGACGCGGCACGCTTCGCCTGCCGCCGGGCCAAGGCCCTCGAGCAGGTCGCCGGGCAGGGCGCGATGGCGATGGTGCCGATGGCGTTCGCGGGCGTCGAGCAGCGGCTGGCGGGCCGCGACGGGGTCGTCGCCGGCATCGCCGCCAGCCCACTGTCCACAGTGGTCTCCGGCGACATCGACGCCGTCGAGGCGTTCGTGGCGGAGCTGTCGGGCGAGGGCATCCAGGCCCGCAAGGTCAACACCGACGTCGCCTTCCACTCGCCGCACGTGCGGGGCGAGGTCCTGGCGGAGGTCGGCCGGGCCGCGGCACAGCTGCATGCCCGCCCGCCGCAGGTGACGCTGTACAGCACGGCGATGGCGGACCCGCGCTCCGGCGCCGCCCGCGAGGGCGACTACTGGGCCACGAACCTGGCCGACCCGGTGCGCTTCCACCAGGCCGTGCGGGCCGCGCTCGACGACGGCGCCCGGGTGTTCCTGGAGGTGTCCTCGCACCCGGTCGTGGCGCACTCGATCAGCGAGACCGCGATCGACGCCGGCGTCTCCGACGCGCAGGTCGCCATCACGCTGCGCCGGGAGCAGCCGGAGCAGCGCACCGTCCTGACCAACCTGGCCCGCCTGCACTGCCTGGGCAGCCCGGTGCGCTGGTCGTACGCGGGCGAGCTCGTCGACGTGCCGGCCGTACGGTGGCAGCACAAGCCGTTCTGGATCTTCCCGGACACGCCGTCCGAGCACGCGGGCGTCGGCCACGACCCGGAGAAGCACACGCTGATCGGCGGGCACACCACCGTCGCCAGCGCCCCCGTGCAGCGGGTCTGGCAGACCGAGCTGAACATGGACAACCGGCCCTACGCGCAGTCGCACAAGGTCGTCGGCGTGGAGACGGTGCCGGCCTCGGTGGTGCTCAACTCGTTCATCGGTGCCGCCGCCGGTGACGGCGACGTGCCCTACGGGCTGCGTGACATCGTGTTCCGCATCCCCCTCGCCGCGCACCCGACCCGCATCGTGCAGGTCGTCATGGAGCAGGACAAGGTCCGGCTCGCCAGCCGCATCAAGCGCGAGGACGGCGCCGGCGGTGCCGGTGGCGGGGTCCGGGACGACGAGTGGCTGACCCACACGACCGCGACCGTCGTGCCGGAGCCCGAGGTCGGCACCACGCCGTTGGAGGACGTGGACACGATCCGTGCCCGCTGCCCGGTGTCGTGGACGTGGGCGAAGGTCGACGGCATCTTCCGCGCGATGGGTGTCGACGGCTACACGTTCCCGTGGGTCGTCGAGGAGCTGCTGCGCGGCGACGACGAGCAGATCGCGACGGTCACCGTCGACCACACGCCGAAGCTGCACCCGTCGAGCTGGACCGCGGTCGTCGACGCCGCCCTCACCGCCAGCGGCGTGCTGGTGATGACCGAGGACTCGACCGTGCTGCGGACCTGCTCGCACCTGGAGTCGCTGCAGTTCAAGGGCGCGCCGCCGCCGCGGATCTTCGTGCACACCACGCGGGACCCGCGCACGCCGGACACCATCAACATGCAGGTGGCCGACGAGACCGGCACCGTCGTGTGCGAGGCCCGCGGGCTGCGCTACGTCAAGGTGCAGGACATCGGCTCGGGTGCGGTCGGCCCGCGCGACCTGGTGCAGGAGCTGACCTGGGAGCCGGTCGAGGTGCGCGCCGACGCGCCGCAGCCGCGGCAGGCGCTGCTCCTCGGGCAGCCTGAAGGCGGTTCCGCGCTCGTCGACGCGCTCAACGCCCGCGGTGTCGAGACCCGCGCGACGACGGACCCGGCCGCGATCGGTGACGGCCTGCTGGCCGGCGGCGACGTGGTGATCGTGGCCCCGCCGGCGCTGCTGCCGGACGAGGCGCCCGAGCAGGCGGCCCGCCGCTGCGCGCAGGCGCTCGTCGACGCCGTCCAGCGGGTCGCCGCGATCGAGGACGAGCAGAAGCGGCCCACCATCTGGGCGCTGACCCGTGGGGTCCGGCAGGGCGGCACGGAAGGCGCGCTGGCGCACGCCCCGCTGTGGGGCGCGGGCCGGATCGTCGCCGGTGAGCGGCCCGACCTGTGGGGCGGCACCGTCGACGTGGACGGCGGCGTCGATCTGGCGTCGGTCGCCGGCGTCATCGGTGCGCTGCCGCCCAACGAGGACGTGCTGTCCAGCACGGCGGACGGGCTGTTCGCGGCCCGGCTGCGCCGGCTGGAGCGGCCCGCCGAGCGGGAGCCGGTGGACTGCCGTCCCGACGGCACCTACCTGGTCACCGGTGGTCTCGGCGCGCTCGGTCTGGAGGCCGCGCGGCACCTGGTCGAGCAGGGCGCCCGCCGCCTGGTGCTGGTCGGCCGCCGCGGGCTGCCGCCGCGCTCGGAGTGGGACGGCGTGACCGACCCGGCCGTGGCCGCACAGATCGCCGAGGTCGTCGCCCTGGAGGCGGCGGGTGCCACGGTACGGGTGCTGCGGCTGGACATCTCCGACCCGGAGGCGACCGCCAAGGCCCTCGACCCGGGCTCGCTGGACATGCCGGCCGTGCGCGGCATCGTGCACTGCGCCGGCGTGGTCTCCGACGCCCTGGTGGAGAAGACCAGGGCGGAGAACCTCGACACCACCATGGGACCGAAGGCCGACGGCGCGATGGTCCTGCACCGGCTGTACCCGGCCGGCACGCTGGACTTCTTCACGATGTTCTCCTCGTGCGGGCAGTTCGCCCGGCTCACCGGCCAGGTCAGCTACGCCTCGGCGAACTCGTTCCTGGACGCGCTCGCCGTGCTGCGGCGCTCGCAGGGCGAGATCGGCTCGACGAGCTTCGCGTGGGCGCAGTGGATCGGCCGCGGCATGGGCGAGACCACCGGCAAGGCCACGATCCTCGAGGCCGAGTCGCGCGGCCTGGGCGGCATCACCGTCAGCGAGGCGCTGCGCAGCTGGAGCTACGCGGACCGCTACGCGCTGCCGTACGTCACCGTCATGCGGGTCATGCCCGGCCACACCCTGCCCGTGTTCTCGCAGCTGTCGGTGACCGACGCCGCGGCGGAGAACACCGGCGGCGGCGCGGTCGACTGGGCGACGGTCCCCGCGGACGAGCTGGTGGAGAAGGTGACGGCGGAGACGCACGAGCAGGTCGCCGCCGAGCTGAACCTGGCGCCGGAGGACATCGCGATCGACCGGCCGCTGCTGGAGCTCGGGGTCGACTCGGTGCTCACCGTGGCGCTGCGGGTGCGGCTGCACCGCACGTTCGCGGTGGATCTGCCGCCGACGATCCTGTGGAGCAACCCGACGGTCCGCGCCCTCGCCGAGTTCCTCGCGGGCGAGGTCGGCGGCGCGGCGGAAGAGCCGGCTCAGGAGTCGGCACAGGAACAGGCAAAGGGGGAGGCCCAGGACGCGGCTGCCGGGGGCGCCTCGGAGACGCCTCCTTCCGAGGGGCCCGGGACCGACGGGACGCCGAGCCTGACCAGGCAGGTGCCCCCGGTCCGGGCGGAGACCCCGGTAGCCGCCGCATGAGACGGGACCGGGACGGTGATGACCTCGCCGTCCCGGTCCCACCGGGCCCGGGACGGTGCGACCCACCAGTCCCGGGCCCGTCGTATCAGCGAAGATGCTCCGACAGTCAACAAGACACGATGTAGAGTTCATAGTATTCTCTAGGCATTGACTGTAGAGCCCCCGAGTGTGCGTATACGCCCACGTCGACCCATCGAGGGGAGCCACTGATGGACAGTTCCGAGGACCTCCGCGCCGGTGACGTCGCGCGTCACGGTTGGGCACACGGCCGGCTGCCGCTGCCCACCGAAGGAGACGACTGGCACCGCTTCACGGCCGCCTGGGACGACCTGGTCCCGGACGCCTACCTCGGCCCCGCGCGGTGCCGCCGCAACCGCCGCTACGGCCGCGTGCTCGCCCACCGCGACGGCACGCTGGAACCGCTGCTGGGCACCGAGTTCTTCCAGAGCAAGCAGATCAACCGGGCGTTCGGCGACCAGCTGCGCGTCTTCGAGCCGCTGACCGACAAGGCCCTCACCAGCTGCCGCTTCAGCGAGATCCTGCAGGAGTCGGTCGGCCTGGTGAACGAGGCGGCCGGCGACCGCGACTGGGAGCTCGGTGTCCACTTCATCCGGGTGATCGCCGAGCCCGACGAGGGTTCGGAGCCCGCGCCGGAGGGCCGGCACTCCGACGGGCACGAGTACGTGGCGATCCACCTGATCGGCCGGCACCACTGCGTCGGCGGCGAGAGCCAGGTCTTCCGCCGCGGCGAGGAGCGGGTCGAGCACAGCGTCACCATGACCGAGCCGCTCGAGGCGCTGGTGCTGTCCGACACGACGATGGAGCACGCCGTCAGCGAGATCCGCACCGAGGACCGGTCCGTGCCCGGCTGGCGCGACACGATGATCGTCGACTTCAACACCGTGCAGGACCTCACCGAGGTGAACGGGCGCACGCACAGCTCCCTGCAGGCACTGTCGCTGTTCTGATTGGAGGGTTCGATGAGCAGCCAGGTTTCCAGCGCTCCCGGCCGTGTCGTGCGGCGGCTGCCGGCCTCGACGGCGCGCCCCGAGTTCTGCCTGATCGGCATCGACGACCTGCTCAACAACCGGGCGACGACGAGCGTCGAGGACCTCGGGCTCGGCCGGCTCAACGCGTGGGGCAACTCGTTCCCCGCCGGGGAGCTGCCCGCGCCGCGCACGGTGATCGAGGTTGCCGGCATCCCGTTCGTGTGGCCCGACGTCCACGCCGGCGGCGACAACGTCCGCGCCGAGGGGCAGGTCATCGAGGTCCCGCCGGGCCGCTACGACTGGATCTACCTGCTGGCCGCCTCCGAGCGGCGCAGCGAGGACATCCTCTGGGCGCACTACGAAGACGGATACGCCGACCCGCTGCGGGTGGGTGTCTCGGACTTCCTGGACGGCACGCCCGCGTTCGGCGAGGAGCCCGCGTTCAAGACCGGGAAGATGCACTACCCGCACCACGTACAGCAGGGGCTGCCGACGACGATGTGGCTGTCGCGGATCGGGATGCCGCGCCACGGCGTCGCCACCGCGCTGCGCCTGCCGCGCCTGGTCGCCCTGCACGTCTTCGCGGTCACGCTGGTGACCGGCGTCGACGTCCGGCTCGCGGACGGTGTCGCCGCATGATGTCGACCCGCACCCTCGACGAGGTCCGGCTGTGGACCCGCGACCTCGGCAGCTGCCTGCACGGCACGCTCGCGACCGTGCTCCTGCACGACGGGCACGACCCGGTCACCGTGCTGGGCGCGCCGTGGGAGTTCCGCCGCAAGGCCGGCGCCTGGACCACCGAGGAGTACTACTACCACGCCGAGCCGGACTCCCTCGCCAAGCGGCTCGCGCTCTTCCACCCCTTCGAGTCGAGCTGGCACCGGAGCACCTCGCAGGATGGAGACGGCCTGGACGAGCTTCGGGACGCGCTCGCAGCCGGGGTGCTGCCGATCGCCGCGGTGGACAACTTCCACCTGCCGTTCCGGCCTGCCTTCCACGACGTGCACGCCGCGCACCTGCTGGTGGTGTGGCGGATCACGGACACCGAGGTGTTCGTGTCCGACGCCCAGCCGCCGGCGTTCCAGGGCCCGATCCCGATCGCGGACTTCATGGCGAGCTGGGGCTCGGCGAACCCCGCCGACGACGGCGACGTGTTCTTCAGCGCCAGCCCCAGCGACCGCCGGTGGCTGCACGCGAGCATGCGGGGACCCGTGCCGGAGCCGGACCGCGCATGGACCGCGGACGTCATCCGGGAGAACGTCGCCCGCTTCCGGCGGCCGTCGGAAGGCGACACCCTGTCCGGGGTGGACGGCCTGCGCGACTACCTCGACGAGCTGTGCGCGCTGCCGCCCGGGTCCGGCGCGGCCGAGGTCGCGCTCAGCGAGCTGTACGTGATCAGCTGGAACATCCAGGCGCAGGCGGGCCTGCACGCGGAGTTCCTACGCCGGCAGGGCCTCGCCCTGCAGAGCCTCGACCTCACGGAGGCCGCCGCGCGGGTGAACGCCGTCGCGCACGGCTGGACCGGCGTGCGGATGACCGGCGCCCACTCGCGGGTCTGGGACCGGCACCGCCCCGCCGAGCTGCGCGCCCACAGCACCGAGCTGCTCCGCCGCCTCGAGGTCGCCATCGAGCAGCTGGACCGCACCGCGGACGCCCTGTCCCGGAGGGCCTGAACGCCGCCGGGCCGATCAGAGAGGCCATCGTGGACACCACAGACATGCCGATCGCCGTCGTCGCCTCCCGGGTCCGCCGGGAGGAGCGGCTGATCCTGCAGACCCTGCAGGCGCGCGGGGTCAACCACGAGCACGTGGACCCCCGGAAGCTGACGGTCATGCTCGCCGACGGGCGCCCGCCGTTCCGTGCGGCGCTCATGCGCGAGGTCAGCCACAGCCGCGCCGCGTCGGTCGCCTCGACCCTGGACGCGCTCGGCGTCCCCACGCTCAACCGCCCGCCGGTGCTGGAGACGTGCGGCGACAAACTGCGCACCACCCTGGCGTTCCACAACGCCGGCCTGCCGATCCCGCAGGCCGCCGTCGCGTGGGGCACCGGCGCCGCCCTGGAGGTCATGCCGAAGCTCGGCTACCCCCTCGTGGCGAAGCCGGTGACCGGGTCGTGGGGCAACCTGACGGCGCGGGTCCACGACGAGGAGCAGGGCCAGGCGATCCTGGAGCACCGCGCCGCGCTGCCCAACCCGCAGCAGCACGTGTACTACCTGCAGGAGCACATCGACAAGCCGGGCAAGGACATCAAGTCCTACGTGGCCGGCGACGAGGTCGTCTGCGCGATTTACAAGAACGCCGTCGACGACTGGCGCACCAACACCGCGATCGGCGGCGCGCCGACGCCGTGCCCGATCACCGACGAGCTCAACGAGCTCGCCGTGGCCGCCGCGCACGCGGTCGGCGGCGGCTTCCTCGGCGTCGACATCCTCATCGACCAGGAAGGCCGCCTGTTCGCCAACGAGGTGAACCACACGCCGGAGTTCCACGGCGCCATCGACGCCACCGACGTGGACGTCGCGGGCTGCATCGTCGACTGGGCGCTCGGCACCATCGAGGAGGTCGAGTCGGTATGACCCAGTCGTTGCTGGCACTGTGGAGCGCGCCGCGCTCGCGGTCCACCGTGTTCTTCCGGATGATGCTGGAGCGCGACGACCTCCTCGCCGTGCACGAGCCCTTCTGCAACATCGCCAACGACGGCCGCACCGAGGCCGGCGACCGCGTCGCGCGGACCCCCGACGAGCTGATGGACGCGCTGCTGGACCTGTCGGCGGGCGCGACGGTCTTCTTCAAGGACACCACCGACTGCCGCTACGACGAGGTCTTCGCCCGCGAGGACTTCCTCAAGGGCACGCGGCACGCGTTCCTGCTGCGGGACCCGCGCGAGATCATCCCGTCGTACGCGGCGATCCGCCCCGAGATGGCGCTGCACGAGGTCGGCGTCGAGTACCTGCACCGCATCCATCAGACGGTGCTCGACGCGGGCGGTGAGCCGATCGTCATCGACTCCGACGACCTCGTCGACCGTCCGGGGGCGACGGTGCGGGCGTACTGCGACGCCGTGGGCCTGCCGTTCAGCGAGGACGTCCTGCAATGGCTGCCGGGGGAGCGGCCCGAGTGGCGGCAGTCGGCGCGCTGGCACACCGACGTCAGCGAGAGCTCCACCGTCCGGCGCACCGAGCGCGCCTACGCGCGGACGGTCGAGACGGATCCGTTGCTGCGCCGCTATTACGAGCACCACCTGCCGTTCTACGAGCAGCTGTTTCATCGACGGATCCGGATTCCCTGAGTTGCCGCTCACATACTGTGCAGTTACTGTTGCCTTAGCCGACAATCGACACATACGACATGCACAGGCGATATCGAAAGGCATGGTTGATGATTATCTCAACGCCGCCGTTCTGTCCGGTGCAGTTCGACGACCCCGATCTGCTCGACTCCGCATTCCACGCCGTGACGGACATGCATGCGCTGTGGGCGCACCTGCGTGAGGTGGCGCCGGTCTACAAGGCGGACCCCGGCGGCGGCCGGGAGCCGTTCTGGGTGGTGACCCGGCACGACGACGTCACCCGCGTGCTGCGCACCCCGACCGAGTTCTCCTCCCGGCGCGGCACGATCCTCAGCGTCCTGGACCTGAACACGCCCGACATCGCCACCGACGACATGCTCGCCGACACCGACCCGCCGCGCCACGGCGAGCTGCGCAAGCCGCTCAACCCGGCGTTCGCGCCGGAGCTGGTCGAGACGCACGACGAGCTGATCCGCGGGCTGGCCCGCGACGCGATCCGGCGGGCGATCGACAAGGACGTCCACGACATCGCCCACGACACGATGATGTTCGCGATGTCGATCACCGGCACGCTGATGGGCCTGCCCCCGCAGGACTGGGAGCACCTCATGCACGTGGTGATGATGACGATCGCGTACGAGGACCCGACCTACGCCTCCGGCAACGCGATGTCGACCGTCCGGCAGGCCCGGCACCAGATGTTCGAGGCGTTCCGCGAGCAGTTCGCGAAGCGCGAGCGCGGCGCCGAGAACCCCGACGCGATCGGCAGGATGCGCAACATGGACCTGACCGAGGGTCCGATGTCGGAGCAGCAGGCGATGGTCAACGGGTACGTGCTGCTCATCGGCGCCAACGTGACGACGCCGCACACGCTGTGCACCCTGTTCAACCAGTGGGCCGAGCACCCGGAGCAGTTCGAGCGGCTGCGCGACAACCGCGACGACATCCAGATCGCCCTCGCCGAGGTGCTGCGCTGGGCGTCGCCGGTCACCGCGCTCATGCGCTACGCCATCCAGGACGTGGAGCTGCAGGGGCAGACCATCAAGGCCGGCGACCCGGTCAGCGCGTGGCTCGGCTCCGCCAACCGCGACGAGCGGGTCTTCAAGGACCCGTACACCTTCGACCTGACCCGCCGGCCCAACCGGCACCTCGCGTTCGGCGTCGGCCCGCACTACTGCATCGGTGCCGGGATGGCGAAGGTGACGCTGCAGATCTTCATCGAGGAGATGCTCGACCTGGTCGACACCGTCGAGATCGCCGGCGAGGTCCAGCACGTCGCGTCGCACTTCGTGCCCGGGTACAAGAGCCTGCCGGTGCGCTTCACGCCGCGGAAGGTGGCGGCCGCGCTGTGAGCATCCCGCAGACCACCGCGCCGTGGTTCGACCAGCGGTTCCGGTCGGTCACCGCGACCCACAGCCTCTACTGCTTCCCGTTCGCGGGCGGCTCCGCCACCTACTACGCCGCCTGGGAGAAGTACTTCACCGGGCGGATCGAGCTGGTGCCGGTGCAGCTGCCGGGGCGCGGCGCCCGGATGGCCGAGCAGCCCGTCAGCGACCTGGCCGGCCTCGCCGACGACCTCGCCGAGGTGATCGCCGGCGAGCCGACCGAGACCGTGCTCTTCGGGCACAGCATGGGCGCCATCCTCGCCTTCGAGGTCGCCCGCCGGCTCAAGACCGCCGGGCGTCCCGTGCGGCACCTGTTCGTGACGGGCCGGCCCGCGCCGCCGATCGTGCGCCCGCGGGAGCCGGTCAGCGACCTGCCGCGGGCCGAGTTCATCGAGATGCTGCGCGACTACGGCGCCGCCGACAACGCGGTCTTCGAGCACGACGACCTGCTGGACCTGCTGATGCCGATGCTCCGGGCGGACTTCTCGATGATCGAGCGCTACCGGATGGCGCCCGGACCGCAGCTGTCGTGCCCGGTCACCGCCTGGTGCGGCGACAGCGACCCGGGCGTGCCGCCGTCGGCGATGGCCCCGTGGGGCGAGCAGACGTCGGGGGCGTTCGCGCTCTCGGTCCTGCCCGGCGGGCACTTCTTCCTCACCGAGCACCACGCCCGGATCGTGCGGGAGGCCCACGCCGTACTCCGTGGCGTCTGACGCGTTCTGACGTTGCTTAAGGAGCCTGAGCATGGATTTCGATGTTCCCCAGGAGACCGCCGACTTCGCCGCCGAGGTCGAGCGGGTGCTGAGGTCGCCGGAGACGGCGCGGCTGCTGCACGACGTCCATGCCCGCGCCGACGGGATGGACGGCGACGTCCGCCCGCTCTACCGGCACCTCGGCGCCGCCGGCATCCTCGCGCCCTCGTGGCCCGTCGAGTACGGCGGCCGCGGCCTCGACTACACCGCGACCGTGACGCTGCTGGAGCAGCTCGTCGCGCACGGCATCCCGCAGAACCTGTACTGCATCTCGGTGCAGAACGTCGGCTCGCTGATCCTCGCGTCCGGCGACGAGCGGCAGCGCAAGACCCTGCTGCCGGCGATGGCGAGCGCCGAGACGACCGCCTGCATCCTCTTCACCGAGCCGACCAACGGCTCCGACCTCGCCGCGCTGCAGACGACCGCGGTCCGTGACGGTGACGGCTGGGTCATCAACGGGCGCAAGACGTACAACCTCAAGAGCGCCTACGCGGACTTCGCGCTGATCGCGGTGCGCACCGACCCGCAGAGCAGCCAGTACGAGGGCATCACCCTGTTCCTTGTCCCGCTCGACGCGCCGGGTGTGGTGATCCGCCCGATCCCCAGCCTCGCCAACGAGCAGTTCCACGACATCTGGTTCACCGACGTGCGCGTCGGCGACGACGCGGTGTTCGGCAAGCCGGGCGCCGGCTGGTCGCTGATCACGCAGATGTTCGCCGCGGAGCGCACCGGCCTGGACTACTACGCGCGCGGCCGGCACTGGCTCAACATGATCGCCGAGCGGCTCGACGCCGACGGCCGCCGCCCCGGCGACGTCACCCGGGTCGGCCTCGCCAAGCACCGCACCCGCCTCGCGGCCAGCAAGCTGCTCAGCTGCCAGGTGATGCAGAACCTGCAGGACGGCAACGCCGACATCGCCGAGTCCTCGTTCGCGAAGTGGCACTGCAGCGAGACCGGCCAGCGGATCGCCTGGTGGGCCCTGGACGCGCTCGGCCCCGACGTGCTCGTGCCTGGCCCCGGCGCCGGTGACCGCATCCTCGAGGCGGCGCTGCGCGAGTCGCCCGGCGTCACCATCTCCGGCGGGGCGTCCGAGGTCATGATCGACATTTTGAGCAGCGCGCGGGTGTACGACGCGGGCGGTGCCGCCGCACCCGCGCCCGGACCGGCGCTCGACCCCGTGCAGGAGCGGCTGCGGGAGGCGGTCGACGCGGTGCTCACCCGCACCGGCGACCTGTCCGAGCAGCTCGGGACGATCGGCGTGCCGGCCCTCAGCGCGCCCGCGAGCCTCGGCGGCGCCGCGCTCGGCCTCGGCGCCGACATCGTCATCAACGACCGGCTCGGCCACGCGCTGCAGCCCCTCGCCTGCTACCGCGACACCGCGTTCGCCCTCGACCTGCTCGACGGCGCCGACGTGCCGGCCGACATCCCCGCCGACATCCTCAGCGGGCTGCTCGACGGCACCAGCCACGGCGTCGTGATCGGCGCCCGCGGCCCGTCCGGCGTGCGGGTGAAGGGCGACGGCACGCTGTGGGGCGAGTCGGAGCCGCTGCCGCGCGGCACCGCCGGGCTGTGCGTGGTGCGCACCGACGAAGGGTGGCACCTCGTCCTGCCGGACCCCGCCACCTGCCTCGTGGACGCGTTCGAGCACTTCGGCACGCCCGCCACCCGGATCCGCTTCGACGGCGCACCTGCCGAGCCGCTGCCGATCACCGAGGAGCGGTGGCGGCGGGCCCTCGACGCGGCCCGGCTCCGGCAGGCGGCGCTGCTGCTCGGCGTCGCCGACCGCATCCTCGAGGTGGCCCGCGCGCACGTCAACACCCGCGTCCAGTCCGGCCGGCCGCTGGTCGAGCGGCAGACGGTGGCGCACCGGCTGGCGACGCTGGTGGGGGAGGGCGACGGGTGGCGGCTCGTGCTGCACCGGGCCGCCTGGCAGTTCGACCGCGACGAGGACGCGTCGGCGGCGTCGGTACTGGCGGCGCTGGCCGAACACGCGCAGCTGGCCAGCCGCACGGCGCTCCAGCTCCACGGCGTGCGGGGCATGCTCGCCCATTCGACGACGGCCACCGCGTATCGGCAGGTGTCCGTGGAGTCGACCCGCCTCGGCAGCCCCGCCGACCTGTGGCTGGCCGCGGCCGCCTGAGCCGGCCGCTTGCGTGATCCGCACGGTCGTGCTTTTCTTAGCGCATGGGGAAGGGTGAGGAGACCCGGCTCGCGGTGCTGGACGAGGCCGCGAGCGTCGCGCGGGCCGTCGGTCTCGGCGGGCTGACCATCGGCACCCTCGCCGAGCGCACGGCCCTGTCCAAGAGCGGGCTCTTCGGGCACTTCAAGTCCAAGGAGTCGCTGCAGGTCCAGGTGCTGCAGCACGCGCGGACCCGGTTCGTCGACCACGTGGTGCGCCCCGCGCTGGGCGCGCCCCGCGGCGAGCCGCGCCTGCGCGTGCTGTTCGAAGGCTGGCTGCGGTGGGAGGCGGCGCCCGGCGGCTGCCTGTTCGTCACCGCGGCCGCCGAGTTCCACCACCAGCCCGGCGTCGTGCGCGAGGAGGTCGTGCGCGGCGAGCGCGACATGATCGACATGATCTCCACCATGTTCCGGGCCGGGATCGCCGACGGCGCGTTCCGCGCGGACCTGGACCCCGGCCAGGCCGCGTACGAGTTCAACGGCATCCTGCTCGTCTTCCATCAGGCGTTCCATCTGCTCGAGGACGAGCATGCCGAGCCGCGCGCCCGGCTCGCCCTCGACACCCTGCTCGACCGCGCCCGTAGCTGACCTTCCCGAGGAGTCGTCATGACCGCTGTCCTGGCTGCGCAAAAAAGCACGAACGATCGGTTTTTTCGAGCGCCGCGCCCGTTGCGGCTCGCGTTCGGTTTCCTGGAGCGGGCCGCGCCGTCGGTCGGCGCGCGGTGGGCGGAGCGGATCTGGTTCCGCCTGCCCAGGCAGACCGCGCGGCTGTCGACCGCCGGCAGCCCGTTCACCGTCCACGTCGGCGGCGTCGCCGTCGAGGGCGCCACCTGGGGCGCGGGTCCCAACGTGTACCTGTTGCACGGCTGGGCCGGGCACCGCGGCCAGCTGGAGCCCTTCGTGCCGGGGCTCGTCGAGCGCGGCTTCCGGGTGATCGCCTTCGACGCGCCCAGCCACGGCGCGTCGGCACCCGGCAGGTTCGGGCCGCGGTCCTCGTCCATCCCGGAGTTCGCCGACGCCCTGAGCGCCGTCGTCGCCGAGCACGGCCCCGCCGAGGCGATCGTCGCCCACTCGCTCGGCTCGGTCGCCGCCGCGGTCGCCCTGTGCGACGGGCTGCGCGCGGGGCGGGTCGCGATGATCGCCCCGATGGCGAGCCCCGCGTCCTACGCCCGCTACTTCGCCCGGGTCCTCGGCTTCGGCGACCGGACCCTGACCCGCCTGTCCCGGCGCGTCGAGCGGCGGGTCGGGGCCCCGATGCACCACTTCGACGTGCCGGCCATCGGCAGCGCCGTACAGATGCCGCAGACGCTGATCGTGCACGACCGTGCGGACCGGTCGATCCCCGTCACGGACGGGATCGCGATCGCCGAGGCGTGGCCGTCGGCGCGGCTGCACGTCACCACCGGACTCGGCCACCGGCGGCTGCTGCGGGAGCCCGCGGTCGTCGCCGCCGTCGTGGACTTCGTCGACGGCAAGGAGCCCGACCTGGCCGGGTGACGCGCACCCAGTGGCGCGGATCATATACTCTCGGTGCCGACGACGAGGGTCTATGAAGGGTCGGTGCCTTGACGCAGCTCTCCGACGCGCGGCGCTCGCGCGTGGTGCTCGTCGGGTCCAGCACCTACGACAACTTCCCGGCCATCCCCGCCGTCACCAACAACCTCACCGCCCTGCGGGACGTGCTGGTCGACCCGCACCGGTGGGGCCTGGACCCCGACGCGTGCCGCGTCGTGCACAACCCGGAGACCACCCGCGACGTCCACGCCGTGATGCGGCGCGCCGCCGCCGAGGTCGACGTGTCGGGCCTGCTGCTGCTCTACTTCGCCGGCCACGGCGTCATCGACCCCGACACCGGCGTGCTGCACCTCGCGGTCGGGCAGACCATGCCCGACTCCGCGTACTCCAGCGCGGTGCCGTTCGACTGGGTGCGGCGGCTCGTGCAGGGCAGCCGCAGCGCCCACCGGGTCGTCATCCTCGACTGCTGCTACGCCGGGCGCGCCATCCCCGGCCTCGGCGCCGACGACGACGCCGCGCTCGCCACCCAGGTCGAGATCGACCGCAGCTGCGTGCTCGTCGCCGCGTCCGGCAACCGGATCGCCCTCGCGCCGCCGGACGAGCCGCTGACCGCGTTCACCGGCGCGCTCGTCGAGCTGCTGCGCGACGGCGTCGCGGGCGGCCCGCCGCTGCTGGACCTCGGCACGCTGCACGACGAGATCCGGCGCGTGCAGCGGGCCCGCGGCCGCCCCATCCCCGAGCTGCGCGCCCGCAACGGCGGCGACCGCATCCCGATCGTCCACAACGCCGCCACGCAGCGCCTTCCCGCTGTACCGCCGCAGCCCGCGGAACCTGAGACACCCCGGCTCGACAGCTCGCTCGTCGGGCGGGTCCTGCGCGGCGCACCGGGCGCACCTGGTGTCGCCGACCCTGAGCTGGCGGGGGACGTCGCGATCCTGGCCCACTCGCCGATCGAGGGCGCCATCGGCGTGCGCCTGGACCGGCCCGCGACACGCTCCCCGGCGCACGTGCTCGGCGAGGAGCTCGCCGGGTCCCTGCACGTCCACGCGGTCCTCGACGGCGGCCCCGTCCGCGACGTGATCCTGCTGCTCGGGCTGCTGCGCCCCGGCTACACCGCGCCCGACGGCTGGCGGGTGCTCGGGCGAGAGCTCGTCGTCGTGCCCCTCGACGCGTACCCGGCGCTCGCCGAGGCCGTGGTCTCCGCCGCGTACCTCTTCGTCGGCTACCTCGGCTGGCGCCCCCAGCAGCTGGAGACCGAGCTCGCCGCGGGCCACCTGGTCGACACCGACACCGACCTCGTCACCTGGCTCACCGACCCGCTGCACGCGCGGTGACGGCATGACCGGTACTGAGCAGAGCCTCGTCAACCGGCTGGTCACCACCATCCGCAAGGGGCGCGACATCACCCTCGTCCTCGGCTCGGGCCTCACCGCGCGGGTGGTGCCCGGGGTGGACCGGATGGTCGACCTCGCCGACGAGTTCGTCGCGCAGGCGCTGCAGAACAGTGACCTGCAGGCCGCCCTCGCCGGACTGCGCGCCACCCGCCGCGACGCCGCCCTCTACGCCGCCTACCGCAGGACGTTCGCCGAGTGGCTGTCGCCGGTCGAGTTCGACATCGTCGTGCAGCGGGCCACCCTGGAGGCGTACCGGCCGGACCGCGCCACCGCGGCGAGCTGGGAGCGCGTCGGATACCACCGCGGCGTGCAGCTGGAGGACGACCGCGACGCGTGGTCGCTGCCACCGGGGGTGATCGCCGTCGGCGAGCTCCTCGCCGGCCTGCCCGACCGCTTCCAGCGCCGGGTCATCACCACCAACTTCGACCCGCTGATCGAGATCGCCGTGCGCCGCGCCGGCGGCACCGCCCGCGCGCTGACCCTCAACCGCGACGGCACGTTCGCCGGCCCGCTCGGCCCCGCCGACGGCATCGACGTGCTGCACCTGCACGGGTACTGGCGGCCGACCTCAGAGTCCGACGAACGCGCCCTGCTGCACGACCCCGAGCCGCTGCGCGCCGACGACCCCGTCATCCTGAGCGCGCTGCACGAGGCGCTGCGCGGCGACACGATCTGCGTCGCCGGCTACCCGCCCGGCCGCAACGACGCCCTCACCCGCGCCGTGCACGAGCAGGCCGACGTGCTGTGGGCCCGGCACGACGACGACGCGTCCCCGGCCCGCGCCGCCCTCATCTACACCGGCGTCGACGTCGATCGGCTCTTCCCGGCGGTACGCCGCGGCCTCGCCACCCTGCCGCCCACCCCACCCCCGTCCGCGGCGCCCGCCGCCCCCGTCCCGCCGGGCGTCGCACCCGCCGGGACCGCGCTGCACCGGGTCCACCTGCCGACGCTCGAAGCGGTCCTCGGCACCCGCCCGTCGGCGGTGGAGCTGCTGCGCCAGCTCGACTACGAGTTCCGCTGGCGGCGCTTCGACGACACCCCCGACACCCCGCTCGACCTCGTCTTCTGGCCGGTACGCCTGCGCCAGCCCACCCTCATCTACGCCGTGCAGGCGACCGTCGCGGCGGCGCTGTCCGCGCGCGGCGTCCGGGTCGTGCTGTGCTTCGACGACCTCGCCGGCGACCAGCACACCCGCAGCTGGCGGGCCCGCTTCACCGACGAGGTCGAGCGCTGGTTCGCCCTCGTCGAGGGAGCCCGGTCGCCCGAGGTCGACTCGCTCATGTCGTTCTGCTCGCCCGGCCGGGTCGCCGAGCGCCTCCAGGACCCGGAGCTGCTGCGCCGCCCCACCCACCCGTGGGCGGTGCAGCTGGAGTACTACCGCGGCGACCGGATGATCCTCGACGTCGCCCGCGCCGCGAAGGCGTTCCCCGGCGCCGTCGACCTGGAGATCGACGACGCGATGGCCGGCGCGCAGATCCGCACCACCCGCGCCGAGCGGCTCATGAGCACCCCGGCGATCTGGGCGTACCTGCAGTACCTGCTGCGCGACACCCGTCCCGAGGCGGTCATGACCCTCGGCGGGGAGGACGAGTCGGTCATGTGGGACCAGTGGCACGACACGTTCCCCGACGCCGTCGGGCACCTCTTCCACCCCGTCATGGCCAACGTCCGCCAGGACGCCCGGATGCTCGGCGCCCGCAGCTTCCGTGAGGTCGAGGACCACCTGCGCAAGGCGATGCGGCTGGAGAGCTGGGACCGGGAGGACCACTACCTGCACTGGATCGTGCAGCACGCGGTCGTGCTCCACCGGTACCTGCGCAACCGCCCACCGCTGTCCTACGACGGCCGGCTGCTGGACTCGTGGGAGACCATCCGCGCCGCGCTGCTCGACCCCCGCCTGCGGGCCGGCACGGTCAGGCTGCTCGCCCGCGAGGTGGCGGCGTTGCTCATGCACGAGGCGGTCTGACCGCCCGGTTGGATGGCGCCTCGCGTGACTCGGTCTGATCGGCCCATGCGTCACGGCGCGGGCGAAGGTACCGTCGAGGACATGGGCGCTTCCCCCGCCGACGTCGACGACCTCGCCCTGCTCGACACCGCGGAGCAGGTCTGGGGGCCCGACCTGCTCGCCTACCTGCTCGGCGCCGGCCTCGCCGCGCCGCTGCCCGGCTGGTCCGCCGAGGCCGCCGTCCATGACCCCGCGACCCGCCGCCGGCTGCACTGCGTCCTGGAGGTGCAGCGGCTCTTCGACCTGGGCAGCGTCGCCCGGGCGTGGGCCCGCGACCTGCACCCGGCGCTGGGCTTCCGCAGCCCGGCAAGCGTGATCCGCACCGGTGACGACGACGAGCGCCGAGCGGTGCTCGAGCTCGCCGAGCGCGACTCGCTCAAGCCGCGCTGACCGGTTCGGCCACGGACGGCCCCGGGACGATGGCATGATTCGCCGCGTGACCCGGCTCTCCGCACCGGTGCCCGCCGCCCCTCCGGCGGCTTCCGCACCGGCCGCGCACGCTTCGGACCTCGGGCTCGCGGCGTCGGACCTCGCGCCCTCCGCCGCGGACCCCGGGCTGTCGGCGTCGGACTTCAAGCTCGACAGCATCGACCTGTACATCACCTCGCGGTGCAACCGGCGCTGCTCCTACTGCTTCCTGCCCGACGCGTACTTCGACCGGACCCAGCACATGACCCCGGCGGCCGTCGCCGCGATCGTCGCCTGGGCGGCCGGCGCCGCCACCGAGATCACCGTCCTGGGCGGCGAGCCGGCCCTGCACCCGCAGTTCACCTCGATCGTCCGCGACACCGCCGCCGCCCCGATCCGGGTCCGCACCGTCACCAACGGCAGCCGCCAGTTCCGGGCCGCGCTGCCCGAGGTCCGCTCGTCGCTGAGCCGGGTCGCCGTCAGCCTCGACGCGCCGTCCGCCGCCGTCGTCGACCGCCTGCGCGGCCGCGGCGCCTTCGCCGACGCCGTCGCCACCGTCGCCGACCTGCGCGCCGCCGGGGTGCCGTTCGACCTCAACTGCACCGTCCTGGCCGACACCGTGGACCTCGTGCCGGAGATGCTCGCCTACGCCGAGGACTCCGGCGCCGGCCGGCTCAACATGCACTGGTTCTCACCCGTCGGCCGCGGCGCGTCACACGCCGCCGACCAGTCCGTCCCGGCCGCCGCCTGGCGCCGCGAGGTCCTCGACGTCGTCGCCGCCTACCGCCCGGCCCGCCAGTCCTTCACCGTCGACTGCCAGATCGCCTTCGACTTCCCCGTCCCCGGCGCCGACCCCGGCGCGTGCGCCGTCCAGGACCGCACCAACCTGCAGTTCCTCCCCTCCGGCGCCGTCTTCGCGTGCGGCATGCTCCTGGAGGACGAGGCCCTGGCCGCATACCATTGGCACGACGGCGTGCTCATGCGCCGCTCCGGCGACACCGAACTGTCCCGCACCGCTCCGGCGTGCGCCGGCTGCCCGCTGCGCCCGTCGGACGGCGACCACCACCCGACCTGCATCTACAACCGCCTCGCCGTCTGAGCCACCTCCGCCCGCTCGGCGGCCTTGCCGGCCGGTCGGGTGGATGCCGAGCGCCGGGGCGAGGCCGACCAGCGCCGCCGTGGTCAGTGGGGGCGCCGCGGTGGGCGCAGAGCCGCTCCGGCGGTGTTCCGTCCATTCGCGCAACGTACGGCGCGCACCGGCTGAGGGCCGGCTGAGGGCCGACGGAGATCCGCGCCGGTAACCGTCTCGCGGTCGTGCAGAAACCGCCGTTCGTCGGAGGACGGGGCGCTGTGTGATCAATACGCTGCGCGGATGGGCGTGCACCTCTCCGTCGACTACGGCACATCGAGCACCGTCGCGCTGCTGGCGTGGCCCGATGGGCGGACCCAGCCGCTGCTGTTCGACTCGTCGCCGCTGCTGTCCTCCGCCGTGTACGCGGAGGCGGACGGGCGGCTGCTGACCGGGCGGGACGCCGTGCGGGCGGCCCGGCTCGACCCGAGCAGGTTCGAGCCCAACCCGAAGCGGCGCATCGACGAGCCGGAGGTGCTGCTCGGCGACCGTGAGGTGCCGGTGGCGGAGCTCGTCGCGGCGACCCTGCGCCGGGTGCTGGGTGAGGCCACCCGGGCCGCCGGTGGCCGCCCGGCGTCGGTCACCGTCACGCACCCGGTGACGTGGGGGCCGGCCCGGCGGGCGATCCTGACCGATGCGTGCTCGGAGGCGGGGCTCGGCGACGTCGACCTGGTCGCGGAGCCGGTCGCGGCAGCCACCAACTTCGCCGCGGGGACGCGGGTCGAGGCGGGTCAGGCCGTCGTCGTGTACGACCTGGGCGCCGGCACGTTCGACGTCAGCGTCGTGCGGCGCACCGGGTCGGCGTTCGAGGCGCTGGCGTACCGCGGCCTCGACGACCTCGGCGGGCTGGACCTCGACGCGCTGGTGGTCGCGCACGCCGCCGGCACCGTGACCGACGGCGAGGCGTCCGCGTGGCGGGGGGTGACCGAGCCGGGCGACGCCGACGGGCGCCGCCAGCACCGGGCGCTCTGGGACGACGCGCGGGAGACCAAGGAGGCGCTGTCGCGCCAGCCGTCGGCCGGGTTCCACGTCACCGCTCTGCGCCGTGACGTGTTGGTCACCCGCGACGAGTTCGAGCGGGCGGCGGGGCCGCTGCTGCAGCGCACGGTCGACCTGACGCTGGCCACGATCCGCGAGTCCCGTGCCAAGCCGGACCAGATCGCGGGGGTGTTCCTGGTCGGCGGGGGGAGCCGGACACCGCTGGTGGCGACGCTGCTGCACCGGGCGACCGGGATCGCGCCGACGCTGCTCGAGCAGCCGGAGCTGGTCGTCGCCCAGGGCGCCCTGCCGGCCGCCGCCCCTGCCGCGGGACCGGCTGCCGGGCCGGCACCGTCAGACCTCGTCTCGGCGCCGCGTACAGACGTAGCTCCCGCCTCCGCGCCGGTCTCTGTGCCGCCGTTTGAGCCGGTCTCCGCTCCTGTCTCGGCGCCGCTGTCTGGGCCGCTGTCTGGGCCGGTTGCTGCCCCCGCGTCCGTGTCGTCCTCCGTGCCGCTGTCGGTGCTGGCGCCCTCGGCGGTGCCCGCCTCCGTGGACGACGACGGACAGGAGCGGCAGGAGCGGCCGGAACCGGGCGTGGGCGACGCCGGCCGGGACCGCACCGCGCCGGTCCCGGGCGCCCTGCGTGCGCTCAGCGTCGCCGCCGGCGTCGTGTCGATCATCGTGTGCTGGGTGATCGTCAACCAGTACTCGACGCTGAGCACCCCGACGACGATGCTGGTGTACACCGTCCCACTCCTGCTCGCGGCAGTCGCGGCGTTCACCTACGCGGCCCGGCTCATCGGCCCGGTGGCCGGCGCCGTCTGCTGCCTGGCGACGGCGATGGGCGTCGACACGAACTTCGGGCCCAGGTTCGACCCGGCGGTCACCGCGTACTACTCGCTGCTCGTCGTGCCGGCCGCGCTGCTCGCCATCGGCATCCGCAAGAAGGCGTGATCAGCAGCTGGGGGTATCTTTCACAGATCATGAAGACGGTGACGCGGCGGCTGGCGGTGCGGCGGGCGGACCTGGACGCCGGCGTCTTCGACGTGCCGGAGGAGTGCGTCGAGGCGCTGCGGCACATGGTCACCGTCCCCGTCGCGCTGGAGCACAAGGCCAAGGGGATCACGACCGCCCGGCAGGTGTTCTGCGCGACGCTCCAGCAGGACATCGGCTGGCAGTTCGGCGGGATCGAGTGGCCCGAGGACGTGCGGCCCGGGGTGTTCGTCACCCTGATCTGGCGGGCGGCGAAGGACGAGGTCGTCCTGCGCACCGCGCCGCTCGCCGAGCCGATGCGGGTCGACAACGCCGTCTACTACCACGAGTACGACCCGAAGGTCGTCACCCGCGACTACAAGCCCGGCGCCGCGAACTGGTCGAAGGTCCTGCACACCATCCGGCACCTCGGGCACGTCCTCGACGACGGCAGCGCCGTGTTCGCCGAGGCGGACCTGCCCAGGCGCAGCGGCCTCGGCAAGGGGTCGCGGGGCACGTTCCTGCTGCGCAACGCCGTCGACCAGCTGCTCCGCGAAGGCTACGTCACCAGGGTCGACGGCAGCGTCGACGCGACCGGCCACCCGTCCTACCCGGCCCTCGACGGCGACGAGCCGGCGGAGATGCTCCTGTACGCGCCGCTGGTCGAGCCCGCCCCGCACCCCGACGAGCCCGGCGAGCCCAGCGACCGCCGCGAGCACTGGGTCAACGGCTTCCTCCGCCGCCTCCCACCCGGCGCACACGCCTCAGAGCGGCAGCTCTCCCTGCACCAGCAGACCGTCGAGCAGGACGAGCTCGACGAGTCGGAGCTGCCGCCGGGGTACACCTTCGTGAAGAAGCACCACCGCAACGGCTGAGCACGTCAGCGCGGGGTGAGGACGCCCTCCGGGTCGGCGACGCCCTCGGGTCCCAGGTTGGTCACGCCGGGCGCCTCGCTGGACAGGCCCCACCCGAGGGCCTGCGCCCAGAATCGGCCCACCCCGGCGTCGTCGCGGGCGTCCATCGCAATCTGTACCAGTCGCGTCGCCATGCCCCCGACCCTGAGCCGGCGGCAATCCGGTTGCGGGGGTGCGTACGGTGAGGCAGTGACCGACTTCTCTGTGCGCCCGTACGCGGCCGACGACGCGGCAGCGGTCGCGGAGCTGATCAACCTGCTGTCGGAGGCCGGTGGCGGGCACGCCGGGCACGTCGCCGCCGAGATCGAGGACTGCGTCGACAACGAGGTCAGGGACGCCGCCCTGGACACCCGGGTGGTGACCGACGGCGCCGGGCGCCTCGTCGCGGTCGCGCTGGTGCCGCTGCCGCCGGAGGGCGGCGACCGGCTGGAGCTGATCGGCGGGGTGCACCCGGACCGGCGCGGCGCCGGCCTCGGCCGGGAGCTGCTCGCCTGGCAGCTGGAGCGGGCCGCCGCCCGGCACGCCGAGCTCGCGCCGGACGCGCCGTGGCAGGCGCAGGTCATCGCGGGCGACGGCGACCCGTCCCCGACCCGCCTCTACGAACGGTTCGGCTTCACCCCGTCCCGCTACTTCCTGGAGATGTCGGCGCCGACGTCAGAGGCGCCGGCCGTGTCGCCGCCGCCGGGAGTGGAGCTCGCGCCGTACGACGCCGCGAGAGACCACGAGCTGCACGCCGTGCACACCGCGGCGTTCCGCGACCTGTGGGGCTACCAGGAGCGCACCTTCGACGCGTGGGCGCCGCTGACCGTGCGGTCCGAGGCGTTCCTGCCGGAACTGTCCAGGTTCGCGCTCGCGGGCGACGAGATCGCGGGCTACGTCCTCGCGTACAGCAGCGAAACACCCGGCAGGATCTACATCGGGCAGGTCGGCACCGCCGTGTCGTGGCGCCGCAAGGGCGTCGCGGGCGCGCTGCTCGCCGGCGTGCTCGGCGACGCGGGCCGGGCCGGGCACACGACCGCCGGGCTCGACACCGACGCCGACAACCCGACCGGCGCCGCCGGCGTCTACGCGAAGGTGGGGTTCGTCGTCGACCAGCGGGTCGTCGCGTTCCGGCGGCCGGTCTAGACCGGCACCGCCGAGCCGAACGCGGGGAGCTCGAACGCGCCGGCCTTCGCGAACTGCGCGGCGAGCATCTGCTTCATCGGCCAGCGGGTCATCATCCGCATCGACACGGCCCGCAGGCGGATCATCGTGGCGGAGTTCGGCGCGTACGCGCGGATCCCG
Organism: Dactylosporangium sp. NPDC006015; assembly: GCF_040614215.1. Lineage (NCBI taxonomy): Bacteria > Bacillati > Actinomycetota > Actinomycetes > Micromonosporales > Micromonosporaceae > Dactylosporangium > Dactylosporangium sp. NPDC006015. The sequence continues at coordinate 103,786 of NZ_JBEXUD010000008.1, forward strand.
CCGGGCGGCAGCTCGGTGCCGGCGTCCACGTACCGCTGCAGCCGGCGCTGGTAGGCGAGGCACGCGGCCTGCGCGTCGCCGCCGGACGCCGCCAGCTCGCCGGCGAGGACGTAGGCGCCGACGAGGGCCATGCTGGTGCCCAGGCCGGCGAGGGGCGAGCCGCAGTAGCCGGCGTCGCCGAGCAGGACCACGCTGCCGCGCGACCACTGCTCCACGCGCACCTGGCACAGCGCGTCGAAGACGAAGTCCCGCGCCTGCGGCATCGCCTGGAGCAGCGCCGGCACCCGCCAGCCGACGTGCGCCAGCCGCTCGTTGAGCAGGCGCTGCTGGTCGGCGACCGGGAGCCGTTCGAGGCCGCGCTCGGCGGACCTGAAGCTCAGGTACGCCTTCGCCGTCCCGCCGTTCTCCGGGCGGATGCCGGCCGCGATGCCGCCGGGCGCGTTGTACATGAGGTACCAGTGCCGCAGGTCGCCCGGGTCGGGGATGCTGAAGAACGCGGTGTAGCCGCCGAGCGGCCGCACGAAGTCGGTCTCCGGGCCGAACGCGAGCGCGCGCACCCCGGAGCGCACCCCGTCGGCGCCGACGACCAGGTCGAACTCCTCGGCGCCGCCGCTCGCGAAGCCGACCTCGACCCGCGGCCCGTCCTGGCGCAGCGACGTGATCCGGTCGCCGAAGCGGTAGTCGACGTCGTCGCGGGTCGCCTCGTGCAGCACCCGGGCGAGGTCGCCGCGCGGCAGCTCGATCTCCGCGACCATGCCCTCGCCGCCGAACGCGTCCGCCGCCATCGTCGAGGTCCACCGGCCGGCGGCGTCGACGGTGGCGATGCCGCGCTCGTCGACCCGCTCGGCCCTCACCCTGGCCATCAGGCCCATCCGCGCGACGACGTCCTTCGCGGCGCCGCGGATGTCGACGGCCTGGCCACCCGGGCGCGGCGCCGCGGCCCGCTCGACGACGGTCGCGGCGATCCCGTGCCGGTGCAGCCAGAACGCCAGCGCCGGCCCCGCGATCCCGGCCCCGGAGATGAGCACACGCATTCTTCGCTCCGTTTCCGCTTGTGTACTGCGTACGCAGCGACGCTAAACGGACCGCTTGCCGTGCGGCAATCGCTACTAGTACACCTGCGCTCCTCGGCGCGGTCCCGGCGTCTGGTGTACTAGTACCGTGGCCGACCTGGAACCGCCGTATCGCCGCATCGCGGCCGACATCCGCCGCCGCATCGGCAGCGGGGAGCTCTCGCCCGGCGACCCCGTGCCGTCCGCCCGGCAGATCACCCGCGACTGGGGCGTCGCGATCGCCACCGCGACCAAGGCCCTCGCCGTGCTCCGGGAGGAGGGCCTCACCATGGTCAGGCCCGGCATCGGCACGGTCGTCACCGGCCGGACCGCGGGCGCCCGCCCCGGCCGGACCGCGCACCGGCGCGCCGCACCGGACCGTGGCGTCCCCGAGCTGACCCGGGCCAGGATCGTGGCGACCGCGATCGGCATCGCCGAGGCCGAGGGGATCGCGGAGGTGTCGATGCGCCGCGTCGCCGCCGAGCTCGGCGTGGCGACGATGGCGCTCTACCGGCACGTGCGCGGCAAGGACGAGCTCACCCTGTACATGATCGACGCCGCCTTCGGCGCCGTGCCGCTGCCCGCCGTGCCGCCCCCGGGCTGGCGGCCGCGCCTGGAGCTGGCCGCCAGGCTGCTGTGGCAGCTCTTCCGCCGGCACGTGTGGCTGGCGCCGACGATGTCCCTGACCCGCCCCCAGCCCGCGATGAACGGGCTCCGCTTCACCGAATGGGTCCTCGCCTCCCTCGACGGCACCCCGCTGTCGCTCACCGACCGGCTCCACGTCCACCTGCTGCTGTTCGGCTACGTCCGCGGCCTCGCCACCACCCTCGAACCAGAGGCCGAGGCCGAACGCGAGACCGGCATGACCGGCAACGAGTGGATGGACCTCGGCTTCGGCGGCGCCGCCGTCCCCTCCGGCGTCCCCGTCTTCGAGCGCCTCATCGAGATCGACGACTTCGACCTGGACCTGGACCGCCTGTTCGTCTTCGGCCTGGACCGCCTCCTCGACGGCCTCGCCGTCTTCATCGACACCCGCGGAGGCTGACGTGCCGCCGACCGCGTCGTGAGCGTCAGGGGCGGTAGCGGCGCCGCATGCGGACGCCGACGACGACGGCGGCGGCCAGGAACGGCCAGGACTGCAGGGCGATGGCCAGGATGATCGCGGCGACGCCGGCGAGGCCCAGCAGGACGGTCACCACGACCCGGCCGGTGCCCCCGCTGGGCAGCAGGGTGAAGCCCGCCAGCCGGGCGCGCAGGCGCAGCCGGGCGCGGCGCCAGCGCAGTCGCAGGCCGGTGGTCCGGGACAGGCGCGGGATCTCGTCGGGGGCGCGGGCCGGCAGGTCGACGTGGCGCTCCGCGGGGACCGCCGACTCGATCGCGGCGGTGACGGACGGCGGCAGGGGGAACAGCGTCGGTTCGATGTGGACGCTCATGCCGTCGGCGCCGAGCAGGCGGCGGGCGCCGTCGGGCCAGCGCAGGAGGACGACGCATTCGTCGTACAACACCGTGGAAGCGCCGGGCGGGGTGGTGAAGCTGACCCCGTCGGCGGCGTGCACCAGCGCGACCTCCGGGTCCACTTTGGACCGCAGGCGCTTGCCGACGACGCTGAACCGCGACAGTTGCGGCGCCGCCTCGAACCCGGCCGGTGGGCGCTCGACGCCGCGCGGCAGCATGAGCAGCGCCGAGTCGTGCACGGCGCGGGCGACCTCGCGGACGTCGGCGGCGGTGACCCGGCGCAGCTCGTCGGCGATCTCGGCCATGCTGTTGGAGGGGAACCCGGTGAGCAGGTCGAGGGCCCGGCGGGGGAGGCGCTTCGCTTCCGCGTCCGGGGCGTCCGCGCCCTCCAGCGCGAGGGCGCGGATCGCGTCCAGCTCGCCGGCGTCGATGTCGACGTCACGCAGGCGGCGCAGCTGCGCGGTGAAGTGCTCGGCGACGGCGGCGGCCTCGCCGTCGCGGGAGTCGGCGACGGCGGTGATGGTGGCGGTCGGGCGCCCGTCGACGCCGTAGTCGGTGGCCGTCGTGTACGACAGTCCGCGCTCCTGCCGCAGCTCCCGGAACAGGGCCCGGCCCAGCGCCTGCGTGTAGACGCCCGCGGCGGCGGTCCGCGGCGCCACGGCGTCCAGCACCATCGCGGCCGAGCCGCCGGCGAACGCCGCGGGCTGCAGCGGCAGCGCCGACGACGCGGCCGGCAGCGGGCGGCGCGGGCCGTCGGGCAGGTCGAGCCGCAGCCCGGCGGGCAGCTCGTCGGCGGTGAGCCACAGGACCGCGTTGCCGCGGGTGAAGTGCGCGGCGGCCCACTCGGTGACCCGCGCCGCGGTGGCGGTGTGGATGCCGTACTCGGCGATGCCGACGAGACCGAAGTCGCGGGCGCCGTGCCGCCACAGCGGCATCAGCAGGTTGACCGGGTCGGAGCGCCCCGCCGCCTCGGTCTCGATGAGCTTGCACTCCACCGGCAGCCGGTCCACCGGCAGCGAGCGCAGCCCGGCGCACACCCCGTGGAGGAAAGCGACCACCGCCTCGGGCGTGCCCTGCGTGACGAACTGGGTCGTGGTCGCGCCGGTCATGCCGTTGTAGTGGTAGTCGGCGACGCCGAGGCGGTGCAGCGCCAGATGCTCGACGAGATGGGTGATCCCGGCGGTGGCCGCGGTCTCGTCGGCGACACCGACGCGGAACATCAGCCCCGCCCGCAGCGGCCCGGGCGCCGCGCCGAGCAGCACCGGCACCCCGTCGACGTCCGTCATCGTGCGGCCGCCTTGCTCCGCGCGGCCCGGAAGTCCGACTTCCAGCTGTCGCTCATCATGTCCCATCCGTACGGTCGCACGAGGTTGCCCAGCGCCGCGAAATGCCGCGCGGACCGGGGAAGGTCGCCACCCTGGAACAGCGCGAAGGCGAACGCGCTGTGCGCCGCCACCCACCCGTGGCCGGGCTCGTGGTCGGTGTGCAGCACCGTCCGCGCCGCGGCGGCGCCGAGCTGGTCGCGGACCTTGCGCTGGCCGAGGTAGTCGCGGATCCGGCTGATCCGGTCACTGGTGAACGCGTGCTCGATGTGCGCGTCGGCCACCACCGCACCGGCGAGCGTGCCGGGCGGCCCGGCCTTCAGGCACTCCTGCGCGAAGTCGTGCATCGCCTTCGTCGACCCGCCCCACTTCGGCGCCAGGTTCTGGATGAGCCGTCCCTGCGCGCGGTACGGGACGTCGCAGTGCTCGGCCGCCTTGTCGTACCGGCGGCGCGCCTCGGCCGGCTCGAAGCCCAGCGCCCGGGCGGTGACGATCCGCTCCGTCCACGCCGCGGCGTTGCCGGGGTCGATGGCGACGGCGTCGGTGAGGAGCCGCTCGGCCCGGCCGAGGTGGTCGTAGAAGACCCGCCACTGCGCCTGGCTCACGTTCGCGGCCCGCGACGTGGTCCGGGCCTCCCAGCCCAGCACCACGCACCTGCTCCCCAGCAACGTCCGCGCGAGCGACGAGTCCCGCTCGGTGTCGACGGCCCGCTGCAGGAACCGCTCGCTGCCCGGCACCTCGGCGGCGACCTCCACCGCCAGCGCGTGGTCGGCCCGCGGCGGCAGCCCGTCGAAGTACGCCACGACCGCCGCCCAGTCCGCCGCCCGCACCGCCCGGCGCACCAACCCCAGATCGGGCGAGTGCGCAAAGTCCCTGGTGCGCAACGGTTTCAGCGAATCGATCATCGACACGGCCGAGATCATACGGCCGGCGCTCAGACCTGTCCGCCCCTATTCGAGGCGGTGTCCGTGCCGTCTGACACCATGTGACGGCTTCGTACCCTCTCGTCGACATACGGGCCGTGGAAACTCAATCACCGGCAGGACAGTGCGATGGTCCGCGCCGCCGATCTCCGTGAGCCGATTGGACGAGCCGCGCCGGGGCCCGGCTCATTAGCCTCGATGCCGTGACGGCACATCAGTCCGGGCTGAGCATCGACTTCGGCACCTCGCACACCGTCGGGATGCTCCGTCTGCCGGACGGGCGGCACGAATCGCTGCTGTTCGACGCGACGCCGCTGCTGCCGTCCGCCGTGTTCGTCGACGGTGACGGACGGCTGCAGACCGGCCGCGACGCCGAGCGCAGCGCCCGCCTCGACCCGACCGCGTACGAGCCGAACCCGAAGCGGCGGCTGGCCGACGGGACGCTGCTGCTCGGCACGCACGAGGTGCCGGTCGCCGACGCGGTGGCGGCGGTCCTCGACCGGGTGCGGTCGGAGGCGGAGCGCACGCTGGGCGCCCCCGCCGGCGAGGTCGTGCTCACCCACCCGGCCAGCTGGGCGCCGATCCGCCGCACCCTGTTGGCCGACGCCGCCCGCGCCGCCGGGCTCGGCGCGCCCGTCCTCGTCCCCGAGCCGGTCGCGGCCGCCACCTGCTTCACCGCCGTGCTGTCACACCGCGTCGACCCCGGCGCGGCCGTCGTCGTGTACGACCTCGGCGGCGGCACCTTCGACGTCAGCGTCGTGCGCCGCACCGCGACCAGTTGGGACGTGGTGGCCAGCGACGGGTTCGAGGACGTCGGCGGGGTCGACCTGGACGCGGCCGTCGTGGGGTGGGTCGGCCGCACCGCCGGCGGTGCCGACCCGCAGCGCTGGCAGCGGCTCGCCGCCCCGGAGACGACCGCCGACCGCAGGCTGCGCCGGCAGCTGCAGGAGGACGCCCGGATCGCCAAGGAGCAGCTGAGCCGGGCGAACCAGACGGGCCTGCCGGTGCCGCTGCTCGACGTCGACGTACACCTGACGCGAGGTGAGCTCGAGGACCTGGCGCGGCCCCTGCTCGACCGCACTGTCGCGCTGACCACGGCGACGCTCTTCGCCAGCGGCGTGACCCGCGACGGCCTGGCCGGCGTCTTCCTCGTCGGCGGCGCGAGCCGGATGCCCCTGGTGGCGACCCTGCTGCACCGCGCCCTCGGCGTGGCGCCGGTCGCGTTGGAGCAGCCCGAGCTCGTCGTGGCCCGCGGCGCCCTCAGCCTGCTCGACCCGGCCCCCGCGGCGCCGGTCACCCAGCCTGAGATCCCGGCGTCGCCGGCCCCGGCGCCGGGGTTGCTTCCGTCCGCATCAGATCTTGCGGCGCCCGCGTCGCCGGCACCGGTGTCCCTCGCGCCGGCTGCGGTGCCGACCGAGCCCGCTGCGGCCGCTGTACCGCCGCCCGCCGCGGACCCGGCCGCATCCGACGCTGGACCCGCGTCCGACGCCGCGCCCGCCTCCGACGCCGCGCCCGCCTCCGACGCCGCGCCCGCCTCCGACGCCTCGCCCGCATCCGGCGCCGGACCCGCCTCCGATGCCGCGCCCACAGGAGATGTCACGCCCGCGGGCGTCGCTGGGGTTGCGGCGGACGGCAGGAGACGGTCCTGGGTGCTCGGTGCCGGGGCGCTGGCCGCCGTGCTGGCCGTCGCCGCGCTGGCCGCCGCGGCCGGTCGGGACTCGCTGGTGTCGGGCACCCGGGTGCTCGCCGGGCCGACCGCGGTCCTGCCGATGGTCGGGCTGCTGGTGCTGCTCACCGCCGGGCGCCCCCTGCCGCTGCCCGGTTCGGCGCGGCCGCTGCTCGTGCGGGCGGCCTCCGCCGGTGTCGGGGCGACACTGCTGTACCTGATGCCCGCGCTCGTGCTGTGGAGCCGCGCCGAACTGCCCGAGTTCCTGGACTTCCGCCGCATCCGTGGCTACGGCGAGACGCTGCTGCTGGCCACGGTCGCCGGCGGGGTGCTCCTGGCCGTCATCGGGCTGACGCTGCTGGGCCGAGGCCGGATCGGCGACCCCCTCGCGGGCCCGGCCGGAGCGCGTGGCCCACTGCTCTGGGTGTGCGCCGGCGGCGTCGTCGCGGTCGCCGCGCAGAGTTACGTCCACGACCGGGACGCGCACCTCATCGCCAGCGGCGGCTGGACCTGGACCGCCCGCGAGATCAACCCGGCGGTGCAGCTCGCCCGTACGGTGCTCGGCGAGGGTCTCCCGGCCGGGCCACTCAACCTGCTGCTGTTCTGGGCCGGGGCGACCCTCATGTTCCTGCTGGTCCTCGGCGGCGGCCTGCTCCTGCGCCGCGGCGGCGAACCGGGCGGCCCCACGCCGGTCGTGCCGGTCGCGCCGGTCCGGATCGCTGCGGCGCTGTTCACCGCCGGCGGGGTGCTCGCCGCCGTTCACGGCCTGCAGGAGAGCGACTACTGGGGACGCAACAACATCAGCAGCTCGCCGACGCGCGGCATCCTGCCGGCGGTGCACGCGGTCTGGAACGCCACCATCGGCCTCCTGCCGCCGGGTGTGTTCACCACCGTCGTGGCCGTCGTGGTCGCCGGCACCGCCGGGCTGCTCATCGCCCGCCGGCGCCGGGCTCAGAGACTGTGAGCATCCTGCCGAAGGCCGGTCCGGCATGAGCCGATCGCCGGGCCGATGGGGCGGATCGCTCGATTGTCCGTGGCAATGGTGATCCATACGATGGCCGCTGCCGACGCCGGCTCGTGTGGACGCGACCGGACCCGTCTGGATCAGGAGTGGTGATCGAGTTGCGCCTGGGCATCGACTTCGGCACGTCGAACACGGTGGCCGTCCTCGACCCCGGCGACGGGCAGACCCGGCCGCTGCTCTTCGACGGCACGCCGATGCTTCCGTCGGCGGCCTGCCGGGACGCCGCCGGCGCGCTGGTCGTTGGGCGCGACGCGCAGCACGTGGGGCGCGGGTCGCCGGCGTCGTACGAGCCGAACCCGAAGAAGCGGGTCGACGACGGCGAGGTGCTGCTCGGCGACGCCGAGGTCGCCGTGCCGGAGCTCATCGCCGCCGTGCTGCGACGCACGTACGACGAAGCCCTGCGCACCGCGGGCCGCCCGGTCACCGAGACGGTCCTGACGCACCCGGCCGGGTGGGGCGGCCGGCGCCGCGACGTGCTCCTGGCGGCGGCCCGCACGGCCGGTCTCCCCTCCGTGTCGCTCGTCCCGGAGCCGGTGGCCGCGGCCACCTACTTCGTCACCGTGCTCGGCAACGAGGTGCCGGTCGGCGGCGTCGTTGCGGTGTACGACTTCGGCGCCGGGACGTTCGACGCTTCCGTGGTCCGCAGGACTGCCGGCGGGTTCGAGGTCCTCGCCGCCGAGGGCATCCTCGACGCGGGTGGCCTGGACGTCGACGCGGCCGTGTTCGCCTACCTGGGCGCAGTCCACGGCTCCGCCGACGCCGACGCGTGGGCGCGGCTGAACAGCCCGGCCGCCGACGCGGACCGGCGTGCCGCCCGGACTTTGTGGGACGAGGTCCGCAACGGCAAGGAGATGCTGTCGCGGTCGGCGCAGACCTCCATCTTCATACCGCTGCTGGAGATCGACACGACCCTCGGCCGGGAGCAGCTGGAAACGCTGGCCCGTCCACTGCTGGACCGCACCGTCGCGGCGACGCGCATCGCCCTGCGGGAGGCCGACGTGCGCCCCGCCGACCTCACCGGTGTGTTCCTGGTCGGTGGTTCGAGCCGGATGCCGCTGTGCGCCACCATGCTGCACCAGGCCCTCGGCGTGGCCCCGGTGGTGATCGAGCAGCCGGAGCTGGTGGTGGCCGACGGCAGCCTGCGCGTCGGCACCGGCACTTCCGCACCCGAGCCGGCGACGGTCCCGGCGCCCCGCCCCGAACCGGCCGGCACCCTGACACTGCCGCCCGAACCGGTCACGCCACCGCCCCCGGCGGTCACGTCCCCCGCGCCGGTCTTCACGCCACCGGCTCCGCGGGTCACGTCGCCCGCCCCGGTCTCCACGACGCCCGCGCCGGCGGTCACGTCTCCCGCCCCGGTCTTCATGGCGCCGCGGCCGGAGCTCCGATCGTTCGCGCCGGCGGTGGCGCCGGTCGTCTACGGCAACGCCACCAGCCGGCTGCCGCTCGCCACCCGCACCTGGAGCCTCGCCGCGATCCCGGCCGGCATCCTGCTCTACGTCATCGGCGTCCTCATCACCGTGACCACCGACTCGGAGGCCGGGGGCGCCGTCATCGGAGTACCCGGGATGGCGCTGGTCCCGATCGGCATCGCAGGCTTCATCGTGCAGCTCACCGCCAGGTCGCTGCGCATCGACGCCGACGGGATCGCCTACCGCCGGGCGCACCGCCGCACGGCCTGCCCGTGGCACCACCTCGCCTCCATCGGCGTGCAGCAGCGCCACAACGCCGGGGCGTTCGTGGTCGGTAGACTGGTCGCTGACTCCCCGCTGCGGCACGACCCGAAATTCGCGCCGACCATCGGCGCGGACGGATCGTTCGACCTCGCACCGCTCGCCGGCCTGCGCACCTCGGCCGACGCCGTCACGGCCGCCCTGGCCCAGCACGTCAGGACCACCGCCGGCTGAGCCACCGGGCCGGCGGCCGCCCCGCATTCCGCGACCTCCGGGCGGGCGACGGGCGGGCGACGGGCGGGCAACGAATGGGGCGGGCCGGGCATACCTGCTAGCAGGTATACGGGGGTGCGGAAACCGGCAGTCGGATAGTCCCGCTGGCGCCGAGGCTGTCACACAGCGGTACGAGGAACGTGGGATGTAGACATTCCGCACCCCCCTTGAACAGGTGATCCCCATGACGACTTGCCCGGTCGACCCAGTCCTGAGCATGGCACTGTTCGTCTCCGACGCCTCCGCCTCCCGCGACCTGGACGACGCCACCGTCCGCGAGACCGTCCACCGCACGCTCGACCAGCTCGGGCCGGACGAGTGCTACGCACGGGCCGCTGAGGTGTTCGGCGACCGTCCCGAGGTCGCGCTCAGCCGTATCCAGTGGGCGCGCGAGCTGTGCGCCCGCGCCCTGACCCCGGTCCTCGCCGGCGCGGCCGCCTGACCACCCGGCCCGGCACCGCAGAGTCGATTCCCGACCACATGGCCGCTCCCTACCCGGCCGGATCGCGCGGTACACCACCGGCGCGGCTGAGCACGGCCGCGATGCGCGGCTGGTCCGCCGGGCTGGTGAGCAGCACGAGGACCGCCCCGCCCGCCGGGACACCGCGGGCCGCCTGCTCCACCACGGCGTCGGAGAGCCCGGCGTCGTGCACCCCGGCCACCGCTGCCGCCGCCACGGCACCGACGGCCATCCCCGCCGTCGGCCACCCGGCGAGCGTGCCGATCACGATGCCCCACGCGGCCCCGGCGAGCGCGCCGTCGAGGACCCCCAGGTCGCGGGTCTGCAACTCATGCATCCGGTAAGGACGGCCGCCACCGGCGCCGGGTACGTCGGACCAGGCGACCACGGCGTCGTCGAGACGGATCAGCTGCTGCTCCCGCAGATGCAGCACGAAGACCAGCGCGTCCTGAGCCTGCTGCGCCGTGCCGAAGACGTAGCGCGCGGGCCGGTCGGTGCGCTGCGCGCCCGGCCGGCGCAGCCGTCCGGCGAGCGGGCGGTGCCGCAGCTGCCAGCCCGCCAGCAGCCCGATCAGGGTCGACAGCAGATGCCCGAGGCTGGTGAAGGTCCTGCTGTCGGCGAACGGCAGCACCACGAGCAGCAGCACCGCGGGCACCAGCACCCGGCGGGTGCGCCGCACCGGCAGGCTGCAGGCCAGGGCGGCGGCGACGGCGTGCGCGCCGTAGCTGGTCCCGACGTCGGCGGCCCGGGCCACCTCCTGGTCGAGCCAGCCGTGTTGCAGACCGACCCGCAGCACCGCGTAGACCAGGCAGCTCGCGATCACGTGGGTCAGCAGGAACACCTCGGCCAGCCGGCGCCGCCCCCACACCAGCTCCGCCGCCCCGGTGAGCAGCAGCAGCGCCACGACCTGCACCGGCTCGACCCCACCACCCAGCACGAACGCGCTGGTGAACAGCGTCCACACCCGATGCTGCTCCAGGTTGGCCACGTTGGTGGAGTTCGCCGCGACGATCCCCGCCCGGCCCTGCGGTCCGGCGAACGCGTCGATGCCGAGGCTGCCCCCGACCACCGCCGCCACGTACAGCGGCGCCAGCCGTAACCCCGCCGCCGCCACCAGCAGCACCCGCGCCTTCGCCGCCGGCCCCACGCTCGCGGCGAGCTCCGCGGCGAGGTCGCCGCCGGGCAGGTACCTAGCCGACACGAGGCCGGGCTGGTTCGTGTGCCGCCAGCTCCGGTGGAGCATGACCCGGCGGCGGGACCCGGCCGCCGGGCCGCCAACCACGCGCCCGGTTGCGGTCCGCCCGCCATCGGCGCCTGGGCCGCGGGGCATCGCCCGTCACCGCCAGCGCCGCCGCCGCGGTGGGGGGCGTGCCCCGGAGGGGCCCGGCGGGTCGCCCGCCGCGGCGAGGATGCCGGCGAACCGCCGGTCCGGGACCAGCGCCAGGAGGACACCGGTCAGTGTGGCGACGAGATGTTCGCGGGAAGGCAGTCCGCCCACGACGACGACCTCGGTGGCGTGGTACGCCGGGAGCACCGCCGCCAGCCACCCGATGCGCAGGCGGACGGCGGCGTAGGCCAAGACCGCCACCACCGCGGCCGACGGGCCTGCGTCGGCGAGGTGGGCGTCCTGCATCCCGAGCCCCACCGGCGGCCTGGCGGCGATCCACAGCGCCGCGGACAGCGTTGCCGCGCTGTGCCCGGCGACCGCGACAAGGACGGCCCGCACGGTGCCCAGCACCGCCTGGGTCAGGCTGAACACGAGCAGCACCTGCATCACCGCGAACCAGAACGGCAGCAGCGCCGCCGGCGCGAACAGTGACAGCGGCAGCCGCAGCAGGACGGCCGGTAGCGGATCGCCGGGATGCGTGACGGCATACCGGCTGATCACCGGATGCCCGGGCCTGGTCCGCGCCGCGATCGCCAGCGTCGTCACCAGCACCGCGACGGCCGGACCCAGCCACAACCGGTCGTACCGGCGCAGCCGGACCGCGTCGTACACCGGCTCGAACAGCGCCTGGCCCTGCGCGGTGAGCCTCCGCAGGATCGGCTGTGCGCCAGTCACCATCCGCGCGGGCTACCCGGCCCGCCCGGCGTGCAACCCTCTGCACCGCGGGCGCCGGCCGACAACGCTCAGCGGGCGGCGTGCTCCAGGCCTTCGACGAGCGCGGCGAGGGCCGGCCGGTTGGCGGCGGCGGTGATGAACCCGACGAACCCGCTGCCCTCGAACGCCAGCGTGACCTGGACGAGGTGCTCCTTCTCGCGCCCGAACAGGCTGACCCGCCGCTCGATGTCGTTCCACTGCGCCCCGCGGAACGTCGACGCCGGGTTGCGGGTGACGGGCCGCCCGCCGCGCTGCTTCTCGAACCACTCGCCGTCCAGGACGAGCCGCTCGTTGGACTGCCCTTCCACCACGATCATGCGCGCAGGATAAGCGACACCGACGGCTGCACACTGTTCGCCATCGGACAGCCGGCATGGGCACCCGGCTGACGGGACGCTGAAACCGGCGCCGCCGGTACCATGGAGCGCGTGGCCGGCGGGGTGGACGAGGTCGAGAGCAAACACCCCGTGCCGGACCCCGGGGCGCTCACGGCCCGGCTCGAAGCGCTCGGCTTCCGGGCCGCACCGCCGCAGGAGCAGCTCGACGAGTACTACGACACCCCCGACGGCCGGCTACGCGCCCAGGACCTCGTCGCCCGGTTGCGGATCACCGGCGCCACCGCGACGGCCGGCTTCAAGGGCCCCCGCACGCAGGCCGGTGACGGCACCAACCACCGCATCGAGGTGGAGTTCCCGTCGCCGGATCCAGGTGGTGTACGGGCAGCCTTCGCCGACCAGGGCCTGATCCTCGTGTGGCGCCTCGCGAAGCGCCGCCGCGAGTTCCACCGTGCGGCGCTGGTCGTCGCGATCGACGAGCTGCCCCGCCTGGGGACGTATGCGGAGTTCGAGGGCCCACCGGCACAGATCGCGGCCGCCCGCGACCAGGTGGCGGACCTGATCGGCCCGGCGGAGCCCCGCAACTACGCGGAGCTGGCGGCGGCCGTCCACCCGGACGCCCGCGAGCTGCTCTTCTGAGCCCGCGCACCGGTGGGGCAGTGCCCGGCGGATCCGCGGGCTACGGTGACGCTGTGCCTGCGCCTCCCGCCGTGGTGACACGGTGACCGCCGCCTGGGCGGGTGCGCCGGCCGGGGCCGAGCTGCTCGCCGCCGCCCGGCTCGAGCTGCCGGCCGGGTCTCTGGAGCTGGCCTGCCACGCCGCCGTCCCGGTCGCCGTGGACGCCGGCCTGCTGCACCGCATCCGTGACGCGTTCCCCGCTCTGGCGCTGCCGCCCGGAGGTGAGGAGCGGCTGCTGCGGTCCGCGCTCTTCGCCGGTACCGGCGACGGCCGCCACGAGATCGACCCACGGCTGCGGGCGGCGCTGCAGTCGGCGCTGGCCGCCCGGTTCGGGCCCGACCGTCTCCGGCAGGTGGCGGCGCTGGCGGGGGCTTCGTTGATCGAGCCCGGGCCCGCGCCGGCGGACCGGCTCGCCACGGCGTGGGAGGCGCTCGACCTCCGGTACCCCGTGGAGGACGCGCTGTCGGCGGTCCACGAGCTGGGGGAGCTCGCGCTGCTGCCCGGCAGCGACCTGCGCACCATCGCGCGGGCGCTGACCGGCGCCGCCGAGTTCGGGCCCGGCGAGGTGGTGGCCGCCGCGCGGTCCGTGCTGGACGCCGTCACCCGGCTGGTGCCCGCCCCGGCGGCCGCGGCCGCGGACGAGGACCGGAGCGGGCGGGTGCGGTTCGAGGAGCTGTTCGGCCTCGGCGACCCCGGCGCCTTCGACCCCGCGGCCACCTGGCGGGCGCGACCGGAGGGCGACCGGCTCCGCGTGCCGATCGGCGTGGGGACGGACGGCGCGCCGGTCGAGCTCGACTTCGCGTCGGGCCGGCACGGCATGATCGTGGGCGCCCCCGGGTCGGGCAAGTCGGAGCTGCTGCGCTCGGTCATCCTCGCCCTCGCCGTCACGCACTCCCCGGCGGACCTCAACTTCGTCTTCGTCGACCGGTACGGCGGCGGCACCTTCCGCCCGTTCGAGCACCTGCCGCACGTCGCGGCGATGATCACCGGCGTCGGCGAGTCACCGGATCTCGTCGAGCGCTTCTTCGACACCGTCGCCGGCGAGCTCGACCGGCGGGCGCGGGACCGGACCGTCCCGGCGCCGAGCCTGTTCGTCGTCATCGACGAGTTCACCGAGCTGCTCACCGAACGGCCCGACCTCATCGACCTGTTCGTGCAGGTCGGGCGGGTCGGCCGGTCGCTCGGCGTGCACCAGCTGCTGGCGGCGCAGCGGCTCGAGGAGGGCCGGCTGCGCGGCCTGGACAACTACCTGCCGGTGCGGGTCGCGATGCGCACGTTCAGCGGGCGGGAGAGCCGCGCCGTGATCGGCGTGCCCGACGCCTACGACCTACCCATGACGCCCGGCGTCGGCTACCTGCGGGCCGGGTCCGGCACGCCGGTCCGGTTCCTCGCGCCGGTCACGTTCCACCGCTACCTGCCGCCCGGCGGGGGCTGGGACAGCGTCCTGCGCGGCCTCGACCCGTGGGCGCCGCCGAGCGTGGCGGAGGTGCTCACCGACCGGATGCGCGCCGCCGCCCCGCCCGCGACCCAGCTGTGGCTGCCGCCCCTCACCGCGTCGCCGGCGCTCGGGGAGCTGCTCGGCCCGCTCACGACGACCCCCGGCCGCGGGCTGACGGCGCCGCGGCGGCCCGGCGGGGTGGCGGTCGCCCGCGTCGACCGGCCGTTCGAGCGGCGCTACGACGTCCTCGACGTCCCACCGGACGGCGGCAACATCGTGATCGTCGGCGGGCCGCGCAGCGGGAAGTCGACCGCGCTGCAGACGCTCGCGCTCGGGCTGGCCCTGACGTACACCCCGGCCGAGACGCACCTGTACGCACTGGAGTCCGGCGGCGGCCGGGCCCTGGCCCCCGTGGCCGGCCTGCCGCACACCGCCGCCGTCGCGGACCGCCACCGGCGCGACCTGGTGCCACGGATCCTCGGCGAGCTGCACGCCTGCCTCGACCGCGAGCCCACGCGCCGCCGGTTCCTGCTCGTCGACGACTGGGGCGCCGTCCGCAGCGACTTCGAGGACTTCGAGGGCATCGAGTGGATGCTCCACGACCTCGCCCAGCGGGGGCCGGCCCACGGCATCCGTCTCGCGGTCACAGCCCGGCGCTGGGCGCAGCTGCGCCCAGCCTTCCGCGACACCTTCACCACCAGGATCGAGCTGCGCCTGGGCGACGCGGGCGAGTCGGAGATCGACCGGCGGGCCGCCGCCCGGATCCCGTACGACGTGCCCGGCCGCGGCATCACCGCCGACCGCCTGCAGCTGCTGGTGGCCCGGCCGCGGCTGACCGAGGACGGCGACCTGGACGCCGCGGTGGCGGACATCCGCGCGGCGTGGCCGTCCGAGCCGGCGCCGCCCGTCGAGCCGCTGCCCGAGCGGCTGCCACCCGAGTCGCTGCCCGAGCCGCGGCGCGGCCGGATCCCGATCGGCGTCGAGCAGATCGGCCTCGGGCCGGTCGTCGCCGACTTCGACGCCGACCCGCACCTGATCGTCCTGGGCGGCGAGGGCTCCGGCAAGACCGCGTTCCTGCGCGGCCTGGCCCGTTCGATCGAGCGCGCGTACCGGCCGGAGGAGGCCCGGACCGTCGTCGTCGACTACCGCCGCCGGCTCGCCGGCGCGGCCGGCCCCGCCCACCTGCTCGGGCACTGCACCGGCCCCCAGTCCGCCGACCACGTGCTGCGCGAGGTCGCCACCGCGCTCACCGAGCGGCTGCGCGACCCCGGCCGGTGGCGCGGCCCCGAGCTGTACCTGCTCGTCGACGACTACGACCTGGTCGCCACCGCCACCAACCCCCTCGCCGCCCTCATGGACCTCCTGCCGCACGCCGCCGGCATCGGGCTGCACGTCGTCGTCGCCCGCCGGACCAGCGGCGCGGCGCGGGCGATGTACGAGCCGGTCCTGCTCCGCCTGCGGGACCTGTCCGCCCAGGCGGTCGTGCTGTCCGGCGCCCGCGAGGACGGGCCGCTGCTCGCCGGCATCACGCCACGGCCCCTGCCGCCGGGCCGGGGCTGGCACGCGACCCGGCGGCACGGCCGGCGGCTCGTCCAGCTGGCCTGGCACCCACCGGCGCCCGGAAGTTTGTGAAGCTCGGGGCAACCCGCCCGCCCGCCGCACCTGTCCAGGTGTGGTGAAGGGAGGTACCCGTGACCCGAGACATCGAGTCCGACCTGCACGAGTACGTCGAAACCCGGTACGTGCACCTGCGCCGCACGGCGTTTCTGCTGTGCGGCGAGTGGCACCGCGCCGAGGACCTCGTGCAGACAGCGCTGGCCAAGGTGGTGACCGCGGCGCGGCGCGGGCGGGTCGAGCACCTCGACGCGTACGCCCGCCAGGTGCTGCTGCGGGTGTACCTGGACGACAACCAGCGCGGCTCGCGGCGCCGCGAGCGGACCTGGGCGGACCCCGCCGGCGCGGCCGAGCCGCCCGCGGCGGCCGGCGACCGCGCCACCGCACTCACCGTGCTGGCGGCGCTGCGGGCCCTGCCCGCCAGGCAGCGCGCGACGGTCGTGCTGCGCTACTGGGAGGACCGCAGCGTCGAGGACACCGCGGCGGTGCTCGGGGTGAGCGAAGGAACGGTGAAGAGCCAGTCGGCGAAGGCGCTGGCGACGCTGCGCCAGCTGCTCGCCGGCAGCGTGGGGGAGCTCATGTTCAGCGATGGAGGGATGGTCTGATGCCGCTCGACGAACTGCGCACGGCGTTGCAGGCGGCCGTGGAGGCCGACGAGCCGCCGGCCGGCGCCGGACCGGCCGCGGTGTTCGCCCGCGCCGACCGGGCCCGGACCCGGCAACGGCTCACGATGCTGGTCGGCGGGGTCGCCGTGCTGGGCGTCGCGGTCGGCACCGCCGCGTTCGCGCTGGACCGGTCGGGCGGGGCGGCGACGACCGCCCAGCCGCCGGCGGTCGCGACGTCCGCCCCGGCCGCATCCGCGGCGCTGCCGGCCGCGTCCGGCGCGGGCTCCCCGCGGCCCGAGGTGCCGGCCGACGTCATGCTCGCCACCCTCCGGCGGCTGCTCCCGGCCGGGCTGGCGACGTCGGAGCCGGACAGTCAGCCGGGCTTCGCGGAGCTGATCCTCACCGACCGGGCCGGGCGCGGCAAGGTGCAGGTCAACGTGCAACCCAACTACCGCCGCGCCGTCCCGCCCGGCCGCGTCTCCGGCGACGACCCGATGGACAAGTTCTCCTGCGCGAAGCGGCAGGAGCCGCCCGGCACCCACTGCGTCGACTCGACGCTGCCCGACGGCACGCTGCTCGTGCTGACCGACGGCCCGTCGGAGGACGCCGGACACGACCGGATCACCCTCCGCATGGTCGACGTGTTCCGGCCGGACGGCGTCCGCATCGTGGTCGGCACCTGGAACGCCGTCGGGGAGAAGACCAACACCGCGACCCGCTCCGAGCCTCCCCTGACCGGTCAGCAGCTGCAGGCGATCGCCACCGACCCCACCTGGCCGGTCTGACCCCGGCCCGGCCGGGCGCTACGCCGCCGCCCTGGCCGGCTGGTCGCCGCCGCGCACCGTGAGGTACGCCGTCACCGACGCCAGGGCGGGGTGGGTGGCGGCGACCTGCGGGGCGAGGATCCGGTGCGCCTCCACGGCCAGGGCCCGGGCCGCGTCGTGGTCGTCCCGGGCGGCTGCGAGCGCGGCCAGGTTGGTCAGCGTCAGCGCGACCTCCGGATGCGACGCGCCGTACGTGCGGCGCTTCCCGGCCAGCACGACCGTGTACAGCGCCTCGGCGGCGGCCGGGTCGCGGGCGGCGAGGACGGCGGCGAGGTTGTGCCGGTTGGTGAGGACGTCGGGGTGGTCGGGGCCGTGCCGGGCGGTGAAGTACGCGATCGCCCGGCGCAGCAACGGCTCCGCCTCCGCCGGCTCGCCACGGGCCTGCAGGATCGCGGCGAGGTGGGCCTCGTCGGCGACGACGGCCGGGTGGCCGGGCGGAAGGCACGCGCGGTGCAGGGCGAGGGAGCGCCGCGCGTACGCCTCGCCGGCCGCCAGGTCGCCGCGGCTGTGGGCGAGGCCGGCGAGGTTGTGCCAGACGGCGGCGAGCGCGGGATGGTCCGGGCCGTGGGCCGCCTCCAGCACCGTGCGGACCGCGGCGTACTGGGCCTGGGCGTCGTCGTGGCGGCCCGCGAACTTGTACAGCACGCCGAGCTCGTTGCGCAGCGGCACCAGCTCCAGGTCGGTGAAGCGCGGCGCCGCGTCGTCGCACGCGGCCCGCAGCAGCCGCTCCGCCGCGGCGTAGCGGCCCTGGCGGCGCAGGTTGCCGGCCAGGGCCGCGGTCGCCTGGACGCGCAGCCGCAGCAGGACCTCCGGCCGGGACGGCAGCGCGGCCATGACGGCGGTGGCGCGGCGGTGGTATGCCTCGGCGGCCGCGTGCTTGCCGAGCTCGTCGAGGGCGCTGCCGAGCAGGGTGAGCACGTTGGCGGTGTCGGGGCTGCCGGCGCCGGCGTGCGCCTCGAGGATGCCGAGGGCACGCCGGCACAGGTCGATGCTCCGCGGGTAGCGGTGCTCGTCCCAGGCGGACAGCGCCAGGTCGTGCAGGGCGACCGCCTCGTCGACGGGATCAGGTGTCATGGCCGGCTCCGCCACCCGCTGCCGTGGCTCAGGCGATCCGGGCGACGGCCTGGCTGTGGTTGGTCGTCAGGCCCCGCGCCGGAAGCGCCGGGGCGGCGGGCGTGGCGACGGCCTCGCTGTGGTTGGTGGCGAGACCGCCGCCCCGGACCTGCGTGCGGACCACGGGCGTGGCGACGACAGAACGCTGCATGGGAGTGCTCCTTCGGATTCGTGGTGAGGTGTGCCCCGTGAGCGTGGCCGCCACCGCTTGGCCCGTACTTGTGGCGCACTTGGAGCGCCCGCGCCGTCTGCCGGAGCGCCAGCGCTCAAGTGGACGGCAAGCGCGCCCGCACACACTGCCGCCGACACCGGCCGCGACCGTACGGGAGCGAACCATGCAGGACACGAAGACGGACACCATGCCGGCGGCGCTGCGGCGGCTGCTGTTCGGCGACGTCGTGTCGGCCGCCGGGATCGGGCTCACCCAGCCTTACCTGGTGATCCTGCTGCACACCGGCAAGGGCATCCCGCTCGCGGCGGCCACCGCGATGACCGCGCTGCTCGCCCTCGCCAGCTTCCCCGGCAACTGGCTCAGCGGCGTCCTCACCGACCGGCACGGCGGGCGCCTCGCCATGACCGCCGGCCTCGCCACGACCGTCTGCGGCCTGGTCCTCGTCGCCACCGGCAGCCATCCGCTGCTGCTCGGGTGCGCCGTCGCGGCGGTCGGGTTCGGGTGGGCGGTGACGCTGCCCGCGTACGCGACGCTGATCGCCGGGCTCGTCCCGGAGGAGGTGCACGGCCGGACGTTCACGCTGCAGTTCGCCCTGTTCAACGCGGGCATGGGCGCGGGCTCCGCGGTGGCCGTCCTCGTCGCCGACCTCACCTGGCTGTGGTGGGCCGCCGCCGGCACGTGCCTGGTCGCGATCGTGGCCGTGCGCTGGTCGTACACCGGCGGGCAACGAGCGACGAGCACCCTGGCGGGTCCGGGCTACCGCGCGCTGCTCACGGACCGGCGGCTGCTGCGCGTGCTGTTCGTCGCCGTGCTGACCTCCGCCGCCGGATACGGCGTCTACACCGCGGGCCTGCCCGTCCTGGCCATCCACAGTGGACGGCCGGACCTCATGTCGTGGGCGGGCGTCGCCAACTGCCTCACGATCATCGCCGGACTCCCGTTGGCGTTGCGCGCCGGTGTACGACTGACGCCACCGCGACTCGTCGCCGCCGCTGCCGCGGTCTGGTCGGCCGGCTGGCTGCTGTGCGCCACCGTCACCACCCCGGCCTGGGCCGTGCTCCCGCTCGCCGCCGTGCTCATGGGCGCCGGCGAGCTGTTGCTGTCCGGCGCGCTGCCCGCGATGGTCAACGCCCTCGCCCCCGACGCCCTCCGCGGCCGCTACAACGCCGCCCTGACCTTCGCGATGACGGCCGGCATGTGGGCAGGCCCGCTGCTCGCCGCGGCGGCCACGGCCCTCGGCCTGCTGCGGCTGCTGTTCGCCGCCGCCGTCGCTCTGCTCGCCCTCGCCGCCGCGCTGGTCCGCCGCGCCGCCCCGGCGCCGCGGTGACATCCGCCGCGCCCGCCGGCGACGGTCACCCGCCCGCCGAGCGTCAACTGCGAAGCCAATCTTGAATGAACGGCTTCGCGTCGGTGAGGCTGCCGACGACGTGATGGGCGTGGGTCAACTGATCGGCGGAATGGGTGGTGGTCAGCCCGATCACGGTCATCGCCGCGGTCCGGGCCGCTTCGACTCCGGCGGGAGCGTCCTCGATGACCAGGCACCGCTCGGCTGGTGTCCGGAGCAGTCCGGCTGCGCGGAGGTAGCCCTCCGGGTGGGGTTTGCCGCGCGTGACGTGGGTGTTGTCCACCAGGACCGGAGGGTCGGGCAGCCCGCCGGCGCGGAGCCGCTGCCGGACGGTCTGGGCACGGCCAGAGGTGACCACGCCCCACCGGTCAGCGTGAAGCACCTGCAGGACCGCTGCGGCATCAGGGTAGACCGGGAACGCGTCGCCTTCCTCGGCCATGAAGTCACGGACGAGTCGGTACTCAGCTTCGGGGTCGAGGCGGGGTGCGGCGACCGCGATGGTGTCGACCGCCCGCCTGCCGTGGGTGTGAGACCAGACGGTCGCCGGGTCCAAGCCTCGGTGCAAGGCCCAGCGAGTCCAGATCCGCCGGTATGCGGCGTAGGAGTCGACCAGCACGCCGTCGGCGTCGAACAGCACGGCAGCGCCTTGCGCGGCTCCGTTCGTGTGGTGGCTCACCATCAGGCGCTTCCTCACCCTTTCGACTGGGACGGCACGGTCAAATCGTGCGGCGGAAGTCGGTGACGTCCGGGAGCTTCTGAAAGCCGGCCGAAACGTACGTCGCCACGCCGCCGACGTTGCTGCTCGGGGTGCACACTGTCGCGCTGGACGACCCCATCTCCTGCAATGCGGCGGCCGCGGCCACGGTGATCGCGCGGCCGTATCCGCGGCCACGGTGATCCCGATGGACGCCCAGTGGTTCAAGCAGACCCGGTCGCCCTTCCCCGGCCGACCACACCGTCACCGTGGCCACCGCATCGCCGTCGCGGTCGTAACCGACCAGGCACCGAGCCCGGCGGTACGGCGGGGCAGCGGCCATCGCGCGCCAGCGCTCCAGGGTGAACGTCGAGCCGGCGAACGCTGCCCGCTGCACCGCGACCCGATCCTGAACGATCCGATCCCGAGTGTCGTGCGTGTCGATGACTTCGACCCGGAGTCCGCAGCTCTCCACCTGGACAGCCAGGTCACGGAACAACGGGGTCCACGGTTCATCGGCCACCCAACCGCTGCGACGGAGGAGACCTCGAAAGGCGGTGCCGAAGCGGGCCTCGACGGCCTCGGCGCCACCGGGCAGTACCTCGTGTCCTGGTTCCGACAGGTCCGTCAGCAGGTGAGCCGCGAATGCGGCGTCGTCGTCGACGCTCGGTGCGATGCCCATCCGGATCAGGCCCGCGGTGTCGTCCACCATGCCAACGGCCAAGATCTGCCCGTCACGGGTCCACACCCGGACGGCCCCGGCCAACTCCTGCGCGCCGAACCTCCAGTGCCACCCGAGGTCACCTGGATGAAGCTGGACCGGCCCGCCGGCGTGCTGCCAGCCCGCCACCGCCTCGACGATCTCGCCCAACGAGTCCGGCGTCGAACGCTGCACGGTGATCGACATGCGTCGACCCAAACACCACCGCACCGAAGACGCAACGGCTTATTGGGATTCAAGCTCGTCGACGAACGGGTCCGACGTCACCGGCGAAGCCACGGGTCGAGGACTGACACGGGTGCGGGGATCGTTGTATGCTCGCGCCGATGACTACCTCACGTCGTAGATTGGGGGTCCCATCCGCGCAAGGTGAGTGCTGATGCACATCCTTGACGCGACTGGGGACACCCGCCGAACGTTCTGGCGGCGCGTGCGCGAGTTCGCCGTGCCGCAATCAATGATCGAGTCAGCGACCGCCCGCCGGCACGCCGGTGACTGGGCCGGGGCGTGCGCCGCGGCACGGGTCGACGTCGATCTCGACCTCAAGGCAGTGGCTCGGAGCGGTGGTGCGGCGCTGGCCGCGTCGATCCGGGCCGACCTGCGCCATCTCGCCCCCGACCTGCTGCGCTGGCACATGCCGCGGATCGCGCCGGACGGCCTGCTGCGGCCGGGGCTGACCATCTCCCTCGCCCGGCACGGCCCGGTGCACCTGGTGGTCCGGACGCCGCCGGCGTGGGCGGGCGCGGGGCAGCGGATCAGCCTCGCACTGTGGGAGGGGGCGCGGCGGACCGGCGCGCCGCATCCGCACCCGCATCCGGATCCGCGGTTCCGGCTCGACCTGCACCGGCACCTGTGGGACGCGCGCCGGGCGGGGGAGCTGCGGACCAGGGCCGGCCACGGCGCCACCGGTCCGGCGCCGCCCCCGGAGCCCGCCGAGGCCATGACTTCGGCCTTGGCGTCGGCCGACCGGTGGGCGGCTTCGGCTTCGGCTGTGGCGGCGGCTTCGGTCGACCGGTGGGCGGCTTCACCTTTCGCGGCGGCGGGAAGTGCGGCGGCCGA
Source organism: Dactylosporangium sp. NPDC006015 (assembly GCF_040614215.1). Taxonomy (NCBI): domain Bacteria; kingdom Bacillati; phylum Actinomycetota; class Actinomycetes; order Micromonosporales; family Micromonosporaceae; genus Dactylosporangium; species Dactylosporangium sp. NPDC006015. The sequence continues at coordinate 126,333 of NZ_JBEXUD010000008.1, forward strand.
CCGGTGGGCCGACGAGGCCGGGATCCTGCTGCGGGCGGACGCGTGTGCCGGCGGTGCGGTGACCGTGCGGCTCGGGGCCCGGCACCGGTTCGTCGTGACCGTCGCGGACGGCGCCGAGCCCCGCATCGCGCGGGCCCGCGGGCGCGGCGGCGGGGGACCAGTGCTGCCCGACGCCGCGACGTGGGTCCTGCCCGACGTGGAACTGCTGCGCGAAGGGCTCATCGGCGCGGACGGGCTGCACCCGCTCGTCGCGGCGGCGCTCGCGCCCGGCCGGCCGGCGTCGTACACCCGCCGCGACGACGACCCGAGCACGCCGCGGGTCGTCGAGTGCAGGGGCGAGCGGCACCGGATCGGGCTCGTGGGCGGCACGCTCGTCGCGCTCGACCACGACCCCGCCGAGGTGCGCCGGGAAGAACTGCTCGCCGCGCTCGGCGGGACCCCGCTGGCGTGCCTGCAAGCGATCGACGAGGCGCACCGCCGGCCGGAGTGCCTCCCAGACGTACGGGCGCGGCTCGACCACGGCGACACCGAAGGCGCGCTCGCCGTCGTGGAAGGGCTGCTCGGCCCCGATGCGCTGCTGCGGCACGGCGCGCTGCGGGAAACCCTCGACGACGCGGCGCTGCGCAAGGTCGCGCACGGGCTGTTCCGCGCCGGCCTGTCCCGCACCCGCCCCGCACCCGAACGCCGCGCCGCGCGCCGCTGACCCATCGCACGTCTCCAGCCCCGCGCCGGGCTGCTCCGGTGCACCGCCGGCCTTCATCCGGAGGCCGGATCACGACTTCTCCCCGAATGGTGATGCCTCATGTCCTCGTTCAGTTCTCCGGTCACCGCTTCGTTCACCGATCAGCTCGACGTCGCCGCCGAGCTGCTCGCGCTGCTGCACGACACCGGGACGGAGCCGCGCACCGACACGCAGCTGGAGGCGCTGACCCTCGCCGTCGCCGCCGACCTGCCGGTCCTGCTGTGGGGCGAGCCAGGCATCGGCAAGACGGCCGCCCTCACCCAGCTCGCCGAGGCGCTCGACCTGCCACTGACCACCGTCATCGCCAGCGTGCACGAGCCGTCGGACTTCTCGGGGCTGCCCGTCGTCGGCGACGACCCGGCGGTGCAGGGCGTGCCGATGGCCCCGCCGGACTGGGCGGTGCGCCTGGTGCACGCCGGCCGCGGCCTGCTCTTCCTGGACGAGCTGTCCACCGCGCCGCCGGCCGTGCAGGCCGCGTTGCTGCGTCTGGTGCTGGAGCGCCGTGTCGGCGCCCTTCGCTTGCCGCCGGGCGTGCGGATCGTGGCGGCCGCCAACCCGCGGTCGTCCGCCGCCGACGGGTGGGAGCTGTCCGCGCCGCTCGCGAACCGCTTCGTGCACCTGCAGTGGGTGCACGACCACGACGTCGTCGTCCGCGGCCTCGGCGGCACCTGGCCGCGCGCGTCGCTGCCCCGGCTGGATCCGCGGAAGCTGACCGAGGCGGTGACGTTCGCCCGCCGGGCCGTGTGCGGGCTGCTCACCGCCCGGCCCCGGCTGGTGCACCAGCTGCCCGGCAGCGAGGCGCGCCGCGGCGGTCCGTGGCCGTCGCCGCGCAGCTGGGACATGGCGCTGCGGCTGACCGCGTTCGCCGTCGCCGCCGGCACGTCCCGCGACGTGCTCTCGATGCTGGTCCGCGGCACCGTCGGCGACGGCCCGGGCCTGGAGCTCCTCGCGAGCCTCGACCGGATGGACCTGCCGGACCCGGAGACGCTGCTCGCCGACCCGGCCGCGGCGGTCCTGCCGGAGCGCGGCGACCTGCGGCAGGCGGCCCTCGACGGCGTCGTCGAAGCGGTCCGCCGGCAGCCGTCGAAGGACCGGTGGGACGCGGCGTGGGCGATCCTGGCCGCCGCCGTCGACACCGGCGCCCCGGACCTCGTGGTGGTGCCGGCGTCGACGCTCGCCGCACAGCGCCACGCCGACTGGGACGTGCCCGACCTGATCGAACGCCTCGCCGGCGCGGTGTCGCTGTCGCAGCGGGCGGTGGCCGCCTGATGGCGCGCGACACCGCCGAGGCGTCCGTCGCGGGCGGCCCGGTGGCGCTGGACACCGGGAAGCTGTACGCGGCCCGGCTGCTCGCCGCGCGGGTCCGGCCGTACCTCGCGACGGCGCTGTTCGCGCTGCACGTGGTCGAGTCGCGGCGGGTACCGACGATGGCCGTCGACCGGCAGTGGCGCTGCTACGCGTCGCCGGCGTTCGTGGCGCGGACCCCGGTCGAGGAGCTCGCCGGCGTGTGGGTCCACGAGGTCGCGCACCTGCTGCGGGACCACCACGGCCGCGGCGACCGGGTCGCCCGGGTGCACGGCCTGCACGGCGCCGGCGACCGGCTGCGGATGAACATCGCCGCCGACTGCGAGATCAACGACGACGTGTACGGCGACGGCCTCGCCCGCCCTACCGGCGCCGTCGCCGCCGCCGACCTCGGGCTGCGCGACGGCGAGCTGATGGAGGACTACCTGCGGCAGTTCCGGCTCGGGCCGCGTACGGGCGGCCTCGCGTGGCTGGACTGCGGCAGCGGCGCCGACGGCCTCGAACGGCCGTGGGACCTCGGCCCGGACGGCGCGCACGGGCTCAGCGGCCACGAGCTGGACGCGGTCCGGTTCCGGGTCGCGCAGGCGATCAGGGCCCGCCCCGGCGACGTGCCGAAGGGCTGGCAGCGCTGGGCGGAGGTGGCGTTCCACCCGCCGCAGCCGTGGCGGGAGCTGCTCGGCGCCGCGGTCCGCGCCGCGGTGGCCGGCGCGGCGGGTGGCGACGACTACACGTACGGGCGGCCCGCACGGCGCTCCGCGAGCCTGCCCGGCGTGGTGCTGCCGAGCCTGCGCCGCCGCCCGCCGCAGGTCAGCATCATCATCGACACGTCGGGCTCGGTCAGCGACGCCGAGCTCGGCAGCGCACTGCTGGAGGTCGCCGCGATCGGCCGGGCCGTCGGCGGCCGCCGCGACCTGGTCCGGGTGCTGTCCTGCGACGCGGCGGCCGGGCTCGCGCACGCGCTGTGCCGGGCCGAGGGGATCCCGCTGATCGGCGGCGGCGGGACGGACCTGCGGGCCGGGTTCGAGCGGGCCCTGCGGACTGCACCCCGCCCGGACGTCGTGGTGGCGCTCACCGACGGGCAGACGCCGTGGCCCGAGGTGCGCCCGCCGTGCCGGACCGTGGTCGGCCTGTTCCCCCGGGAGACGGGTTGGGACGAGGACGACCCGGACGTCGAGCCCATCGTGCCGCCGGCGTGGGCCAGGGTGGTGTCCATAGGTTGAATACATTCCACGAAGTGCCAGCTTGATTGACGTCTGTTCGCCCGCGGTCGCATCATTTCCGCATGACAGAGACGGACGTCGATTCATTCCATGATGGAATGTCTGCGCACCAGGGTCTCAAGACCGAGATGGTCGCCGACCGGCTGCGGCGCTGGATCGCCGACAGCGGCCAGCCCGTCGGCGCCAGGCTGCCGACCGAGGCCGAGCTCGCGACCCGCCACGGCGTCGGCATCAACACCGTCCGCCGGGCCGTGGGCCTGCTGGTCGCGGAGGGCGTCGCCGTGCGGCGGCAGGGGTCCGGCACGTACGTCGCGAGCGTCCCCACCGGATCCCGCCGGACCGTCGGGGTCGTGGTGCCGTCGACGTCGTACTACTACCCGAAGGTCATCGAGGGCATCGAACGGGCGCTGACCGCCGCCCGCACCGGCGTCATGCTCGCCAGCTCGGAGAACCGCCCCGACCTGGAACGCACCCAGATCCGGCGGATGCTGGGCAGCGGCGTGGAGGGGCTCATCCTCGTGCCCAACCTGCACGTCGCCGACGACCCGCAGGCACACGTCGACGCGCTGCGGCGGCTGCCGGTCCCGTACGTGCTGGTCGAGCGCCGCCCGCCACGGCCGGACCCCGACGACCCGGTGTCGTTCGTGACCACGCACCACCTCGGCGGCGTACACACCGCGATCCGGCACCTGGTCAGCCTCGGTCACACGCGTGTTGGATTTCTCGGCCGCATCCGCACCGGCAACTCCGCGGTCGTCACCGAGGGCTTCGACCGCGCTGCCGCCGCGCTCGGTGCCGTCGCCGTGCCGGAGGCGCGCGTGCTGCACGAGGAGTGGACGCCCGCGCAGATCGACGCCTACGCCGCGACCTGCCGCGCGGCCGGCGTCACCGCCGTCTTCTGCCACGGCGACCGCGACGCGGCGGCGCTGCTCGCGGCGGCCCGCCGGATCGGGCTGCGGGTGCCGTCGGAGCTGTCGCTCGTCGCGTACGACGACGACGTGGCCGAGCTCGTCGACCCGCCGCTGACCGCGGTCGCCCCGCCCCGCGCGGAGCTCGGCGCGCTCGCCGCGGACCTGCTGCTGCGCCTCGTCGACGACCCCACCACCCCGGCGCACCGTATCGAGCTCCAGCCCCGCCTCACCGTCCGCGGCTCCTGCGCCCCGCCGCGCGTCCGTCGGCCTTCCGCTCGGGCGCGCGCATGAGCGGGTTCCGGCTAGGGGTCATCGGCACCGGCATCGTCGCGGCGCTCCATCTGGAAGCGGCGCGCGCCGTGCCCGGAGTCCGGGTGACAGCGGTCTGCGACATCCACGAGGCGGCCGCGGTACAGGCGGCGGCGGGCACTGGCGCGACGGCCTACACCGACCACCGCCGGATGCTGACCCGCGAACCACTCGACGGCGTCGTCATCACCGCGCCGCACGCCCTGCACGCCGGCATGACCCTGGACGCGGCCGCCGCCGGCGTGCCCGTCCTCGTCGAGAAGCCGATGGCCACGACCGTCGCCGACTGCACCGCGATGATCGAGGCGTGCGCGGCCGCCGGCGTCGTCCTCGCCGTCGGGCACGTGGTCAGGTTCGACCCCGCCGCGCACCGCGTCGCCCGGCTCCTGCGCTCCGGCGACCTCGGCGACGTCCTGGCGATCCACCATCACCGCACCGCCCACTACCAGCGCGGCTCGCGCCCCGGCTGGTTCTTCGATCCGGCGATGGCCGGCGGCGGCATCGTGATGAACGTCGGCATCCACGGCCTCGACCGCATCCAGTGGGCCGGCGACGGCACCGCCGAGTCGGCGACCGCCCGCGTGTGGCACCGCGACGGCCACGCCGTCGAGACCGACGCGATGGGCTCCGTGACGCTGTCCAGCGGCGTCGCGGCCGGCTTCCTGCTCACCAGCGCCGCCGGCCGCTTCCACGACGAGACCACCGTCGTCTGCTCCCGCGGCGCGCTGCGCTGGTCGTCGACCGACGGCACCTGGGCGAGCCGCGACGGCGCCCCCGAGACCCAGGTCATGGCGCCGGGCGGCGGGACGGGGGAGGCCTTCACCGCGCAGCTCGCGGACTTCGTCGCCGCCTGCCGCGGCCACCGCCCGCCCGAGGTCGGCGGCGACTACGGCCGCTCGGTCGTCGCCACCGTCCTGGCCATCTACGCCTCCGCCGCGAGCGGCCGGCCGGCTTCCCTGTGCCGGTCATGACCGCCCGGGTACGCGCGGGCCGCCGCGCCGACCTCGCCGCGGTGTACCGCATCTGCGCGACCACCGACGCGACCGGTCTCAGCACGCCGCCGCGACCGGTCGACGACAAGCTGCCCGGCCACGTGTACGCCGGGCCGTACCTCGCCGCCGACCCGGGCCTGACGTTCGTCGTCGAGGACGACGCGGGCGTCGGCGGCTACGTGTCCGCGACCGCCGACACGGTGCGCTTCAACCAGTGGCTGGACGCGCACTGGTGGCCCCGGCTCCGCCGCCGGTACCCACCGGGCACGTTCGCGCCGGCGGGACCGCACCGGCCGTGGTTCGACACGCACCCCGCGCACCTGCACATCAAGGTGGCGCGGCGGCTGCAGGGGCAGAGCTGCGGCCGGCGGCTCATGGACACGGTGCTCGCGGCGCTCCAAGGGCGTGGCGTCGCGGGCGTGCACCTGGGCGTGGCGGAGGCGAACACCCGAGCGGTCGCCTTCTACACCGCGCTCGGCTTCACCGAGGCGCACCGCCACGCCTGGGGAAGCACCCTCGTCCGCAACCTTTGAGTCAAAGGAGCGACCATGCGAAGAACGGTTCTCGTGGCGTTGCTGCTGATCGCCGCCGCGGCGGTGCCCGCCGTCACCCCCGCCGCGTCGGCGGCGACGAGCAGCCTCCGGTACAACACCTTCGAACGCCCCGAGCGGGGCACCGCCTACACGCTGGGCGCCTGGGCCCAGGACGGGTGGACGGCCCCGTGGGAGCAGGGCATGAGCACCCGCACCTGGATCGACGGCTACAACTTCAGCCACACCGGCGGCAAGTCGCTGCGGGTGTTCTACCCGAAGGGCAAGATCGGCCCGGCCGACTCCGGCGCGCAGGCACCGCTGCAGCTGACCCGCGGCCGCGAGTACTACCTGTCCTACTGGGTGCGTTTCAGCAGCGACTTCAGCTGGGGGACCACCGAGTTCGCCGGGAAGGTCGGCCTCGGGCTCGCCGGCGGCGGGTCGTGCTCCGGCGGGCAGGTGTGCGACGGCACCAACGGCTTCAGCTCGCGCATGATCTGGCGCTCCGGCGGGAAGGCCGCGATCTACTACTACCACATGGGCCACGCCGGCCAGTACGGCGACTTCGTCGACCTCACCCGCCCCGACGGTTCGCTCATCTACTACCCGCGCGGCCAATGGGTGAACCTGGTCCAGCGGCTGCGGGTCAACACGGTCACCGCCGGCTCCGCCAACGCCGACGGTGAGATCGACATCTGGTACAACGGCGTCCAGGCCGCCTCGATCCGCGGGCTGCGCTTCGTCACCAACGCCGACCAGGTCGACAAGGCGTACTTCTCCTCGTTCGCGGGCGGCGCCACCGCCTCGTTCGCCCCCGCCAACGACTCCTGGATCTGGTACGACGACCTGAAAGTTTCCAACGCCCGTGGGGATATCTGCGAGCTGAGCGGCGGCTGCCACACCCGCACCTTCCAGGCCGAGGCGTACACCTTGATGAACGGCGTGACGACCGCCGCCACCAGCGACACCGGCGGCGGCCAGGCGACGGCCTTCGACACCGGCGACTGGATCGCCTTCGGCAACGTGAACGTCCCCAAGCCGGCCCGCTATCTTGTGGAGTACCGGATCGCGACCGCGGCCAGCAACGCCCGGCTCTCGCTGGACATCAACGCCGGCGCCACCCCGCTCGGCGAGGTGACATTGCCCAACACCGGCGGCACCACCCAGTGGCGCACGGTGTCCAGGGAGGTCGAGGTGCCCGCCGGCACGCACCAGTTCGGGCTTTACGCATCGACCGGTGGATTCAGCGTCAACTGGTGGAAGCTGACCCAGATCGCGTGAGTCAGGTGGGCCGCGGTGGACTGTCCGCCGCGGCCCACGCTCCACAGTCAGCGCCGGACGAGGCTCAGCAGCGCGTACAGCGGCCAGCGCCAGCCGGTGACGGTCCTGAGCCAGTCCTCATACCAGGCCCGTTGCTCCGCGACGGTGACCACGTCGGCGCAGTCTGCCGGATCGAGCGCCTTGACCAGCCTGCGTGCGGACTTCCGGCGACCGCGCCGAAGGCGATACGCAACGTCGCCGTCCGTCCCTGGAATGGCCATGCGGGACGGGTAGACGTCGGGCCTGGCACCGTTGCAGCACAGCCGGATACCGTCGGGCTCGACCTGAAACCGCATCGCCTCCAGCGCGCGGAACGAGTCCACCCCGGTTGCCGCCCACTCTCGCCCGTCGGGGGCCCGCAGGGTGAGCTCCAGGGCCTCGTCGGTCTCGGCGCGGTCGAGGGCCCACTCCTGGGTGCCGTCCGGGGTCAGCACCCGGAGCGGGGTCCGCGTGACGCTCATGCTTCCAGCATCGCATTGAGCTTCGTCGCGTTCAGCCCGCCGGGAAGCCTGTGGAGCGCCGTTCAGGTGGTCGCGTAGACCCGCAGGGTGACCTCGTCGCTCAGGTGGGTCTCGCCGTTGACGGTCAGGGCTGCCTGCACGACCCACACCGTGGGCGGGGTGGCCTGGCCGCTGTCGGTGACCCTGATCCGCGCGTGGTTGCCGCGGCCGTGGAACGCGACCGGGCCGAGGACCGTTTCGGTCCGAACGGTCCACTGGAGGGCGTCCGCCAGCCGTGCCTCGTCGAAGCCGGCCGGCACGGCCACCTCCAACGGCAGTGTGAACGGCTGGATCGAGTAGCACGACCCGCCGAACGTCTGCCCCGGGCAACCGGGCGCCTTCACCGTCAGCGGCAGCACCTCGCGGAGCCGGTCCGCCGCGGGCACGAGCGGCATGCCACCGGCGGCGGGCACGGAGGCGGCCGGCGATGCCGATGCGGCCGTCGAAGGTTTCGCATGTCCCGATGCGGCAGGTGTACGACCGGCGCTGGGCGAGGCCGGCACCATCAAACCCGGTGCCGCGACGGCGGACGGCGGCGCGGCCGGGGTGGTGGCGTCGCTCGCCGAGGCCTGCCCCTTCGGTGTTCCGCTCCGCAGGCCGAAGATGCCGGCGACGGCGGCGCCGGCGAGCAGGACGAGGACGACGGCCAGGAGTACGGGCGGCCGCCGCAGCAACGGCAGCCGAGCTGCCGCGACGGCCGGCGTCACGTAGTAGACAGCCGGCTCAGGCTCGCGCTCCGGTGCCGCCGGGACTTGCGGCGGCAGTTCGACGGTGATGTCGTCCGCGTCGGGCTCCGATGCCGGCGCAGGGCCCGGCGCCGCGACCGGCGCGGCAGGGCCGACGCGCTCCGTCGGGTCCGGCACGTCAGGTTCCACGAGCCCGGCCGGGTCCGGCACGTCAGACTCGGCGAGGCCGGCCGGATCCGGGGCGTCGCCTGGTTCGGTGAGCTCGGCGGGCACCTCCGGGAGGGTGAGCTCGGCGGGCGCCTCCGGGAGAGGGAACTCGCTCAGCACGGCGAGGGCGGTGGGCCGGGTCTGATGCGCCGAGGTGCACGTCGCGCACGTGGGAAGGTGCGCGGCCACGGCCTTGCGGACGGCGGGGCGCAGGCGCTTCGTGCTGGCGGCGGCGATGACGGCGGGCAGGTCGGGGCAGCCGGTCGCAGGGTCCGCCGCGGCGGCGGCCGTGAACAGGGCGAGCTCCAGCAGACCGCCGGGCTCCACCAACCGGTCGACCGCCTTCCGGGTGACGTCGACCTTCTTGCCCAGGACCGCGGCGACTCCCGCCAGATCGACCTGGCGATGGCGGGGCCGCCCCGCGTACTCCGGGACCATCAGCGCGAGCAGATTCCAGTGGTGCTCCTCGATCAGGGGCCGCGCCGAATACAGTACGAGAGCGGCGGCGTCACCCGTCGCGGCGGCCGGCGCCGGGCGCTGCCGGAGCCCCTCCCTGACCGCGTCGCGCGCGACCGTGAAGCCCGTCGCGCCGGGCGGCGCCGCCTCGGTCGCGGACCGCGCCAGGGGCTCGTCACCGCACGCGAGCACCACGCAGTAGCGGTACACGTCGGTGTGCTGCGGATCCATCGACTGCCTCCTTCGCGTCGGCTCCGCGGGCTCAACGAGTGGCCGCGTCGCAGGTCGCGGCATCGAAACCTTTGCGAAACCCCTTTGGAGCGTGCCGCGCGGAAGCCGATGCTGGCTGTCACCCGATCGGAGGTTGTCCATGCATCGAGTCCGACGCAGATCGACGCGAATGTTCGTCGCGGTCCTGAGTCTGCTGCTGGCGTACGGCGGTGCGGTGGCGATGCCGGCCGCGGAGGCCGCCGCGGCTCCCGCCGTCTCGCTCCGCTTCCTGATGATCATCAAGCCCGTGTCGCAGGTGCCCGGCCTGACCGCCACGCTGAGCCAGGCGCAGATCGACGCGGCCCGGACCGCATTCCTCAGCACGTTCCCGCGGATGGTCGAGGACCTCACCGGCGGCACCGTCGACATGAACACGCAGGTCGTCGTGTCGCCCCGGCCGCTCACGTCGATCGGCTACCAGGGGCTGATGGTCGAGCCGGGCAACGTGCCCGACGACGTCGCGCAGTACGTCCACCCGCAGGAATGGGACGGCGTGTTCGTCTACAACGCGTTCCGCCCGCACGCGTACTTCTCCAGCGGCTCGCCCGGCCCGTACAACACCGGCTGGACGAGCATCAACGCCCGCGACGACCTCGGCTACAACCAGGACGCCCTGGCCGGCTGGGTGCACGAGATGCTGCACCAGTTGGGGGAGCAGTTCTACTTCCAGCAGCTGCACGTGCCCGGCGAGGTCGAGGTGCACGCCGGCGAGGCGCACGGCTACAACCAGAACAGCGGCGGGCTGCCGTACTGGCTCGGCTGGTACCGCGACTACCTCAACAGCACGATCCCCGGCAACCTCGGCCTCGGCCTGAAGGCGTGGAGCCGCGGCAACCGGCGCGGTGTCGTCGACACCCCCACCGGCCAGATGATCGTCGGCGCCGGCTCGAACCGCTGCGCCGACGTCTCCGGCGGACGCGACGCCGACGGCACGAAGGTCCAGCTGTGGGACTGCCACGGCGGCCCGGAGGTGCGCTGGCGGTGGCAGGGCGGGACCCTGGTCAACAGCAGGACCGGCAAATGCCTCGACGTGGCCGGCGGGCGCACCGCCGCGGGCACCAAGGTGCAGCTGTGGACGTGCCTGAGCAACGGCGCCCAGCAGTGGCAGTTCGTCAATGGCAATCTGCGCAACCCGCAGTCCGGCAAGTGCCTGGACGCCGACGCGTGGGGCACCGCGAACGGCACGCAGCTCATCATCTGGGACTGCGGCGCCGCCCAGTCGAACCAGACCTGGCGCTTCCAACAGTAGCGGCGACGGCCCGGCCTCCGGGGAAGAGACCGGGCCGTCACCGGGCGAGGGCAGGCGCCGCCGACGCCGAGCCAGGGAGACCATCGAGACCTGGCTGCCGGTCCGGCGGCGGCCATCCGGGGGCGATCCCGAGCGAATCGGTGCGGGCTGGTTTGCCGCCCGAGATCCGGGTAGGGCGGCCCAAGGGCGCTACCACCCGCGAACTGCGCCCGGAGGGTCGCATCATGAAACGAGCACTGCAGGTCACGCTGGCGATCATGGTCGGATACATGCTCGGCCGGCGGCGCAAACTGCGCATGGCGATGCTGCTCGGTGCCGCCGCGGCGGCTGGGCGCTTCAGCGGCAACCCGACCGAGCTGGTGGCTCGCGGACGGAAGCTCGTCGGCGGCTCCGCGGCACTCGGCCAGCTGTCCGGTCTCGCCCGCCCGCTCGTCGACGCCGGCCGGTCGGCCGCCCGCACCGCCGTGTCGCAGCGCATCGACTCCGTCAGCGACCGGCTCCGGGAGCGCAGCGATGCGCTGCGTTCGGCGGGCCGGAAGGGCGCTCGCCGTGACGAGGACCGCGGCCGTGACGAGGACTACGACGCCGAGTTCGAGGACGAGGAGTTCGAGGAGCTGGAGGAGCCCGAGGAGGCACCGCCGCCCCGGCCCGCCGCCCGCCGATCCCGTCCGCGACAGGCGCGTGACGAGGCCACCGAAGACGAGGGCACCGAAGAGGAGCCCGAGTCCGAACCCGAGCCGCCGGTCCGTCGCCGGCGCGCCACGGCAAGACGATGACCAGCGAAACGCGCGGCGCCCCCGGCGGTGGGATCGGTGCCCATCTGTCCCGGTTGCTGGTGCAGGAGCTGCAGAACTTCGCCGGCGCGCTGGGCCGCCGGGCCCTCACGGCCGTGCAGGACCGGGTCGAGGGCAAGATCGGCGACCTCACCGGCCGGCTCAACGAGTACGCCCAACAGAGCGGCAGCCCGAAGTTGGTGGCCGCGGCGAAAGGCGCCGAGGAGCTCGCCGGTGGCGGCTCGCCGGTGAAGGCGGCGGCGAAGGGCGGCCTGGCCGGCGGCTGGGCGAAGATCAAGAAGCTGTTCGGTGGCGGCCGCAGCGCGACCCGCAAGCTCAAGGTCACCAGCATCCTCGAGTGGGCCGACGTCGGCGTGCCGATCCGGGTCGCCTACAACCAGTGGACGTCGTTCGAGGAGTTCCCGAAGTTCACGAAGAAGGTCGAGAAGGTCGAACGGCAGGACGAGGACAAGCTGCACTGGCGGGCGCAGATCTTCCTGTCGCACCGCGACTGGGAGTCCAACATCGTGCTGCAGGAGCCCGACGAGCGCATCGTCTGGCGGTCCAAGGGCGCCAAGGGCTACGTCAACGGCGCCGTGTCGTTCCACGCCCTCACGCCGACCCTGACCCGGATCGTGCTCGTCCTCGAGTACTACCCGAAGGGGCTCTTCGAGCGCACCGGCAACCTGTGGCGCGCACAGGGACGGCGGGCCAGGCTGGAGTTCAAGCACTTCGTGCGGCACACGATGACGCAGACGATCCTGAACCCCGACGAGGTCGATGGCTGGCGCGGCATCATCCGCGACGGTGAGGTGGTCCTGGACCACGAGACCGCCATGCAGCAGGAGCGCGAACGCGAGGAGCAGGAGCAGCAAGAGGAGCCGGACTCTGGCAAGCAGGGCGAGCGCGCCGAGGACGAGACCGGCGAGGCTGAGACCGGAGAGGGCGAGACCGGAGAGGGCGAGACCGGAGAGGGCGAGACCGGAGAGGGCGAGACCGGAGAGGGCGAGACCGGAGAGGGCGAAACCGAAGAAGGCGAAACCGAAGAAGGCGAAACCGAAGAAGAGGGCGACGAGACCCGGGCCGAGGCGGAAGAAGGCGGCGAGGACGAGGGCGACGAGGAGGAGGCGCCGCAGGCGCGCCCCCGGCGCCGCGCCGTGCCGCGCCGGACCGGCGCCGAGACCCGCGACCGCCGTGGCCCCGAACCCGGCGACCGCCGCAAGCGCAGCAGCGCGAGGGGGTGAGCGAGCATGTCGGTCGTGCAGGCCGGTGGCGGGGGCGGGCAGTCCTCGTCGCTCGCCGACGTGATTGACACCATTCTCGACAAAGGACTGGTGATCGACGCGCACGTCAGCGTCGCGGTGGTCGGCATCGAGATCCTGACCATCAACGCGCGTGTCGTCGTCGCCAGCGTCGACACATACCTCCGGTTCGCGGAGGCGGCCAACCGGCTGGACCTGAAGTCGCAGGAAGGCAGCGGCCTGTCCGACATGGTCGGCGGCGCCAAGGGCGCGATGGCCGGGCACGCCGGAAAGCGCGCGATCGAAGGCGCCGGCGAGAAGATCCTGTCCAAGGCGGGCGACATGTTGGAGCAGATCGCCGGCCCGGGCGAAGAAGACCGCGACCGGCCGCGGCGACGCAGAGGAGGCTGACGTGGCCACCGACACCACCGCACCGCGGGTCGGCATGATGCTCTACGGCGTGGTGCCGTCGGACGTCGAGCCGACCGGCAGCGCCCAGGGCGTGGGCAGCCCGCCGGCCGACGTCACCACGGTGACCGAGGACGACCTGACCGCGCTGGTGAGCGACGTCCCGCTCGACCGCCCGCTCGGCCGGCCCGACGACCTGACCGCCTACCAGCGGCTGCTGGACGGCACCGCGGCCGTGGCGCCGGTGCTCCCGGTCCGCTTCGGCACGGTGCTGCGCGACGCGGAGGCGATACGGCAGCTGCTGGCCGACCAGCACGACATGATCGCCCCGCTGCTCGACCGGCTCGAGGGCCGCGTGGAGTACGTGGTGCGCGGCCGGTACATCGAGGACGCCGTGCTCGCCGAGATCCTCGACACCGACTCCGACGCGCGGCAGCTGCGCGAGTACATCCAGGGACGGCCGGAACAGGAGACCACGCAGCAGCGCATGGCCCTGGGCGAGCGCATCAACGCCGCGATCGAGGCGATGCGGCAGGCCGACACCCGGACCGCCGTCGACCGGATCGGCAAGGTCGTGGAGGACCTCGTCGTGGCGGAGCCGACCCACGACCTGGACGCCGTGCACCTGCCCGTGCTGGTCGAGCAGGCGCACCGCGCCGAGTTCGACGCGGTGCTCGCCGAGCTCGCCGACGGGTGGAGCGGGCGGGTCGAGATGCGCAGTCTCGGCCCGGCGGCACCCTATGACTTCGTCAACCGGCTGGCCCTGGCACGGGACGACTGAGCCATGGGCCTGCTCTTGACGATCCTCACGCTGCCGTTGGCGCCCGTACGAGCGGTCACCGCCATCGCGGAGCTGCTGCTGGAGCAGGCGGAGCAGGAGCTGTACAGCCCGCAGGGGCTGCGCCGGCAGCTGGAGGCGCTGGACGAGGCGGTGGCCCGCGGCGAGCTGAGCGAGGACGAGCGGCGCGCCGCCGAGCAGGAGATCCTCGACCGGGTCACCTCCCGGTCGACCGGCTGAACGACCGGAAGGCAGAAGCATGACACCCTCCAGCACCGAACCGCGCGAACGGCGGGCGAAGGCCCGTCCCGACCCGCTCCCGGCCGGCGCCATCGCCCGTCTCGCGGTCGACGAGGTCGGCCAGCTGACCGGCAAGGAGACGCTGGGCGTCGTGTCTGTCGAACCGGCCGACGACGGCGGCTGGGTCGTCGGCGTCGAGGTCGTCGAGGAGCGTCGCATCCCGTCATCGGCCGACATGCTCGGGCTGTACCTCGTCGAGCTCGACGATGACGGCGAACTGCTGGCGTGCCACCGGGACCGCCGGTACCTGCGCGGCAGCACCGATGCGAAGGTGAGCTGACATGGTGGCCTCACCAGGCATGGGCCCCGCCCCCGCGCTCGGCACCGGGCACCAGCCGACGAACCTCGCCGACATCCTCGAGCGGGTCCTGGACCGGGGTCTGGTGATCGCCGGCGACATCCAGGTCAACCTGCTCGACATCGAGCTGCTCACCCTCAAGCTGCGGCTGGTCATCGCGTCCGTCGACACGGCGCGGCAGCTCGGCATCGACTGGTGGGAGACCGATCCGTGGCTGTCCTCGTCCAGCCGCAGGGCGGTCGAGCGCGGCGACGCGCGCCGCGAGGCTCTCGGCCGCGACGACCGAGAGCGTGATGACCTCGGGCCCGACGACCTCGGGCAGTCTGCCCGGCCGGCGGTCGAACCGGGCGGTGACCGGCGTGCGGGCCGGCCCGCGGTGGAGCCCGCGCACCAGGCGGCCGAAAACGACCGGTACCCGGCGGACGGGGAGGCTCGTCCCCGCAGCCGCAGCCGCCGGCGCGGCGACGAGCGGTGAGTGAGATGGAGGTGCTGTGGCGGTGAGCGAGGGAGGGCTGCTGTGGCTGTACGCCGTCGCCCGCGACAGCGTGCCCGTCGAGGTCACCGGCATCGGTGACGCACCGGTCCGCGCGGTCCACGCCGCGGGCCTCTGCGCCTTCGTCAGCACCGCACCGGCCGGGCTGTCCGACGCCGGCGCCCTGCAGGCTCGCCTGGAGGACGCGGAATGGGTGGCGCGGACCGCGGTCGAGCATCACCGGGTCGTGGCGGCGCTCGCCTCGGCCGCCCCGGTCGTGCCCGCAGGGCTCGCCACGGTGTGCCGTGACGAGGCTCGCATCACCGCGACCCTCGTCCGGCACGCCGCCGGGCTCACCGGTGCGCTGGACCGCGTGACCGGGCGGACCGAGTGGGGCGTCAAGGGGTACGTGCGCGGCGGCCCGGCGCCCGTGCCCGAGACCAGGGCGGGCGGGGCGGGCACCGCGTACCTGGAGCGCCGCCGCGCCGAACTGTCGGCCCGCGACCGGCGCCACGACGAGGCGGCCCGCGACGCGGACGCGGCCCACGCCGAGCTGGCCCGCCGGGCGGACGGGGCGCACCGGCACGCGCCCCAGGACCGGCGGCTGACCGGCGAACCGGAGGCGATGGTGCTCAACGGCGCATACCTGGTGCCCGACGAGCGGGCCGCGGCGTTCGCGGCGGCCGTCGACGCCCTCGCCGCCCGGTACCCAACGATCACGCTGCGGCTCACGGGGCCGTGGCCGCCGTACTCGTTCGTCCCCGCGCTCGGCGCGGAACCGTCGGACCCGGACCGCGTGCCGGGTGACGCCCCCGTGCACGCCGGCGGACCCGCGTGAGCGACGCCGTCCACTCGCGCGAGGTCGCCCTCGTCGACCTGCTCGACCGGGTGCTGACCACCGGGGTCGTCGTCGCCGGCGACGTCACGATCGCCATCGCCGAGGTCGACCTGGTCCGCGTGTCGCTGCGCGCCCTGGTCTCGTCGGTCTCGACCGCGTCCGGCGGCACGGTCGGCGGCACGGTCGAAGGCGCGGTCGAAGGCGCGGTCGAGGGCACGGTCGAGGGCACGGTCGAGGGCACGGTCGAAGGCACGGTCGAAGGCACGGTCGAAGGCACGGTCAGCGGCATGGTCCCAGAAGGGAGGGGGTCACGGTGAACGACCTTCCCCGGGACGGGCGGATCGACCTCGACCGCGACTCCGTCGAACGCGGCTTCGCCTCGCTCGTGCTCACCGTCGTGGAGCTGCTGCGCCAGCTCGTCGAACGACAGGCGCTGCGCCGGGTCGACGTGGGCGACCTCTCCGCGGAGCAGGTGGAGCGGATCGGGCTCACGCTCATGGCGCTCGAGGAACGCATGGCCGAGCTCCGCGAGCACTTCGGCCTGCGCCCCGAGGACCTCAACATCGACCTCGGCCCGCTCGGCCCGCTGCTGCCCCGCGACTGACCGGTGCGCCTGCGCTAGGCCGCGCTTCCGGCCAGGAGTGACTCCAGCAGGGCGGTGATGCGTGCGGTCAGCGCCTCGGGCGTGGTGCCGAGCTGCACGCACCGCCCCTCCAGGGGGCCGTCCAGCCACAGCGTCACGATGCCGATCGCGAGCGCCCAGACGGCGGCCACGAGGGGCTCCGGGTCGCCGGCCGGGGCCGAGCCCTCGCGCTGGCAGTCCTGCACGGTCTCGGTGAGCAGCTGGATCGCCGCCTCGCCGGCGTGGGCGGCCTCGGGCACCTGCGACGAGGTGGACAGCTCGCTGCGCAGCATCAGGTGCAGGTGACCGGGGTGCTCGCGGGCGAAGGCGACATACGCCTCCAGGATCGCGCCGAGCCCGCGCAACGCGGTGGGCGCCGCCTCACGGGCCGCCCGCAGGCGCTCCAGCAGCAGCTGATGGCCCTGCACCGCGATCGCGGCGAAGAGCGCGGAGCGGTCCGGGAAGTGGTGGTACGGCGCGCCCGGGCTCACCCCCGCGTCGCGGGCCACCCGGCGCAGGCTCACCGCGGCGATGCCCTCCGCCTCGATGAGCGCCACGCAGGCGGCGAGCAGCGCGTCACGAAGGCCGCCGTGGTGGTAGCTGGCTCGGGTCTGCGGCATCGGCACCCTCCGACTGTAGGCGGTTGACGCCGGCCACCGAAGCCGACTATACAGTGCTTAGATTCTAAACGGCGCTTAGATCGGGGTTCGTCGTGTCGAAGGGAACGGTGCTCGTCACCGGCGCCACCGGCTTCATCGCCGGGCACTGCATCGAGGAGCTGCTCACCCACGGGTACGCCGTACGGGGGACGGTCCGCGACCCGGCCACCGCCGACGTCGCCCACCTGCGGGAGATTGCCGAGCGGACCGGCGGCGCGTTCGAGGTCGTCCGGGCGAGCCTCGACGCCGACGCCGGGTGGGCCGAGGCGGTCGCCGGCTGCACGGCCGTCTGGCACGTCGCCTCGCCCAACCCGCCGTCGGCGCCGCGCACCGAGGACGAGGTCGTCCGGCCCGCCGTCGACGGCACCGTGCGGGTGCTGCGCGCCGCCGCCGCGTCGGGCACGGTCCGGCGGGTCGTGCTCACCTCGTCCATCGACGCCATCCGCCACGACCACGGCACCGCCGGCCAGGTGTTCACCGAGGAGGACTGGCCCGACGCATCCGGCGCAGGCGCCTACCCGAAGAGCAAGGTGCTCGCCGAACGGGCCGCGTGGGCGATCGCCCGCGAGCACGGCCTGGAGCTCGTCGCCGTCAACCCGGGGCTGGTCCTCGGGCCGCTCCAGCGGCCGATGCACACCACGTCCGCCGAGGTGATCCGGCTGCTGCTCAGCCGCGGGATGCCGGCCGTGCCGCGGCTGGGCTTCGCCGTCGTCGACGTCCGCGACGTGGCGCGGGCGCACCGGCTGGCCATGGAGACGCCCGCGGCCGCCGGCAACCGGTACATCGTCGCCGGCGAGCACCGCTGGATGGAGGAGATCGCGGCGGTGCTCGCCGCCGAGTTCGGCCCGCAGGGCTACCGCGTGCCGACCGCCCGCATGCCGCGCTGGCTCATGTGGACGGTCGCCCGCTTCGACCGGACAATCCGTCTGGCGTTGGGTTACGTCGGCGTGCCGGCCCTCGTCAGCGCGGAGAAGGCCGCCGGCGAGCTCGGCTGGACTCCCCGCCCCGCGAAGGAATCCATCGTCGAGATGGCCGACAGCCTGATCCGGCACGGCATCGTCCGGCCGGGCCGGCCCGCGAGAAACGGCCCGGCCCGGCAGAGTGTCAGTTGACGAGCAGGAAGTTGTCCACGGAGGAGGCCGACACCCAGCGGCGGCCGTACGCCTCCGGGTTGTTGAAGTTGTACTCCTCCAGGAACACCATCCCACCGTCCACACCGGACACCCAGGCGACGTGCCCGTACTGGCCGCCGTTCCACTGCGCGATCGCGCCCGGCGCAGCGGTGTGGCTGATCGCGCCGCCGTACTTCGCCGTGGCCTCGTCCCAGTTCTTGGCGTTGTAGTAGTTGATGCCGTTGAAGTTCGGCGGCTTGCGGGAGTAGTACTTGTCGACCCGTGAGGCCACGAACGACGTGCACTGCTTCTTCACGAACTCGTACGGGTCCAGGTACGGGAACCAGTAGTCGGCCCACGGGTAGTCGTCGACCGGCCCGAACGCGATCACGGAGCCGCTGCGGCCGCCGTACTTGCCGAACCGGTCCGCCACGACGCGGTACTCGTAGCAGCCGGTCGTGTAGCTCACCGTCGACGTCGTGCTGGTGATCATCATCTTGATGGTCTGCCACCCGCCGCCGCGGCACGCCCGGGCCTCGATGGAGTACCCGGTCGCGTTCGCGGCCGCGCTCCAGGCGACCGTCACCGTCGACACCGAGGTGCTGGTCGACGTCGGGTACGCCCGCACGCCGCCGGGCGTGCCCGGCGTGATGATGGTGAGCGTCGCCGAGGACACGTTGGAGTTGCCGCTGAGCCCGGCGAGGTTCTCCGCCCGCAGCATGAACTCGTAGGTGCGGCCCGGCGTCAGCAGGCTCATCGTGAACGTGCAACAGGTGGTGACCGGGTACGCGGCGCGGGTCCACGCCGAGGTCCCCGCATAGCGGTAGTAGATCCAGTAGTACACATTGGACGGACTCGACGCGGTCCAGCTGAGGCGCACCGCGGTGTCGCCCTGCGCCGCCGCGCTCAGGCTGCCCGGCGCGGTCGGCAGCGGCGGCATCGGCCGGGCACCCGCGGCCACCGACGGCGCCGAGTCACCGGCGAGGTTCGTGGCCCGCAGCCGGAACTCGTAGTACGTGCCGTTCGTCAGGTACGTCACCGTGAACGTGCAGCACGTCGACAGCGGGTACTCCAGGCGCTGCCAGACGCCGCCGGCGGGGCGGTACTCGACCCAGTAGTAGACGTTCGGGGTGCTCGACGCCGTCCAGCGCAGCGTGATCCGCCCGTCGCCGACCGCCGCGGTCAGCCCGGTCGGCGCGGCGGGCAGCGGCGGCAGCGGCCGGGCACTGGCCACATTGGACGCCGGGCTGTCGCCGGAGACGTTGTTGGCCCGGACCCGGAACTCGTACGTGGTGCCGTTGGCGAGCAGCCCGACGGTATACGCGCAGCACGTCGTCACCGGGTACTGCAGGCGCTGCCAGGTGCCGCCGGCGGGGCGGTACTCGACCCAGTAGTAGACGTTCGCGGTGCCCGAGGCCGTCCAGCGCAGCGTCACCTGCCCGTCCCCGGCGGTCGCGCTCAGCCCGCTCGGGGCCTTCGGCAGCCCGCCGGTCGACGTGGCCCGCGCGGTCGCGGACGCCGGGCCCTCGCCGCCCTGGTTCTCGCCGGTGACCTTGAACTCGTAGACGTGCCCGTTGACCAGCGGGCCCCACGACGCCGACGTCTTGTCGGTCGGCAGCCCCGACTTCGCGAACGCGGCGCCGGCGGTCACGTCCCGGTAGTACACCCAGTAGTACAGGCTCGGCGCGGGCGCGTCCCAGTCGAGGTCGATCGTGCCGTCACCGGCCGCGATCGCCGTCAACCCGGTCGGCGCCGGCGGCGGCGAGAACCGTGCCGTGGCGCGGGCCGTCGCCGACGCCGGGCCCTCGCCGGCGGAGTTCGCGGCGGTCACCGTGAACTCGTAGACGTGGTTGTGGGTGAGGTACCCGGCGGTGAACGACAGCGCGGTCGTCGGCAGCGACAGGCGGGTCATCGCGCCGCCGACGGTCACGTCCCGCATCGCGATCCAGTAGTACAGGTCTGGCCCGGCCGACGCCCACGACAGGCCGATCTGGCCGTCGCTGCGGGTCGTCGCGGTCACCCCGGTCACCTGTGGCGGCAGCGGCAGGTTCGGCGTGGACCGCACCAGGTTCGTCGGCCCGGACTCGCCGCCGGCCGCCACCGAGGTCACCTTGAACTCGTACTGGTGCCCGTTGACCAGATACCCGGCGGTCATCGTGCAGCACGTCGAGATCGGGATCGGCAGCTGCTGGAACGTGGCCTCACCGGCGGTCACGTCGCGCTGGTACACCCAGTACCACACGTCCGGCGTGGGGCTGGTGTCCCAGGTGAGCTGCACCTGCCCGTTGCCGGCGACCGCGCGCAGGTTCGCGGGCGCGGCCGGTGCCGGGTAGACGGCGGTCGCCTGGGCCAGGTTCGACGGCGGCGAGTCACCGCCGAGGTTGTTCGCGACGATCTTGAACTCGTAGCGGTGGTTGTGCGCGAGGTACCCCGCGGTCAGGGTGAGCGCGGTCGTCGGCAGCGGCAGCTTCGTGAAGTCGGCCTCGCCGTTGGTCACGTCCCGCTGGTACACCCAGAAGTAGACGTTGCTCGCGGTGCTGGTCCAGTCGAGCTTGATGGTGCCGTCGCCCTGCGCCGTGGCGGTCAGGTTCGCCGGTGCGGGCGGCACGGTGTAGTGCACGGTCGCCGTGGCCGACGTGGAGTACGGGGACTTCCCGCCGCCGTGCGAGGCGGTGACCACGAACTCGTACTGGTGGTCGTTGGTCAGCCACGCGATGGTCGCCGTCGTGTCGGCCGGGGTCGGGTCGCTCACCTCGACGTAGTCGGTCTCACCGGCGGTCAGGTCGCGGCGGGACACGTCGTAGCGCCACGCGTTCGGCACCGCCGACCACGCCAGGTTCACGGAGCCGTCGCTCTGCGGGACGGCGGTGAGCCCGGCCGGCGCGGCCGGCGGCGCGATCGTCATCAGGACGCTGCGCACCGGCGACGCCGGCCCTTCGCCGTTGGCGTTGCGGGCGGCCACCTTGAACTCGTACGTGTGCGCGGTCTTGAACCCGCCGAGCGTCGCGCTCGCGGTGGTGGGCTGGCCGACCCGCGCGAAGTGGGTCTGCCCGGCGGTGACGTCCCGCTGATACACCACATAGGACGGACTGCTGCCGGGCCACGACAGCGCGACCGTGCCGGCGCTGGACGCGGTCGCCGTCAGCGACGCCGGCGCGGCCGGGACCGTCGCCGGGTCGGGCACCGGCCGCGGCCACGCGATGTCGGCGAAGCGCGGGCGGTAGATGCGGGCGTCGTCGTAGAGGTCCCCGTCGTTGAGGGAGTTCACGTTGTACGACACCAGCAGCTTCCCGGACGGCGCCAGCTCCGGGTGCACGTGGGCATCGTAGACGATGACCCCCGACTGGTTCGCCGGCTCCGGCGCGGTCAGCAGGTCGACCGGGCCGCTGAACGGGCCCCACGGGTTGCTCGCCGTGTAGGCGACGACCTGGGCGTTGAACACCACGTTGCTCTCGACCGTGACGAGGACCCACTGGCCGCCGAGCTTCTGCACGCCGTATGCGGTGCCGACGCCGGACAGCGGCAGCCGTGCGGAGCTCGCCGCGCTCGCCGACCAGCCGGTGCCGTTCCAGAACTCCCACGGGCCGCTCAGGCCGCCGGCCGGGACCCGGGCGAGGCGGGCGAAGCGCATCGCGTCGGCGGGCACGTAGTCAGAGCCGTAGATGTACGTGAAGCCGCCGTCGGTCACCAGCTGCGCGCCCCAGGTGACGGTGCTGCCGACCGCCGGGGTCAGGTCGGTGACCCCGGTCAGCGCGAGCGACGGCAGCGCGAACGTCGCCAGCACCGTGCCGCTGAGCGCCACGTCGAGGCTCCCCGTGCCGGTGCGGCGGTAGCGGTTGTAGACCACCCGCAGGTTCGATCCTTCGACCTCGCCGTCGCCGACCCAGTAGAACTGCCCGTCGGCCGTCTGCGGCAGCAGCGCCTGCGGCGCGCTCGCGGTGCCGCCGGTCAGGGTCGTGGTCAGCGCGCTGCCGTCCTGCACCACCATCGAGTTGTTGATGAACGGCGAGCTGCGCGGGCGGCTGTGGTCGGCGTTGACGGTGCCGAGCAGCGTGTCGGAGAACAGCCACACGATCCGGCCGTCGGGCAGCAGGACCGACGCCGTGCTGTCCGCCCCGCTCCACCTCCCGCTGGTGTCGCCGTAGGTGTTGAACGCGGTGGTCAGCTGGGTGCCCGTCATGCCGCCGGCGGGCGGCGCGGCGGACGCGGGGGTGCGGTCGGGCAGCACGTAGAGCAGCGCTGCGACCAGCAGCAGAACAGTCAGGCGGGCGCGCATGGTGCATGTATAGCGTTACATGGATGAATGGGTTACCCCGTGGTAACAAAGCGGGGCAAACCGGCGGGGTCAGCGCTCCAGCGTTTGGAGCACACGCTCGGCCGTCTGCCGCGTCTCGTCGTCGAACAGGACGAGCCGGAGCAGCTCGACGCCGGCCGGAGCCGCGCGCATGCCCGCGAGGGCCTGCACGACGGCGTCCTCCTTCGGCCACCGGTACACGCCGGACGAGATCAACGGGAAGGCCACCGACGCCGCGCCCAGCCCGCCGGCGACCTCCAGCGAGCGCTCGTAGCAGCCCCGCAGCAGCGCCGACCGGTCCTCGGTCGCGCTCCACACCGGCCCGACCGTGTGGATCACCCACCGGGCGGGGAGGCGCCCGGCGGTCGTCGCGACGGCCTGCCCGACCGGCAGCCCGCGCCCGTACCGGCTGGCCCGCAGCGCGCGGCACTCCTCGAGGATCGCGGGCCCGCCCTTGCGGTGGATCGCGCCGTCCACCCCGCCGCCGCCCAGCAGCGACGTGTTCGCCGCGTTGACGATGGCGTCCACCTGCTCGGCGGTGATGTCACCCGTGACGAGCTCGACCCGCATGCCGCCCATTGTCCACTAGGGTCGGTGGATGGACTGCTACTCGTGCCGCCAGGACGGACAGGCGGCCGCGCCGCCGCGCGAGCGCATCGCCGCCGACGAGCACTGGCGGGCCGCCCACTGCTTCGACACGAGCCTGCCGGGCTGGCTGGTGCTGGTGCCCCGCCGGCACGTGACGACGGTCGCCGACCTGACCGACGCGGAGGCGGCGGGACTCGGGCTCTGGCAGGTCCGGCTGTCGCGGGCGCTGACGGCGGTGACCGGCTGCGTGAAGACCTACGTGGTGCAGTTCGCCGAGAAGGAGGGCTTCGCCCACGTGCACTTCCACATCGTGCCGCGGATGCCCGACCAGCCCGACGACCGCCGCGGCCCGGGCGTCTTCGGCTACCTGGGCGTGCCCGAGGGGGAGCGGGTCAGCGAGCGGCGGCGGGACGAACTCGCCGCGGCGCTGCGGGCCCACCTTTAGCCGATCCGCTCCAGCTCGTTGGTGTAGTCGCCGTCGGGGCCGTACTGGATGAGCTTCGTCGCCTCGCACACGTACCGCTCGGGCTTCACGGCGAGCGTGCCCTTGCCGCTGTTGTTGCGCTTGCCGTTGCGGTCGATGACCCAGCTGATCTCGCCCGAAAGTCCACTGAGGACGACCGCGCCGTCGAGGATGCGGTAGTTGCCGGTGACCACGCCGCGGAACGTCTCGGTCCAGCTCGCCCCGTCGAACGTGGCCTTGTAAGGCTGCGAGGCGTTGGCGTCGTAGGACATGCGCCCGGCGCCGTCGAACTCCTGCACGATGCCGGCGCCCCCGCTGAACTGCTGCCGCTTCGAGCCGTTGTTGACGTGGATCTCGCTGCTCGTCTGCCGCCACCGCCCGACCAGGCACGGGTCCAGCCCGGCCGCCACGCTCACGGTCGGCGACGGCGACACCGACGGAGACGGGGACGCCGAGGGCGTTGGCAGGACCACCGGAAGCGCGGCGGCCCGCACCCCGTCCGGCCGCTGCGACCACGCATAGGCACCGCCACCACCGGCGAGCAGGAGCAGCACCGCGGCGCCACCGGCCAGCAGCAGCCGTCCTTTGTCGCGTTTTCGCTGATGTACCGGCGGAGCCGGCTGGACACCCGTTGCCCCCGCGACGCCGGAAGTCTGGATCGCGGCCTGCTCTGCCCACCCAGCAGCCGCTCCGGTCCCCGCGCCGCCGGCGCCACGTTCGACCGGTACGGGCACTGCCGGCGTGACGGGTACGGGTGCTGCCGCTGTGACGGGTACGGGCGCTGTCGTGGCCGGTTGGTCGAAGCCGCGCAGGCTTCCCTCCGCCACCGCCAGCTCCGGCTGGTCCACCACCACCGGCGCGATCCCCAGCGCCTGGTCCAGGGCGGCCGCCACGGCAGGCATCCGGCTCGACCCGCCCGCCAGGAACACCGCCGCCAACGACGAGATCGGCTGCCCCGCGACGGCGAGCACCTCCACGCTCGTGCCGACGGTCCGCCGCAGCACCGGCTCCGCCAGCCGCCCGAGGGTGTCCCGGTCCAGCGGCACCTCCACGTTGAACAGCGGCAGGTGCACCAGCGTCGACGGCAGCCGCGACAGCATCTCCTTCGCCGTCCGCACGTTGTCCCACACCTGCTGCGTCACGCGCCGGTCGAGGGCGTCCTTGGGGTTGGCGAGGCGCGGCCAGTACCCCTGCGGATCCGGCACGACGTCCCGCAGGTGCGCGAAGACCGCCGCGTCGACGTCGAGGCCACCGGTGTCGTCCAGCCCGAGCGTCGCGAGCAGCTCGAACCCGCCCTCCGTGCGCCGCACCACCGACGCGTCGAACGTGCCGGCGCCGAAGTCGTACACGAGCGCCGTGCCGCCCACGGGCACCCGGTGCCCCGCCACGTCGGCGAAGTAGTGCGCCGCCGCGACGGGCTCAGCAACCAGCCGCGCCCCCGCCGGCGCCGCGCCGAGCAGCACCTGCCGCCGCCGCTCACCCCACGCCGCGGGGCACGTGACCACGACGTCGGTCAGCGGCCCGCCCGACATCCCCGCCGCCTCCGCGACCGCCCGGTCCAGCACCGCCTCGAACAGCCGCGTGACGGGCACCTCCGCGTCGCCGAGCAGCACCGACGCCTCGTCGACGCGGCGCTTCGGGTTGGGCTCCAGCCTGCCCGGGCTCGCCATCCCCAGGTGCAGCGCGTCCCGTCCCACGACCAGCCCGCCGCCCTCGTCCAGGCACACCGCCGACGGCATCAGCGGCGATCCGTCGAAGAGCAGCGGCCGCGGCTCCCGGCCGTCCACCGCCAGCACCGCCACCGTCGTCGACGTCCCGAAGTCGATCCCCAACCGCGTCACGCCCCACACGGTACTGATCGCCGTCACCGTCTCGGCAACGCCCGTGATCCCGTGCGGTTCCGGACAACCGTTCGGGATCACGGAAATCCGGCAACCGGCCCGCTTCGGCGTGGCGCCACGCCGGACGGTCGCGCGGGCCGGTCCGGGCGGGGCATGCTGGAGCGCATGACGGAGCCGGACGCCCCCAGTACCGCACGAATGATCGACTACTGGCTCGGCGGCAGCGACCACCTGCCGGTCGACGTCGCCGCCGCGCAGGCGTTCGAGTCCGCGTACGGGCCGTGCGCCGACATCTTCCGCTCGCTGCGCGCGTTCTCCGGCCGGGCGGTGCGCCACCTCGCCGCCGAAGGCATCGACCGGTTCCTCGTCTTCGGCGCAGGCATCCCCACCCGTGGCAACGTCCACGAGAGCGCCCCCGGCGCCCGCGTCCTCTACACCGACATCGACCCGCACATCGTCGCCGCCGGCGGCAGCCTCGTCGCCGGGCTCCCGGACGTCGGCTACACGCTCGGCGACGCCACGGATCTCGACGGCATCGACCCCGACGCCCGCGCCCGGGTGCTCGACGGCAGCCCGGTCGCCCTGGTGTTCCTGGGCCTGGCCGCGTTCCTCGACGACGCGACCCTGGCCCGCGCCCTAGACGCGATGCACGACGCCGTCCCGGACGGCAGCCGCCTCGCGTTCGACTTCGACAGCACCGAGCTCGAGTCGTTCCCGCAGGCCCTGGCGATGATGGGCCCCGGCTTCCACATGCGCGCCCCCGCCCGCTTCGCCGACCTGCTGGGCCCCTGGAGCACCACATCCGACGGCATCGTGCCCGTCGCCCTGTGGCGCCCCGACGGCGACCCCGAACAGGTCCCCGACGCCTTCTGGGGCGGCCTGGCCACCAAGCCCTGACGCCTCGTCGTCCGCCCCTTCGGTGGGGCTCTCGATACTGACGGCGGCCTCGGACCGCTCCCGCGTCCGGTGCGCCCCGCGTCCGGTGTGTCCGTCGTCCGTCGTCCCGCGTCCGGCGCGCGCACCGCTCCTCGCGTCCGGCGCCCCGTACTCGCGCCCCGCACCCGTACCCCGCGCCCCGTGCCCCCGCGCCCGCCGCCCGTGCCCCCGCGCCCGCCGCCCGTGCCCCCGCGCCCGCGCCCGTGCCCCTCGCCAGGCGCCGCTCCCTGCTCTCTGTTCCCCGCACCGGGCGCTGCTCCCCGCCCCCAGTGCCAGGTGACGGCGACGGGCAACGGCGACGGGCGCTGCAGGACTGCACACAACCTGCAAACGCGACAGCCGTACAAGCGGCGCTGGCTCCCTTAGAGTGACCGCCATGGATGCGGTGGTGGTGCCGTTCGCCGGGGAAGGATCCGGGAGCGGAGAACTGTCGTGGGGCCAGCTCGACGTGTGGCTGAAGATGCGCCGGCTCGGGCGGTCGTTCGCGATGGGCGGGGCGCGGCCGCTGCCGCCCGGCGCGACGGTCGAGGACGTCGCCGGTGAGCTCGCCTACCTCATGGGGCGCTACCAGTCGATGCGCACCCGCTTCATTCCAACCGTCGATGGATTGCCGCGGCAGGTGGTGCACGAAAGCGGCACGATCGACCTGGAGGTCGTCGACGGCGACGCGGAAGCCGTCGCCCAGCGGTTCCGGACGACGCCCTTCGACTACGAGCACGGGTGGCCGGTGCGGATGGCGGCCGTCGTCGACGGGGACCGGTGCACCCATGCGGTCCTGGTCATGTCGCACCTGGTCTTCGACGGTGCGGGCGCGGTCGTGATGATGGCCGAGACCGCCGCCCGCACCCCGCTGCCCGTGCGGGGCGCCGCGCCGCTCGAACAGGCACGCCAGCAGGCGCTTCCGGCGGCGCGCCGGCACAACCAGGCCGCCCTACGCCACTGGGAGACGCGGCTGCGGGAGATCCCCGTGCCCGTCGTGGCGCCGTCGCGGGACGTGCGCAGCCCCCGCTACCACCAGGGCGTCTACCGCACGACGGCGCTCCCGGCGGCGCTGCTCGCCGTGGCGGAGGAGCACGGCACCGACACGGCCGCCGTGCTGCTGGCCGTGTTCGCGACGGCGTTCGCGGCGGTGACCGGCGTGGTCGTGCTGCCGCTGCGGCTGATGGCGAGCAACCGCTTCCGCGCCGAGCTCGACGGCAGCGTCAGCCCCGTGTCGCAGAACGGCCTGTGCGTCCTCGACACGACCGGCGACCTCGGGACCGTCGTGCGCAGGGCCCGCGGCGCGGCGATGGCGGCGTACAAGTACGCGTACTACGACCGGCGCGACCTCGAGGCCCGCATCGCCGCCGTCGCCGCCGACCGGGGCGCCGGGGTGGACCTGGACGTGAACTACAACGACCGCCGGTTCGGCGGCTCGCTGCGGCCCGTCACGCCGCCGGCCGGCCCGGACGGCGAGTTCGCGTGGGTCAGCGCGCACGACGACCCACAGTCCGGCTTCTTCCTCAACGTCGACGGGTCCGACGAAGTGCTGGAGCTGACGATGTACGTCGACAGCCACTTCCTCGCCCCGTCCGACGCCGCCAGAATCCTGCACGAGATGGAATCGGTGGCGTCCCGCGCCGGGGACCGTGCCGCGGGCGCTGTCGGCATTGCGGCAGTAGGGCCCTGACCTGGGCGTTGTGGTGCGGACACCACAACGCGCCTGGTCCTGCCACGACTGACCGGCCCAGCCGCTGCCCGCATCCTGGTCCGCATGTCAAGCCTGAACTCCGGCGCCGGCCTCGCGCGGCTCACCGGTTGCATCCTGACGCTCGTCGCCTTCGTCACCGCGGGCGTCTCCGCCCTCCTCTTCGTCACGCTGCCCGCCGCACCCACCAGCGACGACCTGATCGCGGCCGCGGCGGTCGCCGGGGTCACCGTCGTGCTGTTCGCCGTCGGGGTGCCGCTGTTCGTCGTCGGCGCGCGGCGCTTCGCCCGGCAGCGGCGCGTGCTGCGGACCGGCACGCCCTGCCTCGCCACCGTCACCGCCGCCCACAACGTGACCAACGCCGAGAACGACGACCCGGTCGCCCGCATCACCCTCGCCGTCCCGGTCCCCGGCGGCACCGCGACCGCCGTCGTCCGGCAGGTCGTCCCGCAGCGGCTGCGCCGGACCGTCAGGCCCGGCGCCGTGCTGCCCGTCCGCGTCGACCCGGCCGACCCGGCGTTCGCCGTCATCGACTGGGAGCACGCCCAGCAGCGGCACCGCATCGCCGACGACGCCGCGGCCCACGTCGCCGTCGACGTCGCCGCGGGGCTGCTGTTCTAACGACGGCGGCGTACGACCGCGACCGCCTGTCGCTTTCCTGCCCGCCGTCGTCTCCGACACCGGCCAGCCCAAGCTATCGCCGGCCACGACGGCGGCGCACGACCAGGCGACCGGCAGCCACGCGCCACGGCCCCTCGTCAGCGGCAACGACTGCAGGGGTCGTGAGGACCGGCACCCGATGGACGTCAGGTGCGGACGGCGGGCTCCGCCGGGACCGGTGCCGGGGTGCGTGGCCGGCTGATCGTGCCGCGGGCGCCGAACACCACCCGCAGGATCGTGCCGGGGGTGAGCAGCGACGTCGGCGGCGCGACGAGGTTGAGCACCCGCAGGAACGCGGCACCGAGGTTCGCGTCGCGGGTCGCCGCCCGGTGCAGCCGGTGCACGAACGCGTTGACGAACCGGACCTTGAGCGTCCGCCGCCCCGGCACCTCGGCGAAGCGCAGGTCGGTGCCGACCGCGATCGACCACGGTCCGTCGACGATGCGGGCGGCCTGCCGGAAGAACCGCCGCGCGAGCCCGGCGGTGCGGCCGCCGGACGCGTTGAGCAGGCGCCGCAGCAGGAGCGCCTCCAGCGCCGCGACCGTCATGCCCTGGCCGTAGATCGGGTTGAAGCTGCACAGCGCGTCGGCGACGACGAGGTAGCCCTCCGGGAAGCGCCGCAGCCGCTCGTACCGGCGCCGGACGCTGGCCGGATAGCGCATCGTCACCGGATCGCCGGCCGGCACCGCGCACCGGATGATCGTCGCCAGGTGCGGCGCGGCGAGGCTGTCGGCGAACGCGGCCATCCCGGCGTCGTCGGTCGGCGGGCGCTCGCCGAGCATGCCGTTGAGCGCGACGGCGACGAGCCCGTCCTCCTGCGTCGCGGCGATGCCGGACCGCGGCGCGCCGGGCACCGCGTTGGTCAGCACCCCGGACATCCCGTCGAGGTGCTCGGGCTGGTACTCGTACCGCCGCGTCACGTACGTGACGTCGACCTGCACCCGCTCCTCGGCCGGCACCGGGAAGCCGGCCGCCGACAGCCACAGCGGCCCGCGCGACGCCCGGCCGCCGGCATCGACGACGAGGTCCGCGGCCAGCGTGCCGCCGGTGCTCAGGTGGACCCCGGTCACGGCGCTGCCGTCGGCGGACAGCACCAGGCCGGTCACGTCGGTCCGCGCCACCAGCCGCACGCCGGGCAGCGCGAGGACCCGCTCGCGGATGGTGTGCTCCAGCAGCGGCCGGCCGACCCCGGCGGCGACCAGGTCCGAAGGCGCCCGCCGCATCAGGTATCCGTCGTTGTACCAGTGGACCTGCCCGTGCAGGTCGACCATCGGCGCCCCGGCGTCGCGCAGCTGCGCGGACAGCCCGGGAAACAGCTCCTCCAGCGCGGTGCGCCCGCGGGCCAGCAGGACGTGCAGCTGATGGTCCTGCGGCACGCAGCGGCGGTGCGCCGGCGCCGCGCCGAGCGTGTCGCGGTCGAGCACCACGACCCGGCCGAAGTGCTCGCGGAGCACCCGCGCGGCGAGCAGCCCGCCGATGCTGGCCCCGATGACGACCGCCGTCGTGTCCCCTGTCACACCCAGCAGCCTATGGATCACACACGGTCGATGTCGTCTCCGTGGTTGCGGTCTGCGGCGCTCAGGCTCCCGGCGGGGGCGGCCAGGCGAGGGCCCGCAGCGCCGAGGGCTCGCCGTTGACGACGTCACGGTCATGGCTGTGCCGCTCGTCCGGGTCCCCTGGCCGGTACTGCCACAGCGCGAACGTCGTCCAGCCGGCGGGCAGTTTCGGCGGCTTCGCGGTGTACCCGGCGATGTCCAGCGGATGGTCGCCGAACGACGCGTCGTTACCCGTGCACGGGTTCCACCAGTTGGTGTTCGTGTAGATCATCGGCTTGCGGCCGACGCCCCGTTCGATCCGGTCGACGAACGCGTGGATCCAGGCCCGCATCTGCGCCGGCGTGAGCCCGTAGCAGGCGTCGGTGCGCACTCCCGCGTACGGCCACTCCAGGTCGACGAACGGCACCAGCGTCCGCGCGTCGCGGGTGAACCGGGCGTGCCGCAGGAAGTGCTCGGCCTGCCCGACGGGGTCACCCCGGTCCGGCCGCGCGTACACGTAGGCGCCGACGTACCGCCCGGCCCGCCGCGCCGCCGTGTAGTCCGCCGCGAAGTGCGGGTTGACGTACGTGCTGCCCTCGGTCGCCTTGATGTACACGAACGCGCTGCCGGCCGCGACCTCGGTCGGCCAGTGGATGCCGAACTGCCGGTGGTCGTGGCTGGAGATGTCGATCCCGCCGACCGGGTACCCCACCGGCCGCTCCGCCTGGATCGCCGCGACCGCCGCCAGCACGGGCGGGTCCGCCGGCGGGAGCGGCAGTAGCGGCGCCGATGCGACCGCCCACACCGGCGCGGTCACCAGCAGCGACCAGGCCGCCACGCCCCGCGGGTGCCGCCGGGTGAACCCGGCCGCGGCCCGCCACAGGCGCCGCGACGCCGGCACGAGGCCCGCGACGGTCGCACGGGTCAGACGCCACACCGTCCCCGGAGCCTTCGTCACCGCTCCAGTGTGCCCCGCCCCCGCCCACCCGGCCCGCCGCGCCGATCCACGCCCGCCCCGCCACGCCGCGATGTGCTATTGAGTCGGAGTGACAACTGGCTGGTACGGGCAATGATCACCGGGCACGACTCGCTGTTCGTGGCGGGCGGTCGCGTCGAGACGGGCGTCTGGGCGATGCTGCAGCGTCAGCACGCCCGGTGGCCCGAGATGCTGGTCGCGGTGGAGGGCCATCGGGAGGACGCGTTCGTGCCGTGGCCCGTCCCCCGCGAGGCGATGCCGTTTCGCGCCGGCTACCTGCTGGCGGCCCGGGACAAGGACATGCTGGATCGCTGGGACGACGAGGGCTACACGCTGATGGACGGTGTCGAGGGCCCGTTCCAGGTGGTCTACCAGCCGGCGACGGTGCCGGCCGTCCCGGTCGAGCTGCAAGGTGACCCGTACGACCGCAGCGGCGAATACCGGTTTGATCTTGATCCGTACCGGGCCACGCTGGTCACCGCCGGGCTGGCCCTCGTCACCCTCGTCACCCCAGACCTCGACAGCGCCTTCTCCCAGAGCCTCCTCGCCATGCTGGCCGAGGAACTGGCGCACGCGCAGGTCTGACCGGCAAGATGCCGCGCACCATCGCGGTCGTCCAGACGTGGAGCTTTCATGATCAGCATGTACTTCGAGGTTCCCGGGCCGGCGTCGCCGGGGTCCGTGACGTGGGAGCGGGCCGGTGGCCGTGATGCCGCGTCGCTCACGGACACCGACCTGCGGTACAGGCTCTTCCTGGTCCACGTCGAGTTCACGGTGGATGGCGTCGAGGTGCACCGGGTTCGTGGACACCGCGTACGCGCGCCTGGTCGCGGAGCACCCCGACCTGACGCGCAACGCGGTGATGCGACGGTTCGCGCCCGGCTGGAACTGAAGCGGGCGGTCCGGGCTACTTCGGGAGGCGGATGACGAGCTCGACGCGGCGGTTGAAGGCACGGCCGGCCGTGCTCGCGGAGCCGTCGGTGTTCTTCTCCTCGACGAGGGGCTGGGTGCTGCCGAGGCCGGCGGAGGTGACCGACGTGGCCGTGACGCCGTGGCTGGTGAGGTACGCGCGGACCGTCTCGGCGCGGCGCTGGGAGAGGGTCTGGTTGGCTGAGGCTGAGCCGGTGGCGTCGGTGTGGCCGCGGACCTGGATCGTGCCGTTCGGGTAGAGCTTGTTGATGACCTTGATGGTGTTGTCGAGGGTGTTGGTGCTGCCGATGTCGGCGCTGCCGGTCGCGAAGAGGGCGTCGCTGTTGAAGGTGACGATGTAGACGTGGACGCCTTCGGGGGTGCGGGCCTCCAGGATCGAGCCGGAGACGCCGGTGAGGTCGACGTCGGGGCCGGGCAGGCGGTACAGGGAGTCCTTCACGAGACGGGTGTCGTTCTCCGGGTCGTGGGCGTTGCCGATCTGGCACGGGATGCGCAGGACGAGGCCGGCGCCGAAGTCCTGGGTCGCGCAGGTCGGGTCCTTCTGGCCGTCGCCGTCGTAGTCGTCGAGGCCCGGCTGGGCGCCCGGCGGCAGCGACGCGGGCGGGTCCTCGGCGCCGGAGGACGCGGTGTCCTCGGTGGACGCGGGTGCGGCCGTGCCGGTGGTGGGGCTCGCGGCCGGTGTGCCGCCGGAGTCGCAGCCGGCGAGCAGCGCGCCGGCGAGCAGCAGCACGCCGGCGGCGGTGGCCGGCAGGAGCATGGCGGCGGCGGTGTGACGCCGGGCAGGTCTCATGGCGCGGAGCGTAGGCAGCCGGGAGGGGCGACGCTCGTCACCTGCGGGTAGCCGACACCCCGCGCGTCACTCAGTCGGGTGCCGGGAGGCATCCACCGTCGGCGATGCCGCCGCCCGCGTCGACGGTGGTGCGGGGCGGGCCGTGCTCGCCGAAGACGTACCCGAGGCCGGAGTTGCCGCAGAACAGCAGCCCACCGCCGGCGTTGGCGTCCAGCCGGCCGGGCTTATGGCTCTCCACCTCGGCCAGGCCGGCGCCGGTCAGCACTCCCTCGATCGACGGACCGTCGAAGCGGCCCTCGGCGCGCAGCCGGGCCAGTCCCGCCTTGACCTGCTCCACGCACGGTTGCAGCGCCGCCATGTACTGCGGAGGCAGCGCGCGGCGCTGCCGGAACGCGTTGTTGGCCTGGTCGTTGAGCCGGAACTGCTCCTCGGGATCCAGGGAGGCCGAAGCGGAAGGGACAGCAGACGGGACGGCGGACGAGGACGGGGCGGCAGCGGCGGAGGAGACCGGGGCGGCGCAGGCGGCGACGAACCGGCTCTGGGCCGGCCGGGGGGCCGACGGCGTCACCTGGCTTGCCGAGTCGGCGGTGCCCGATGCCGAGCAGCCCGCCGCGGCCAGCAGGACGGCGAGCGCGAGCGGTGCGAGTCCCCGTTGCACGGAGACGACACTATGCCACTTCCCGGGTGAGGCGCGCGGGCGATCGGCGCCGCCCGGCGGTTGGCGGGCTCGGCCATGGGTACGAACGGCGCTCTGACGAGAGGTGAGCACCATGCCGCACGACCGCATCGCCGAACTCATCGCCCCGCTGCGGGTCCGTCCCGGCTCGAAGGTGCGCCTGCCGAAGGACTTCGATCCCGGGTACACCGGCGACCTCATCGACAAGGCGGCCGGGACCGAACTGTTGCAGCGCGGCGTGGCCATGCTCGCCGACTTCCAGTCGCGGCTCGCCGCGCAGCACACCAACGGGCTGCTCGTGGTGCTGCAGGCGCTCGACGCGGCCGGCAAGGACGGCACGATCCGGCACGTGATGAGCGGCGTCAATCCGCAGGGCGTGCGGGTGCACAGCTTCAAGGTGCCGTCCGCGGAGGAGCTCGACCACGACTTCCTGTGGCGGTACGCGACCCGCCTCCCGGCCCGCGGCGAGATCGCCATCTTCAACCGGTCGCACTACGAGGAGGTCCTCGTGGTGCGGGTGCACCCCGAGCTGCTCGACCGCCAGCGGCTGCCGCCGCGGGCCCGCAACGGCTCGGTGTGGCGGCGCCGGTTCCAGGCCATCAACAACTTCGAGCGGCACCTCACCGACAACGGCTTCCAGATCGTGAAGCTGTTCCTCAACGTGTCCAAGGAGGAGCAGCGCAAGCGGCTGCTCGCCCGCATCGACCGCCCCGAGAAGAACTGGAAGTTCTCCGCCGCCGACCTCCACGAGCGCGGGTTCTGGCGCCGGTACCAGCAGGCCTACGCCGACATGCTGACCCACACCAGCACCGAGCACGCGCCGTGGCACGTGATCCCGGCCGACCACAAGTGGTTCTCCCGCATCGCCGCCGCGGCGGTCATCGTCAACGCGCTGGACGGGATCAACCCGCAGTACCCGGTCCTGGACACGCAGGCGCGCCGCGAACTCCAGGAAGTCCGCGGCGCGTTGGAAGAGGGATGAGATCAGGCCGTCTGGCGTGCGGCGGCGCCGTTGGAGCCGAGCAGCGACGCCTTGGCCCGCTCGTACTCGCGGTCGGTCAGCACGCCGCGCTGCCGCAGGTCGGCGAGCTTCGCGAGCTCGTCGGCGCTGGAGGCGACCCGTGGTGTCGTGGGAGTCTCAGCAGCGGCCTCACGCACGTACTGCCGGAACTGGGCCTCGTGCTGCTGTGCGCGCTGCACGGCCCGCTCGTTCATCGACCGACCCCGGGCGATCAGGTAGGTCAGTGCGCCGATCCACGGCAGCACGATCAGGAACACCGTCCAGGCCGCCTTGCCCCAGCCGGACACGGTCGGATCCCGGAAGAGATCGGTGATGATGCTGACCATCAGCCAGATCCAGGCGAACACGAGCATGAACCACAGGGTCGACAGCACGACTTCGCCGAACGAGACGTCCATTGCCTACCTCCGAAGGCCTCTCACCCGGGTGAGTCCCGGTCCCCTTCAGCGTGAGCCGATCGGGGGGAGAGTCCATCGCCCTCGGAGGGTGAACGGGGGCCGCGGCGAGACCGCGGCCCCCTGCGCGATCAGGCCGCGACCACCCATCGCTGGCTGGCGACGTTCGCGTATTCCCAGATGTGGATCTGGGTGCCGTCGGCGGAGGCGCCGCCGAGGGCGTCGAGGACCTTGCCGGACTGCGGGTTCAGGATCGAGCCGTTCGCCTGCGGCATCCAGACCTGGGAGCCGGTGCCGTTACAGGTCCACAGCTGGACCTTGGTGCCGTTGGCGGTGCCGGCGTTGTCGACGTCGAGGCACTTGCCGAGCGCCTGGTACGTGTTGCCGACCCGGCTCCAGCGCTGCGCGGCGGTGCCGTTGCACGTCCACAGCTGGATCTTCGTGCCGTCGGTGGTGCCGGCGTTGTCGATGTCCAGGCACTTGCCGGCGATACCCGTGATCGGGCCGGCCGTCGTGCCGGTCTGCGAGTACACCTCCAGCTCGTACACGCGGGCGTAGGCGTCGGTGGTGGTGAACCGCACGTACCGGGCGGAGACCGCGGCGAAGTTGTGCGTCGTGATGTTCGCCGTGTTGCCGGTGACGGTCGCGCGGGTCGTCCACGTGGTGCCGTCGGTGCTGGTCAGCAGGTTGAAGTTGCTGCTGTTCGCGACGTTCTCCCGGCCCGCGCCGGCGTGCCGGACGACGATCTGGCCGACCGACTTGGCGGCGCCGAGGTCGACCTGCAGCCACTTGTTCGCGCTGTTGGAGCACCACTTGTCGGCGGTGCCGCCGGAGACGGTGCCGTTGACGGCCTTCGCCGGGCTCTCCGCCGCGATGCAGGAGCTGTCCGCGGTCGCGGCCGCGTTCAGCGCCAGGTTGGCGACGGTGGCGCCGCCCGGGATGGAGTTCAGCGTGTACCACGCCTCGGTGTTCCACAGCGACAGCCCGCTGCTCGAGCTGAACGGCCGCGGCGACCGCATGTGCACGACCCGGCCCGGCTTGCGCCCCGACACGGTCAGCGAGACCTTCTTGCCGTCCGCGGACAGGGTCGCGGCGGTGACGGTCAGGTTCTCCTCGTCGACCTTCGGGCCGCCGTAGGCGGCGGTCGGCTCGTACCGCCACTGCTCGAACTTGTACTTCGAGACGAGATCCGTCGCGGTCGCCGCCGACAGCGGCTGGGTGTACTCGATCTCGAACCCGGCGGCGGTGGCCCGCATCGCGAGCATGTCGAACACGGCGGTGCCGTTCGGGGTCAGCTTCTGCAGGCCGAAGAGGAGCTTGCCGGACTGGCCCCAGTTGCCTCCGGCGCCGAGCCCGCCGAGGTAGATCGCGCCGTCGGGGCCGATGTTCACCTCGGAGATGCCGGCCTCCAGGCCCTGCGTCATGCGGAAGAGCGCGCCCTGGTACTCGCCGTTGACCTTCTCCAGGTACGCGCGCTGCAGGCCGCCGTACGTGACGTCACCGATGAGCAGCTGGCCCGCGTACACGCCGGTGGGCATGACGATCGGGGTGCTCGGCGAGTTCGCGATCTCGTTCTGCGGCATGTACAGCACCGGCGGCGTGACGGCGTTGTAGTCGAACGGGCCGGCGGGGGTGTTGTAGTGGTTGAAGAAGCGGCCGGGCTTGATCTGAACCAGCTTCGACGAGGGCAGCCAGCCGCCCTGGTTGTCGGTGACGAACAGGCCGTTCTCCGGGCCCCAGCCGATGCCGTGCGGCGTGCGCAGGCCGCCGGCGACGTACTCCACGGCGCCGGTCGCCTTGTTCACCTTGATGGACGTGCCACGGTTGGCCACGGGCTGCGGGACGGTGCTCGCGCCGCCGTAGTCGATCGGCACCGACAGGCTCAGGTAGAAGTAGCCGTCGCGGTACAGCAGGCCGAACGCGAACTCGTGGAACGCGCCGCTGAACGGCCAGGTGGCGACGGTGTTGTACTGGTCGGCGACCTCGTCGCCCGTGGTGTCGACGAGCGCGGTCAGCTTGCCCTTCTCGCTGACGTACACGATGCCGTCGACGACCTTGAGCCCCATCGGCTCCTTCAGGTTGCCGGCGATCTTCTTCCTGGTGACGTTGCCCGGGCTGGTCGCGCCGCCGGTGTTGCCGAGGATCCAGACCTCGCCGGCCTGCGACGTGCCGGACTGGTCGTTGCCGCCCCAGGTGCAGATGACGAGGCGCCCGTCCGGCAGCCAGTCCATGCCGGTGACCTTCGGCTCGAAGCCGCTCGGGCGCAGGTTCGTCAGCGTGAACCCGGGGTGCACCGAGGTCAGCGGCAGGCCGTCGCCGGGGGAGTCGCCGGCGCCCTCGCACTCCTTGCGGCCGGGCGCAGTCACCCGCACGACGCCGGCGTCGGTGCTGAGCACCGAGTTGGGCACGAGCACGAACGCCGACGAGCCGGGCGTCTTCCACTCGAGGGTGATCTGCTGCCCGCCGTCGCGCTCGAAGTGGTCGATGCGCAGCGCGTGGTAGCCGGTGGTGAGGGTGACGGTGCCCTCCTTCGGCGGCGTCGCGCCGTGCAGGCCGTCGTGGTTGATGACGGTGGCGCCGTCGATCGCCAGGCGCGAGCCGTCGTCGCTGCTGAGCCGGAACGTGTAGCTGCCGGCGGTGGCGATGTTGACGTTGGCGATGACCTGCGAGACGAAGAGGTTGTCGAATCCGAAGTCGGCCGGGGTGGTCCAGTTGATCGTCGGCATCAGCTTGTCGACGTTGGGGGTCTGGCCGGTCTTGAGGGTGCAGAGGGCGCTGAGCGGGGTCTGCACGTCGTAGACGCGCAGGGTCACCCCGGGCTCCTGCGCGGGGATCGCGCTGGCGGGCGCGGCCCAGACTCCGATGGCGGCAACGGTAGCGGCGACAGTGGCGGCGGTGAGGAACCTGCGCACCATGCTTCCTCCTGAGGGGGTTGGAAGCGTCTCGATGGCGGTCGGGACGCGAAGCAGGCGGGCCTATCGACGCCGACGACTGGACCACCTCGCCGGAAGATTAGGCAGTTCCCATCGACATGTCCATACCTTTCGACGTTCTCAGCAAAAGTTTGTGGCCTCGCTACAGAAGGCGACCGTTTTGCACCCGAAGCCCGCGTTAGCGGCCCGGGAGCGCTGGAAACCGTAGGCAGTGACAACCCCTCAAGATCCGGAGGTCGCGCCATGCGGTTCCGTCTTCGCGCCGCCCTGTCCCTCGCGGTCGGCACCGCGCTCGCCGGCGCCGGCGCCACCTCCTCCGCGTTCGCGGCCCCGCCGGCCGTTTCCGAGCAGGACCGCGCGTTCGCCACGGCAGCGGGGCGCGGCGGCGCGTTCGAGATCGCGGCCGGCCGGCACGCCAGCATCAACGCCCAGGACGCGACGATCCGGGCGTTCGGCAGCCGGATGATCGTCGACCACACCGCGGTCGGCAACTCGCTGCGCGGCCTCGCGGTCGGCCTGGGCCTGACCGTGCCTGAGCAGCTCGACGCGGAGCAGCGGGTCGTGTTCGCCGCGCTCTCGTCGATGACCGGGCCGGCGCTGGACTGCACGTACGCGATGGTGGAGTACTTCGACCACGTCGCGGCGGTCGGCGTGTTCGAGCGGGAGGCCCAGACCGGCACCAACCCGGAGCTGCGCTCGCTGGCCGGCACGATGCTGCCGACCGTGCGCGACCACCGGAAGGCGATCGCCGACGCCCTCACCGACCTGGACTGCGCCGCGACGTCCGCGACCCCGGCGCCGACGGTTCCCGCCGTGCCGTCCGTCCCGGCCGTGCCCACCGTGCCCGTTGTGCCGTCTGTTCCGGCGGTGCCGACTGTTCCCGCGGTGCCGACCGTGCCCGCTGTGCCGACGGTCCCCGTAAATCCAACAATGCCGGTAATTCCTACGGTGCCCGTGGTGCCGACCGTGCCCGTTGGGCCTACGGTGCCTGCCGGGTCCGCGGTGCCGGTCGGGCCGGCGGTGCCCGGAGGGCCGGTGCTTCCCGCGTCGGCGGGCTGAGCGGTCGAGGCTGAGCGGTCGAGGCTGAGCGGTCGAGGCTGAGGGGTCGAGGCTGAGCGTCACCCCCTTGGGAGGTGTCGCCGGGCGGTGGGGCCGCTAGCGTCGGTCCCGTGGCGACGCTGGTGTCGGTGAACGTCGGCCTGCCCAAGGACGTCGAGTGGCAGGGCAGGACCGTGCACACCGGCGTCTGGAAGGCGCCGGTCGACGGGCCCGTCATGCTGCGCCGGCTCAACCTCGACGGCGACGGCCAGGGCGACCTCGCGGGCCACGGCGGCGAGCAGCGGGCCGTCCTGGTCTACCAGCTCGCCTCATACCGGTACTGGAGCGAACACCTCCGGCGCGACGACCTGACGCCCGGCATCTTCGGCGAGAACTTCACCGTCGACGGACTGCCCGACGACGGGGTGTGCGTGGGGGACAGGTTCCGCGTCGGGAGCGCCGTCGTCGAGGTGACCCAGCCGCGGGTCACCTGCTATCGGGTCGGGCTGCGCCTCGGCGAGCCCCAGCTGCCGGCCCTGCTCGTCGCGCATCACCGCCCCGGCTTCTACCTGCGGGTCATCGCCGAGGGCGAGGTCCGCGCCGGCGACGACATCGTGAAGGTCGCCGACGGCCCGGAGAGCATCACCGTCGCGGCGGCCGACGCGCTGCTCTACCTGCCCGGCCACGACCGGGCCACCGCCGCCCGGGCACTGCGGATCGAGGCGCTCAGCCCCGGCTGGAAGGACTCCCTGCGCGCCCTGCTCGACCAGCCCGGCGGCGAAGGCAACGCGGGCCTCGCCGCGGTCGCGCCGCCGCCGGCCTGGCCCGGGTTCCGCCCGCTGCGGCTCGCCGGCGTTGAGCGCGAGACCGCCGACGTCCTGTCGCTGCGGCTGGAGGCGCCCGACGGGAGCCCGCTGCCCGCCGCGGAAGCCGGCCAGTTCCTCACCCTGCGCCTGGCGCCCGGCCTGGTGCGCAGCTACTCGCTGTCCGGGGAGCCGGGCAGACCCTCGTACCGCGTCAGCGTGAAACTCGAGCCCGACGGCGCCGGCGGCCGCTACCTCCGCGACCACGCGCGGGCCGGTGCCACCGTCGACACCGCCGCACCCCGCGGCACGTTCACCCTCGACCGGTCGGACCGTCCGGTGCTGCTCGTCTCCGCGGGGATCGGCGCCACCCCGCTGCTCGCCATGCTCCACGACCTCGCCGCCCGCCGCGCCGACCGCCCCGTCTGGTGGCTGCACGGCAGCCGGGACGGCGCCGCCCACGCGTTCGCCGCCGAGGCCCACGCGCTGCTCGGCGCGCTGCCGTCGGCGCGCGAGGTGATCTGCTACAGCCGCCCCCGCCCGCAGGACCTGCTCGGCGGCGCGCGGGAAGGCCGCCTCGACGCGACCGTCCTGCGCGGGCTGGACCTGCCGCCGTCGGCGGTCGCCTACGTCTGCGGGCCGGCCGGGTTCATGGACGACGTCACGACCGCCCTGACCGCCGCCGGCGTCGCCGACATCCACCGGGAGCAGTTCACCGCTCTTGCAGCGGTGACGCCAGGTGTACGCACATCCGTGGCCGGACCGCCCCGGTCACGCCCGGGGCCCGGCCCATCCGTCACGTTCGCGCGCAGCGGCGTCACCGCGGGCTGGACCGGCAGCGACGGCACCCTGCTGGACCTCGCCGAGACCTGCCGCGTCCCGGTCCGCTGGTCCTGCCGGACCGGCGTCTGCCACACGTGCGAGACCGGCCTGCTGTCCGGCGATTTCGCCTCGAATCCGGAGCCCGTTGACCCGCCCGCCGGCGGCATCGTGCTCATCTGCTGCGCCCGCCCGCTGACCGACGTGGTCCTCGACATCTGAACGGGCGAAGGCCGGGCGCCGGGTGGTGACCGGCCTCACGTCAGGGGGTCCGTCGACGTCCCGCCGAGACGGTGCCGACCCGGGTCGCGGCGGCGAACGCGATGTCGAGCCGGCGCCGCGGGGCGTCGAGCCGGCTCCACTCCGCGGCGGCGTGCTGCTCGGCGGCGAAGAGGTGGCCGGTCACGCCGCGTTTGGTGTTTCGGCGATGCTGCAGCACCATCGGGTGGGCACAACAGGACCGGGGTGGACAGGGTGACGCGGACGATGCAGGCGGTGCACGACCTGGTCGACGCGCTGCACCATGCCCGGCCCGAGGACCTGCCGGCGGTAGCGTCGCGGGTCGCGGTGGCGCTCGGCGCGCTGGACGTCGAGCTGTATCTGGTCGACTACGGGCAGCTGGAGCTCCTGCCGCTGCCGCGCGGGCGGAGCGCCCCCGGTGAGCCGGTGCGCATCGACGGCACGCTCGCCGGCCGTGCGTACACCGGCGGGGAGCCGGTGCGTGCCCCGGACGGTGCCGGCCCGGCCGCCGACGAGCGGATCTGGGTGCCCGTCGTCAGCGGCGCGGACCGGCTCGGGGTCCTCGCCGCCCACCTGGGGCCGGACACCGACGTCGACGTCCAGGAGCTGCGGGTCATCGCGGCCGCGTTCGCCGGCATCGTCGCGACCCGCAGGACCTACGGCGACGCCCTGGAGCGCACCCGGCGGCGCCTGCCGATGCAGCTGGCCGCCGAGATCATCTGGAACCAGCTGCCGCCGCTGACGTTCGCCACCACGAGCGCGGCGGTCGCGGCGATCCTGGAGCCCTGCTATGACGTCGGCGGCGACGCCTTCGACTACGCCATCAACGACGAGGTGCTGCACGTCGCCGTCTTCGACGCGGTCGGGCACGGGATCGCGGCGAGCGCGCTGACGTCCCTGGCGATCAGCGCATACCGCAACGCCCGCCGCTGCGGGCTCGACCTCGCCGACACCTACCGGTCGGTGGACAAGTGGGTGCATGCCCAGTATCCGGCGGACTACGTCACCGCGGTCCTCGGCGAGCTCGACATCACCACCGGCGACTATCGCAGGATCAGCGCCGGGCACCCCGAGGAACTGCTCCTGCGCGACGGGCGGCTGGTGCGGACCCTGGCCGGGCCGACCGCCCTGCCACTCGGCCTCGGCTACCTCGGCGACCCGGCGCCGGTCGTCGCCGAGGAGCGCCTGGAGCCGGGCGACGCGCTGCTGCTCTACACCGACGGTGTGGTCGAGGCGCGCACCGCGGCCGGCGAGCAGTTCGGCGTCGAGCGCCTCGTCGAGAGCGTCACCAAGGCCCTCGCCGACCAGCTCCACCCCGCGGAGACGATGCGCCGGCTGGTGCGGACCCTGCTCGACCGCCAGGACGGCCAGCTGCAGGACGACGCGACCGCCCTCGTGCTCACCTGGACCCCGGCCGCACGCCCGGCGTGAGCGGCGCCGTGCGACCGCTCACGCCGGGCGCCGCGCTCAGGTCCGGCGTGAGCGGCGCCGTGCGGTCGCTCACCGGGGCGCCGCCCGCAGGTCCAGCATGAGCAGGACCTTGTCGTAGCGGCGGTCGCCGACCGCGACGAAGCGCGGCAGCCGCCCGTACACCTGGAAGCCCAGCGACCGGTAGAGATGCAGCGCACCGTCGTTGTCGCCGCGGGCGTCGAGCGTCAACACCTCGATCCCGGCCCGGCGGGCGTCCTCGATGAGGGCCGCGGTCAGTGCCCGCCCGACGCCCCGCCCGTGGACGTCCGCCGCGACCGCGAGTTTCTCCAGGTCGGCGTGCGGGCGGTGGGTCGGCCGGGCGTACCGCAGCCAGTAGCCGAGCCCGACGAGCCGCCCGCCGTCGTACGCGGCCCGCAGCGCCCCGTCCCCGTCCGCCACCGCCGCGGCTACGTGCCCGAGCAGCTCCGCCACCTCGTCCACGTCCGGCGGCTCGACCCACCCGAGCGCCGCTCCGTCGGCGACGAGCCCGGCGAGGATCCCGTGCGCCGCCGTGACGAACGCGTCGTCGACGACCGCGGGCCGGGTGCTCGGCTCAGCCACAGGACGCCAGCAGCAGCACCTCGGCCGGCCCGGCACGGAACGCCCGGTTGGTCTCGTCGTGCCGGCCCGGCAGGGTCTTGATGAGCACGACGGCTCGCACTGGTGCAGACATGCGGCGGAGCCTAACCAGCCGCCCCACGGGGCGGCCAGCCGGTTTTCAGTGGACCAGGACGATCTTGCCGCGGGCGTGGCGGGTCTCGCTCAGCTCGTGGGCGGCCGCGACCTCGGCGAGCGGGAACGCCGCCGCGACCGGCACCCGCAGGCGGCCTTCGGCGGCGGCCAGGACCGCGATCGGCAGCGCGTGCACGGCCAGGGGATCGGCGGTGCCGACGGCGTCGTCGGTGGCGTCCGCCGGGGCGCCGTGCGACAGGTGGACGCCGTGGGCCGCCGCGGTGAAGTCGGCGATCGTGACCACGCGGGCCGGGTCCCCGGCGATGGCGATGAGGTCGGGCAGCGCCCCGCCGGCGCAGTCGAACACCGCGTCCACACCGCCGGGCGCCAGGGTCCGGACCCGGTCGGGCAGGCCCGGGCCGTACGTCACCGGCTCGGCGCCGAGGGTGCGCAGGAAGTCGTGGTTGTGCGCACTCGCGGTGCCGATGACGGTGGCGCCGCGGGCGGCGGCGAGCTGGACGGCGACGGTGCCGACCGCGCCCGCCGCGCCCTGCACGAGGAGCGTGTGGCCGGCGCCGACCGCGAGCCGGTCCAGGACCCGCACCGCCGTCTCGGCGCTGCCCGCCGCGCCGCCCGCCTCCTCCCAGCTCCACGCGGCCGGCTTCGGCGCCCAGGCGGTCAGGACGGCGTGGTCGGCGTTGGCGCCGCGGGTCGTCATGCTCACCATGCCGAAGACCTCGTCGCCGGCCCGCACGCCGGTGACGCCGGCCCCGACCTCGTCGACCACGCCCGCCGCGTCGAAGCCGGTCCGGTACGGGAACGTCGTCGGCACCACGTCCCGCCAGCGCCCGGAGCGGATGGTCACCTCCCCGGGCGAGACCCCGGAGGCCCGCACGGCGATCCGGACCTCGCCTGGCCCCGCGTGTGGCGCCTCGACCTCGGTGACGTGGACGACGTGGGGCGGCCCGTACTGGGTGAACTGCACTGCTCGCATGCCGCCCGACGGTAACGGACCACCCCGTCCGTTTCGTTAAAGTGAGAGCGGTGACGGTACAAGTGAAAGCCCGGCTGCGGTCGGACGCCCGCGACAACCGGGGCCGCATCCTCGCCGTCGCCCGCCTCGCGTTCGCCGCCGACGGGCCCGACGTGCCGATCCGCGAGATCGCCCGGCGCGCCGAGGTCGGGCCCGCCACGGTCTACCGGCACTTCCAGACGAAAGAGGCGCTGCTGACCGAGGCGTTCGCGGAGCAGATGACGATGTGCTCCGCGGTCGTGGCGGAAGGGCTGGCGGCGGCCGACCCGTGGCGCGGCTTCTGC
This sequence comes from Dactylosporangium sp. NPDC006015, assembly GCF_040614215.1. Taxonomy (NCBI): domain Bacteria; kingdom Bacillati; phylum Actinomycetota; class Actinomycetes; order Micromonosporales; family Micromonosporaceae; genus Dactylosporangium; species Dactylosporangium sp. NPDC006015. The sequence continues at coordinate 170,615 of NZ_JBEXUD010000008.1, forward strand.
CACGTGATCGAGCGGCTCATGGAGTTGCACGCGCTCGACCGCGACTTCGCCCGGGCGTTCATGTCGGCGCTGCCCGCGTCGGCCGGCCTCGCCGCCGACCGCGACCGCACCCTGCGGCTGCTGCTGGACCTCGTCGCGCGGGCGAAGGCTGCGGGCCGGCTGCGCCGGGACTTCGTCCTCGAGGACGTCAGCCTCGCCCTGATGGCGAACGAGGGCATCCGGGCCGCCGCGCCCGAGCTGCGGCTCGCGGCGTCGCGCCGGTTCGCGGCCCTGATGCTCCAGTCGTTCCAGGCGGACCCGGTCGCGGCGCCGCTGCCGCCACCCGTCAGGTTGCCGCTGTCCCGATAATGGCTCCATGGGGGAGCGGTGGGGCGCGGCCGTCGGATGGGCGTCGGCGGTGGGTGGCGTGCTCGGGTTCGCCTCGTTCGCCGCGGACCTGCTCGACGGCGACCTGCGGACGGTGCTGCAGCTGACGGCCAGCACCGGGTTCGCGTGGGGGTACGCCGCGTTCGTCGCGGCCTTCCCGGCCCGGTCGATGCGCACCGCCGTCGCCGCGGCGGTCGTCGTCCTGGCCACGGCGACGGTCGGCTACTACGCCCTGAACCTGGCCTCGGACCGCTGGCGCGCGCAGGGCCTCCTGCCGGTGCTGACGGCGATGGCGTACTGGCTGCTGCTGTCCGTCGTGGGCGGGGCCGTGCTCGGCGCGCTCGCCCACCTGCTGCGGTCCGACCGGCCCCCGGTGGCCGCGACCGCCGCCGGGCTGGCCTGCGGCCTTCTCGCGGGCGCCGGCATCCAGATCGTCGCCGATCACTTCGTCACCGGCGACTTCGGCGGGATGGCCCTGGCCGAAGGCTTCGCGCAGGCCTTCGCCGGCGTCGCGGTCACGGTGTGGATGTTCGGCCGCCGCCGGGGCCCCCGGGCATGGCCGAGGTTCGCCGTTGTCGCCGTCGTCGCCTGTACTGCCGCGGCCGCCGCCTGGGACGCCGTCGAGTCCGTCCAGGTCGCCGGCTTCTGACCCCTGCCTCGTGATCCGGAAGACTTCTTGTCGTCAGAGCGGCAGGAAGTCTCCCGGATCAGGCCGGGCGGACGTGGGGCTCAGCCACGCACCGACGCGCTGACGTTGAAGTCGGCGCGGAGCAGGTCCTCGTCCCTCGACGACGTCCCGACCAGCAGCTCGAAGGCGCCCGGCTCGACCACGCGTACACCTGCCGCGTTGACGAACGTGCAGGAGGCGACCGGCAGCTCGACGGTCACGTCACGCCGCTCGCCCGGGGCCACGTGCACCTGGGTGTAGGCCTTCAGCTCCTTGTCCGCCCAGGTCGCCGACGTGATGGTGTCGCTGACGTAGACCTGCACCGTCTCCAGCGACGGGCGGGTGCCGGTGTTGTGGAGGGTCACGGTGGCACGCAGCGTGTCGGCGGCGGTCACCTCGGTCTGCTCGATGCGCAGGTCGGTGTAGTCGACGGTGGTGTAGCTCAGGCCCTGCCCGAACGCGAACGCCGGGCGCTGCGACAGGTCGGCGTAGCGGCTGCCGTGCTGGCCGCGGACCTGGTTGTAGTACGTCGGCTGCTGCCCAGAGTGCTGGGCGAAGGAGATCGGCAGGCGGCCGGTCGGCTCGATGCCGCCGAGCAGCAGCTCCCCGATCGCCTGGCCGCCGCGCATGCCCGGGTTGGCCGCGAAGATGATCGCGGCCGCGTTGAGCGCCGACGACGGCAGCACGAGCGGCTTCGAGCTCATGAGGACCACGATCAGCGGCGTGCCGGTGGCGGCGAGCGCGTCGAGCAGGGCGACCTGCCCGCCGATGAGCTCCAGGGTGGCGGTCGACTTGCCCTCGCCGACGAGCTCGATGTGGTCGCCGACGACCGCGACCACGTAGTCGGCCGTCTCGGCGAGCGCGACCGCCTCGGCGATCATGGCCGGGTCGGGCGTGCACGGGTGCACGACGTGCGGGCGGGGCTGGCCGTCGGGGAAGAACTCGCCCTCCGGGTCCGGGCCGACGGTGAGGATGTCGGCGCCGCGCGCGGTGGTGACGGTCCAGCCCTCGGGCACGGCGGCGCGCACGCCGTCGAGCACGGTCTGGGTCAGCTCGCGCGGGTGGCCGTCGGGCAGCCACTCGGTCTGCCCGGACGCGCCGGCCCAGTCGCCGAGCTGCGCGTGCTGGTCGTCGGCGTTGGGTCCGACCACGGCGACGGTCTTCCCCGAGCCCGCCATCGGCAGGGTGCCGTCGTTGCGCAGCAGCACCAGGCTGCGGCGGGCGATCTCCAGGTTGACCGCGGCGTGCGGGCCGCACCCGATCACCGCCGCCTGCCGGTCCGGGTCGGGGTGGCGCGGCTGCTCGAACAGGCCGAGCTCGAACTTCAGCGTCAGGATCCGGCGCACGGCCTGGTCGATGTCCGACTCGTCGAGCATGCCCTTGGTGACCGCGTCCTGGGCGCCCTCGAAGAAGCCCGGCGTGGTCATCACCATGTCGTTGCCGGCCTTGACGGCGGCGGCCGAAGCGGAGGCGTAGTCGACGTGGACCCGCTGCTCCCACACCATCCGGCCGACGTTGTCCCAGTCGGTGACGAGGGTGCCGGTGTAGCCCCACTCGCCGCGCAGGACGTCGTCGAGCAGCCAGCTGTTGACGGTGATCGGCACGCCGTCCATCGACTGGTAGCCGAGCATGAACGTGCGGCAGCCCTCCCGGGCGACCCGCTCGAACGGCGGCAGGAACCACGAGCGCAGCTTGCGCGGCGACAGGTCGGCCTCGCTGGCGTCGCGGCCGCCCTGCGTCTCGGAGTAGCCGGCGAAGTGCTTCGCGGTGGCCAGGATCGCGGTCGGGTCGGCCAGGCCGTCGCCCTGGTAGCCGCGGACCATCGCGGAGGCGAACTCGCCGATGAGGAACGGGTCCTCGCCGAACGTCTCGCTGACCCGGCCCCACCGCAGGTCGCGGGCGATGCACAGGACGGGGGAGAAGGTCCAGTGGATGCCGGTGGCGGCGACCTCCACGGCGGTCACGCGGGCGACCCGCTCCACGAGCTCAGGGTCCCAGGACGCGGCCATGCCGAGCTGGGTCGGGAAGATCGTGGCGCCGCTCCAGAACGAGTGGCCGTGGATGCAGTCCTCGGCGACCAGCAGCGGGATGCGCAGGCGGGTCTTCTCCACGAGCGCTGTCGCCTCCAGGACGCGCTCCGGGGAGGCGTGCAGGATCGAGCCGGTGTGCATGTCCTCGACGAGGTGGCGGACGCCGTCACGCGCGTTGAGCTGCAGCATCTGCCCTACCTTCTCGGGCAGCGTCATGCGGGCGAGCAGGTCGGCGACGCGCTCGGCGACGGCGAGGGAAGGGTCGAGGTAGGGCAGAGGGGCTGGCACGGAGTTCCTTTCACGCTGGTCCGCACAGAACGATACGCGGGAGAGCGCTCTCTGGAGAACCCCCAGGCTCGGGGCATTACAGAGCGTGTCCTGGGTCACAATGCGTAGCGCGGCTACCTATGCAAGCATCGACGCATGGGGAAGTCTGTCGCCGGCGCCGTCGCGGGCCGCCGGATCAAGTACGTCTTCGTGATTTTCTGGCTGGCCGTCGCGGCCTTCGCCGGCCCGCTCGCCGGCAAGCTGACCGATGTCGAGCGCAACGACGCCAAGTCCTGGCTGCCCGGCGGAGCCGAGTCCGTGCAGGTCATCGACGTGCAGTCGAGCTTCGCCTCGCCGGACACGGTCCCGGCGATCGTGGTGTATGAGCGTGACTCCGGCCTCACCGACGGTGACCGGGCCAAGATGGCCGCCGATGCGGCGGCGTTCGGCCGGGTCCCTTCGCTCGACGGCACCGTCACCGGACCGATCCCGACCAAGGACGGGCAGGCGGCCCAGATCATCGTGCCGCTCAACCTCGGGGCCGACGGCTGGTCGAAGGCCGGCACGCTGGTCGACCAGCTGCGAGACACCGCCAAGCAGGGCGCCGACGGGCTGACCGTGCACGTCACCGGCCCCGCCGGCAACGCCGCCGACTCCAGCGCCGCGTTCGAGGGCATCGACAGCAGCCTGCTGCTCGGCACGATCGCCGTCGTGGTGGTCATCCTGCTCATCACGTACCGCAGCCCGCTGCTGTGGCTCCTGCCGGTGATCTCCTCCGGCGTGGCGCTCGTCGCCGCCCAGGCCGTCATCTACCTGCTCGCCAAGCACGCCGACCTGGTCGTGAACGCGCAGAGTGCCGGCATCCTCACCGTCCTGGTCTTCGGCGCCGGCACCGACTACGCGTTGCTGCTGATCGCGCGGTACCGCGAAGAGCTGCGCCGCCACGAGGACCGCCACGAGGCGATGGCGGAGGCGCTGCACCGCTCCGGACCGGCGATCATCGCCAGCGCCGCCACGGTCGTGCTCGGCATGCTGTGCCTGTTCTTCGCCGAGACCAACTCGACCAGCGGCCTCGGCCCGGTCGCCGCGATAGGCATCGCGGTCGGCCTCGCCGTCATGCTGACCCTGCTGCCCGTGCTCCTCACGATCTGCGGCCGGTGGATCTTCTGGCCGCTGCGCCCGAAGGCCGGCTCAGTCGAACCGACCGCGACCGGCCTGTGGGCCCGCGTCGGCGACCGCATCGCCCGCCGCCCGCGCGGCGTCTGGATCGTGACCGCGCTGGTACTGGCCGTCGCCACGATCGGCGTCGTGCAGCTGGACGCCACCGGGCTCACCAACAAGGAGTCGTTCCGCGGCACCCAGGACTCGATCGTCGGCGAGGAGGTCCTGGCCCGGCACAGCGCCGGCGCCGCGGGCAGCCCTGTCGTCGTCATCAGCACCGCGGGTGCCGCCGCGGCGACCAGGGCGGCGTTCTCGGATGTACCCGGTATCGACCCCGCCTCGGTCAGCGAGCCGGCTGTCAAGGGCTCCTACGCGTACGTGACCGGCAACCTCGTCGACCAGGCCGACAGCCAGGCGGCCTACGACACCGTGGACCGGGTCCGTGCCGCGGTCCACGCCGTCCCCGGTGCCGAGGCGAAGGTCGGCGGCACCACCGCCGTCAACCTCGACGTGCAGCGCGCCGCCACGCACGACCGCAACCTGATCATCCCGATCGTCCTCGCGGTGGTGCTGCTCATCCTGATCCTGCTGCTGCGCTCGGTGCTCGCCCCGGTCATCCTCATGGCGACCGTCGTGCTGTCGTTCGGCGCCGCCCTCGGCGTCAGCGCGCTGGTCTTCAAACACGTCTTCGGCTTCGGCGGCGCGGACTCGTCGCTCCCGCTGTTCGTCTTCGTGTTCCTGGTCGCGCTCGGGATCGACTACAACATCTTCCTGATGACCCGCGTCCGGGAGGAGGCTGTCAAGCACGGCACCCGCCGTGCGGCGCTGATCGGGCTCTCGGCCACCGGGGGCGTCATCACCTCGGCCGGCCTGGTCCTCGCCGGCACGTTCGCCGTCCTGGCCACGCTGCCGCTGACCGCCTTCGCCGAGATCGGCTTCGCGGTGGCGTTCGGAGTGCTCCTCGACACGATCGTCGTGCGGTCCGTGCTCGTCACCGCACTGAACCTCGACGTCGGCGAACGCATGTGGTGGCCCAGCGCCCTCGGCCGGACCACCAGACCCTCACTCGAGAAAGAGCGAGTGGCCGTCTAGAGGATGGGGCGCCCGTCCCGGTACGGACCGCTGACAGGCTCTTCCTCAGTCATCCAGAGGTCGTCGTCGTAATCGCGTTCGTCGTGCGACAGCATCCGTGCTCCCTCCTTTTGTGCAGGGATCGATGTACCCCTGACGGGTGAGCCCCAAACCCGTCAGGGGTAGATCCGTATGATCCGCTGCCGTGAGGTACGTCACGACCGTCTTCCTGCCCGCCCTCGGCGGCGCCCCCTTCGCACCCGCACTGTCGGCGGCGCTCGCCCCGTACGACCTGAACGACTACGCCCACGACCCGTTCGACCCGGCCGCCGGCTGGGACTCGTGGACGCTCCCGTCGAGCGACGCCCTGCCGCTGCGCCGCTGGCGGCGACGCGACCCGGCGGTCGTCCGCCTCGCACCCGTGGGTGTCGTCGCCGCCGCCCCCAAACGCCTCGTCGACTTCGACGAGATGCGCGCCGCCGCGGGCCGCGAGGCATCCGGCGCCTGGGACGCGTGGGCGAAGGTCGTCCGCACCCACCCGCCGGCACTGCCCCGCACCCACTTCACCGAACAGTCCGAGTTCATGCTCCAACCGGCGATCCAGGAGGTGGCCCAGGCTGCTGTGACGCAGCGTCACCGGTACTTCACCTTCTCGGTCCTGCTGGCCGACCCGGTCACGCACTTCGGCGATGACCGCGCCGCCTTCATCGCCCGCGCCTCGACCCAGGCCTTCACCACCCACGCGTACCTGACCCTCGACGGGCAGTGGCTCACCCAGCACACCGCGGACCGCGGCTGGGACACCCACGTCGCCGCGATGACCGCCTACCTCGACACACTGCCGGACGACACGCTCATCGCCCGCGTCTCCTGCCACGCGTAGCCTGGCCTGCCCTGGCTTGCTCGCCCTGGCTTGCCCCGGCTCGCTCGCGCTGGGCTGCTCGCGCTGGCTTGCCCACTCGCGCTGGCCTGCCCTGGCTGGCTTGCCCACTCGCGCTGGCTTGCCCACTCGCGCTGGCCTGCCCTGGCTGGCCTGCCCACTCGCGCGGGGGAAGCTCACGGTGGCCGGTGCTGCCCGCCGCGGGTTGCCCAGGCGCCGCGTGGTGGGCCTTGGTGGGGCGGGCGTCGGTCAGCGGGCCCGGTCGTAGACGAGGGCGAGGGTGCCGTGTTCGCCCGCCGCCTGGCTGGTCAGGGACCACTGACCGGCAGGGAGGCCGTCGTCGAACAGGCGCGGACCGCCGCCGAGGAACACCGGGAAGATGGTGAGCGCCAGGCGGTCGACCAGGTCGGCGGCGAGGAGGGCCTTGATGACGCTGGCGCTGGACAGCACGAGGATGTCGCCGCCGTCGGTGGCCTTCAGGTCCGCGGCCACCTCGGCGGTGGGCTTGTCGACGACCGTGGTGCGCTCCCAGGGAGCCTCGCGCAGCGTCGAGGACAGCACGACCTTGTCGGCGTCGACGAGCCACTTCGCGAAGCCCTCGTCGCGCGGGTCGGCGCCCTCCATGTCGATGACCGTGGGCCAGAAGCCGAGGAAGCCCTCCGCGTTGACCCGGCCGAGGAGCGCCGTCGTCGCCGGCTCCCACAGCTTCGTCAGGTGGTCACGGGCAACGTCGGTGATCGCATACGGCATCACCCAGCGCATGTCGATGGGGTTGTCGGGCGCGGCGTAGCGGCCGTCGAGGGACAGGCTCATGTTGGTGACGATCCGGCGGGTCATTCGGTGCTCCTCGTGTCGATGGCGGTGGTGAGTTTGTCGAGGCTCTGGCCATAGCCGAGCTCGATGCCGGCGATGAAGTCGGCTGAGTCGACGGTGCTGCCGGTGATGCGGTAGTGGACGTCGAGGTCGGTGCCGGTCTCGGACGGTCGTAAGTCCATGTCGACGTGCGAGGTGAACGCGACCCCACCGTCGGGCAGCAGCGGGGACAGCCGGTAGGAAAGGCGCTCGCCCGGACGCACGTCCTCCACGACGCCCTCGGCGCGGCCCACGACCGTGTCGGTGCCGTCGGTGTCCTCGGCGTCGCGGTATTCCAGGACGAGCCGCCCGCCCAGCCGCGCCTCGATGACGAGGCCGGAGACCCGCAGGCCGTCGGGTGCCAACCAGTCGCTGAGCAGCTCCGGGTCGGTCAGGTGGCTCCAGACGAGGTCGGGGCCGCCGCGCAGGGCCCGGGTGAACCGGAATGCGCGCCCGTCCGCCCACCCGGACGCGCCCGCGGCGTCCCGCTCGGCGAGCACGCTGCGCACGTGACGCTCGAACAGTGAGTCGACGCCGCTGACGAGATCCGCGGCGTCGGCGAGGCCGCCCAGCACGACCGCCAGGTCGCGCAGCGGGGTGCTCAGCAACGCGTACATGCGGCGCTGCCCGGACCGCAGCGAGGTCACGATGCCCGCCCGCTCGAGCGTCTGCAGGTGCTTCGTGGTCTGTGGCTGCCGCGCCCCGGTGAGCTGGGCGAGGACCCCGACGGACCGGGGGCGCTCAGCCAGCAGGCTGATCAGCCGCCAGCGCGCCGGGTCCGCGAGCGCGGCAAGGAGTGCTTCCATGCCGCAAAGTATGCTCCACAGAGAATATTCCTGTCAAGGAATAACTTGATCGATCCTCGGGCGGGCGATGGGAGTTTTTGTCGTACCCCTGTGCGAGGGTGAGGGCGTGAAGGTGGAGTTCGAGGCGCAGTTGTGGGCATGGGACGCCCGGCGCATGGACACGTGGGTGTTCGTGACGCTGCCGGTCGACGAGTCGGAGGACATCCGTGACCTGACCGGTTCGGTGAAGCGGGGCTTCGGGTCGCTGCGGGTGCGGGTGAGCATCGGCGGCACGACCTGGAAGACGTCGATCTTCCCGGGCAGCGGCGGCGGCCCCTACGTCCTGCCGGTCAAGGGCCCGGTCCGCAAGGCCGAGTCCCTCGACGTCGGCGACACGGCCGCGGTGACCGTGGAGCTCCTCGATGTCTGACCTGCTGGAGCCGGGCGTAGCTGCCCCTCGTTCTGCGCCGCGCCGCCGTCCTCGTGCGGTGCACGACCGAGCCTCTGCGCTCCGGGTGGCGGTCCGATTAGCTTCGGCTTAGCTTCGGCCGGCCTGAGCCCGGTCGCCGTCGACGCGGACCTGCGGGGTCACATCACGGAGGCGGCGCGTTCAGTGCGGTGAGCGCGGAGCCCTCGGTCGGCGGTGAGGTGATCGAGCGCGCGAAGCGACGACGATGATGCCGTCGAACTCCAGGCCCTCGGACGAGCCGCGCCTGCCACGGTACGTGGAGACCCGGCCGAGCCGTTGTCGACAAAGCACCGGCACCGCCCGGCCCGGCACCGCCCGGCCCGGCACCGCCCGGCCCGGCACCGCCCGGCCCGGCGGGGCGGTGGCGACCGACGAGACAGTGCGCAGCTTGCAGGCGTTTCCGGCGGCCGCCGGGGTCTGTTCGGCCCCCGCCGGCGTTGCGGCCGCGCTGGCTTTCAGGGCGCGGTAGCCGCCGACCGCGGGACTTCCCATGGTCGACGGCGCGGGTCGGGCGTGGTTCAGACGGACGGCTCGTAGTGCGTCACGGGAACGGCGCCGTCCACGAGGGTGGAGGCGACGGTGCGCAGGTTGAGGCGCTGCTTCGGCTCGGCGAACAGGCGGCGGCCGCCGCCCAGGACGACCGGGTGCACCGCCACGTGGTATTCGTCGATGAGGCCGTGGTCCGTCAGGGCGGCGGCGAGCGACGCGCCGCCGGTCAGCAGGAGGTCGGCGCCGGGCTCCGCCTTGAGCGCGAGCACCTCGTCGCGCAGGTTGTCGCTGATGACGCGGCTGGTCCACGCGTCGCCCTCGAACGTCCGGGAGAAGACGATCTTCGGGGTCGCGCGCCAGAACGGGGCGAAGGCGGTGACGTGCGGATCGTCCGTCATCGACTCCGCGTCAGGCCAGAAGCCGACCATCATCTCCCACACGGGCCGTCCGAAGAGCAGCGTGTCGACCCGCTGGTCGAGGCTTTCGGAGTACGCCGACAGCCCCGGGCCCATGGTCGTCCAGTCGAACTCCCCGTTCGGCCCGTCGATGAACCCGTCGACCGACGTGTGCACCCAGTAAATGATCTTCCGCATGGCTCGCTCCTCCTTGTGGTACCGACGCTGTCACCTGGAGGTCGGGGCGCGCAGGCCAAGCTCGACATCACCATCGTGTGACGCGCGACACAGGGTGCATCGAGCGAGCCGCCCGGCGGCAGTTCTGCGACGATGCGGTGTGCTGATCGTCGTATCTGGATTGCCGGGGACCGGGAAGAGTGCCGTGGCCGCGGGGGTTGCCGCCGGGCTGGGTGCGGTGCAGCTGTCCATCGACGAGGCCGAGGACGCGATGCTCGGCGCCGGGCTGGCCGCGGGGTGGGAGACGGGCGTCGCGGCGTACGAGGTGACCAGGGCGTTCGCCGAGCAGAACCTGGCGCTGGGCCGGATCGTCGTGGTCGACGCCGTCAACGACAGCGAACCCGCCCGGCAGACGTGGCGCGGCGCTGCGGCGCGGGCCGGGTCGGGGTTGCAGTTCGTGGTGCTCACGTGCTCGGACCGGCAGGAGCACCGCCGGCGTCTGGAAGGCCGGCGGCGGGGGCTGCGGCACCTGCCGGAGCCGACGTGGGTGCACGTCGAGGCCCTCGCGTATGCGCCGTGGACCGATCCGCACCTCGCGGTCGACACAGTCGCGCCGCTGGACACGGTGGTCGAGGCGGTGCTCGGGTTCAGTCGAGGATGACGAACTGGTAGCCGCGGGCCTGCAGCGCGGGGATGACGGTCTCCAGTGCGGCGCAGGTCTGGGCGCGGTCGCCGCCGCCGTCGTGGCAGAGCAGGATCTGGCCCGGGCGGGCGGCGAGGAGGTGGTCGGTGATGGAGCGGGTGCCGGGCTGGGTCCAGTCGCGGGGGTCGTTGGTCCAGTTGATGGGCAGCATCCGGGCCTGGGCCGCGGCGGCGAGGACGGCGGGGGAGACGGCACCGCCGGGGGATCGGAAGATCGTCGGCAGCTTGCCGGTGGTCGAGTAGATCTTGTCCTGCGCGCGGTCGATCTCCTGCTGTACGCGGCCCGGGTCGAACTGGGCGAGCTTCGCCGGATGGCTCCACGTGTGGTTGGCGACGTGGTGGCCCGCGGCGACGAGGTCCTTGGCGACGTTCTCGTGGCCGAGGACCTGGTTGCCGATGAGGCAGAAGAGGGCCGGCACGTGATAGCGGTCCAGCAGCCGGAGCACCTTCGGCGTCCACCTGGGGTGCGGGCCGTCGTCGATGGTCAGGGCCACCGCGTTCGCCGGGAAGGGCGGGCCGGGCCTCAGCTTGCGGTACTCCTCCAGCGTGAACACCGGCCGGTCCAGCGGCGGCATCGGCGGCAGCGAGGGCGACGGCGCCGGGGGCGAGGGTTGTGTGGAGGCGGCCGCCCCGGGGACGGGCTGGGGGCCGCGGTGCGGAGCCGGAGAGAGCGGCGGACCCGCCGAGCCGCCCGCGACGAGGGCCGTGCCGGTCGCGGCGAGCCCGGCGCCGAGCAGGCGCCTGCGGGACAGTCCGGTCACAGCGGTCACCTCCGGTGCATGATCACATCACGCCGACGCACTGTTCTTGACGCGATCGGCCCGCAAAGGGTTGCACACCCCGGACGCGGAGAGTGTCAGCGGTCCGCGTCGAGGCGGTAGCGGCGCTGGAGCAGGACGGCGACGGTCATGAGGGCGGCCGGGACGAGGGCGAAGCCGTAGCGGACCGCGGCGAGGGCCGACGGCGTCTGTGTGACGTGCTCGCCGGCGGCGCTGGCCGCGAAGCCGCCGAGGGCGAGGCAGGCCGCGTACACATAAGGCCCCAGCGCGCCGCCGGTCGCCTCCGCCGCGGTCCAGACGCCGGTGTAGCCGCCCGCGCGGGTCGTGCCGTCGGGGCCGGAGGCGGCGATGACGTCGGGGAGCATCGAGAAGGGCAGCAGCTGCATGGCGGCGAACGCGACGCCCAGGACCGCGACCGCCGCGACGATCAGGGGCAGGCCCGCGGCGCCGCCGAGGGCGAGCACGAGCGAGCCGGCGACGAACGCGACCTGGGCGACGAGCAGGCCGCGCTGCTTGCCGATCCGGCGGGCGACGGCCACCCAGACCGGCGTGGCGAGGATCGCCGGGGCGACGAACGCGGCGACGAGGACGGTGGTGAGCTTGGGGCGGCCCAGCTCGTACTCCGCGAAGTAGGGCACGGCGGCGAGGACCAGGTGCGTCGTGGTCGACATCGCCAGGTAGGACGCGACCAGGGTGCGGAACTGCCGGTCCCGCAGCGAGGCCAGCAACCCGTGCCGCGTGCCTGCGGCAGGCTGTACCGGAGCCGCTGCCGAAAGTCGTCGGACGCCGAGGATGCCGACCAGCATCGCGGCGAACATGGCGACACCGAGCAGCAGGCCCATCCAGGCGTACCCGAGCAGGGAAGCGAGCAAGGGGGCGGCCACGCCGCTGAGCAGGATGCCGACGGTGAGGACCACCATGCGGAAGCCCATCAGGCGGGTGCGCTCGTGGTAGTCGATGCGCAGATCCGCGGGAGTGGCAAGGTAGGGGACCTGGTACGCGGCGAAGAGGAGGTTGCCGGCGATGAACGCGACCGCGACCCACAGCCCCGCCGGAGCGCCGCGCAGGCCGGGGACCGCGAAGAGCGCGGCGAACGCGACGGCGAGCGCGCTGCCGGCCAGCATGAGCCGGCGCCGGTGGCCGCGGCGGGCCAGGTCGGCGTCGGAGAGCCGGCCGACCCACGGGTGCAGGACGACGTCGAGGATCTTCGGTGCGAGCAGGACGAACCCCGCGAGCAGCGGTGTGACGGCGAGGACGTCGGTGAGGAAGTACAGCAGGAGCAGGCCGGGCACGGTGACCCACACGCCCATGCCGACGGAGCCGGTCGCGAACGGGATGAGACCGCGCAGCGGCAGCCGGACGTTCGACATGAACCACGCTCCCGTAATCCAACGTGCGATGGATAATAGGCGACGATGGACGATCTGAACAGCACGCGCCGGCGCCCCGGGCGGCCCCGCGCGGCAGACATGGCAGGCACCCGTGAGGTGATCGTGCGGGCGGCGACCAAGCTGTTCGCGCGCCACGGTTTCGACGCGGTGAGCGTCCGGGCCGTGGCGGAGGCGGCGGGCGTCGACGTCGCCACGGTCCATCACCACGCCGGCAGCAAGGCCGCGCTCTACCAGGCCTGCTTCGCGGCGGTCTTCGAGGCCGAGCGCAGCGCCCTGGAGCCGGTCATCAAGGGCGCCTACGACATGCAGGGGCTGCACCGCGTCCTCGACGCGTTCGTCGACTTCCTGCAGGAGCGGCCCGAGACCACCGGCCTGTGGCTGCGCCGGTGGCTGGACCCCGACCGGCACGCGGGCGTCGACGAGCAGTATTCGACGCCGCTGTACGAGCAGGTGCAGGCGGTCCTGGCCGCCGCGCACCGGGCCGGGGTGCTGCACGAGCCGCAGCCGCACCTCGCGGTGCGCAGCCTCATCTGGGCCGTGCACGCCCACACGGTGACGGCGCTGCACGGCGAGGTCACCGAGGACTCCCGGTTCGCGCTGCGGGCGTTCGTGCACCGCTGGCTGGACCGCATGTACGGGCAGCCTTGACGCCCCCGGTGGCCGGCGCGCAGAATCCAACGCGTGTTGGAATACAGGGTGGTGGTCATCGGCGCCGGGCCGGCCGGGCTCGCCACGCTCAAGGCCCTCGCCGACGCGCGGGTGCCGGCGATCTGCTTCGACGCCGGTGACCGGCCCGGCGGGCTGTGGGTGCTCGGCGGCCCGCACTCGTCGGCGTACCGGACGCTGCACCTCAACACCAGCCGCACCCGCACCGAGTTCGCCGACTTCCCGATGCCGGCCGGCTGGCCCGACTACCCCGGTCACGCGAGCGTCGCGGCGTACCTCGCCGACTACGCCCGCACGTTCGGCCTCGACGAACGGATCCGCCACCGGCACGTCGTGACCCGCGTTCACCAGACGCGGCACGGCACCTGGGAGGTCGCGGCGGAAGGTCCACAAGGGACGGTCGAGGTGACGGCCGCCGCCGTCGTCGTCGCCAGCGGGCACAACACCGTGCCCCGGCTGCCCGACCCGCCGCACCCGGGCGACCTCACCGCCACCCAGCTGCACAGCCACGACTACCGCGGCCCCGAGCAGCTGCAGGGCCGCCGGGTGCTCGTCGTCGGCGGCGGCAACTCCGCCATGGACATCGCCGTCGACGCCTCGCACGCCGCCACGCGCACCCTGCTGTCGGTGCGCCGCGGCGTCTGGATCGTGCCGAAGTACCTGTTCGGCCGCCCGTCCGACACCCTCAACGGCGCGCTCGCGAAGCGCCTCCCGTGGCGGGCGCGGCAGCGCATCAGCCAGACGATGCTGCGGCTCGCCGTCGGGCCGCCGCAACGGTACGGCCTGCCCGCCCCCGCCCACGGCTTCCTGCAGGACCACCCCACGCTGTCCGACGCCCTCCTGCCGCGCATCACCCACGGCGAGATCGAGGTGCGCCCGGCGATCGACCGTTTCGACGGCGATGACGTCATTTTTTCCAACGGCAACAGGGATTCCGTCGATGTCGTCGTCTGGTGTACCGGCTACCGCGTCGACGTGCCGTTCCTCGACCCGGCGCTGCTCGGCGAGGGCGCGGACCGGCTGCCGCTCTACCGGCACGTGTTCCACCTCGACGCGCCGGGCCTCATGTTCGTCGGGCTGATGCAGTCGACCGGCGCCGCGCTGCCGGTCGTGGAGGCCCAGGCCAGGCTGGTCGCGGGGCACCTCGCGGGCACCTACGCGCTGCCACCGCTCGCCGCGCAGCGCAAGGACTGCGCCGCCGAGCTGCGCGCGGCACGGGACAGGTGGGGCGAGCGCCGCCCGGCGATGCGGATCGACTTCGACGCCTACCTCGACCTCGCCGCCCGCGAACTGGCCACCGGCCGCAAACGCGCGGCGGCCACCCAGAATCCAGCGCCCAGCGGTCCGATCCGAGCAGACGGTGGCGAGACGCGGGCAGAAGGCGGCGAGATGCGAGCAGACGGTGGCGCACGGCAGGCGCCCGGCGGCGGAGCCGGCACGTGAGCGCGCTGCGAGGGCGGCGGGTCGTCGTCACGGGCGCCAACGGCACGTTCGGAAAGCTGCTCGGCGAGCGGTTCACGGCGGCGGGCGCGTCCGTCGTCGGCATCGACCTCGTCGCCGTCGCCGGGCCGGTGCCCGTCCTCGCCTGCGACCTCACCTCCGCCACCGCGGTCCCCGGCGCCGTCGCCGCGGCCGTCGACCGGCTCGGCGGCCTCGACCTGCTCGTCAACAACGCCGGCGTCGGCGGTCCCGCACCCGCCGAGCTGCCGCCGGACGAGGTCGTCGCGCGGCAGCTGGACGTCAACCTCCTCGCCGCGTGGCGCACGACCGCCGCCGCCATGCCGGCCCTCGAGGCGTCCCGCGGCAGGGTCGTGTTCGTCGCCAGCAGGATGGCCGTGCTGCCGCTGCCCCTCGCGGCCGCGTACGGCGTCAGCAAGCGGGCCCTCGTCGCGTACGCCGACGCGCTGCGCCTCGAGGTCGGCACCCACGTCGGGGTCAGCGTGGTCTACCCGAGCATGGTCGCGTCCCCGATCCACGACACGACCGCCGCCGCCGGCCTGTCACTGCAGGGCGTGTCCAGGCTGGAGCCGGCCGACGGGGTCGTCACCGCGATCGTGCGCGCCGCCACCGCCCGCAAGGCGCCCCGAGCGGTCGCCACGACCCGCCGCGGCCGCTTCGAGATGGCCGTCGCCCGCCACTTCCCGTCCGTAGCGGACGCCATGGTCCGTCGTACCGTTGCCGCCAGACTCGCCGCGGGTGCCTTCGCCGACGCCCCTCTCGCCGCAGGCATGGTCCGCCGCTTTCTGTCATGATCGCGACTGAGGGCGGCGTGGCCGGACGGCACTGACGACGATCGCGCGCATGAGCTCGTTCACAACGCCTCGCGCACCTATAACCCCGCTCAGCCCCACCCGCGTCCGCGCCGCCCTCACGATCATCGCCGTGGCCGCCGTCCTTATCATCGTCGCCGCCGTGGCCGCCTGGAACCCGTGGCACTTCGTGGTGCTCGGCTTTGGCGGGTACTGGTTCGCCGGTGCCCTCACGCTGGCGCCGCTCGCCGGTGGGGTCGTCGCCGTGCTGATCATCCGGAACCGGAGCGCTGCCATCGCGGTCGGGGTCGGCAGCGCCGTGCTGACCCTGATCGTCGCGGTCGGCGGCTTCCTTCTCGCCCTGCTGGTCGACCCCCACTGGGACCGCACCGTACTCGCCGCCTCGCCGAGCGGCAGGTTCCAGCTCGTCAGCCTGGAGGAGTCGGACATCATCTTCCGTCAGCAGCTCCGGGTGGGTCGCCCCGACGGCATCCTGACCCGCGAGTCCGCCCGCCCCCTCATCTGCGTCGAGGCCACCTTCGGTGACACCCCGGAAATCAGGGTGAAGTCCGCCCGGTTCGTCGCCGAGCACGAGGTCGAGATCACCTTCGAGGACGGCAAGACCTGGCG
This sequence comes from Dactylosporangium sp. NPDC006015, assembly GCF_040614215.1. Lineage (NCBI taxonomy): Bacteria > Bacillati > Actinomycetota > Actinomycetes > Micromonosporales > Micromonosporaceae > Dactylosporangium > Dactylosporangium sp. NPDC006015. The sequence continues at coordinate 186,641 of NZ_JBEXUD010000008.1, forward strand.
GACCCGGTTCGACCCCGACGACCTGCAGCCCGCGGATGTCCTCACGGAGAACTGTTCACTCTGACGCCCCGCCGGTCCGGCCGCTCCGAGTGCCGGACCGGCGCACAGTTAGTGCAGGGCCGTCTTCAGGACGATCAGTGCGACGCCGAAGCTGCCGGCGACGGCCGCCGACACCACCCGCTCGGCGCGGCTCAGCCGCCCGTGCCGGCCGACCTCCCAGCCCGCCAGGCACAGCAGCAGCGTGGAGCAGACCAGGGCGGCGACCACGGACCACAGCTGCGAGTGGCCCGCCAGGTCGGCCGCGACGAGCACCGCCACCGGCACCGCCGAGGCGGTCACCATCTCCCAGCCGCTCGCGAGCTGCCGGCGGACCACCGCCCAGGCCGGGCGGTGCCCCTCGTGGATCCGTTCGGCGACCAGCCGCGCGTAGCGCTCCGCGCTCCAGTACACGAGCAGCGTCACCACGACCGCGACGGCGGTGGCGGCCGCGGTGTGGGCGTGCGACGCGGCCATGACGGCGGCGCTGACGATGACGCCGTAGATCCCGGCCGCAGTGCTCTCCTCGTCCGCCCGCGCCATCAGCACGCCCTAACGATCTTCGGCGGCTCCGGCCGGCACCTCCTCCTGGCTGGGTGAAGGCTCGCCGAGGACCGCGGCCAGGTGCGCCGCGGCCATCGTGTCCCGCGGCCGCAGCGCCAGCAGCGCCCGGAGCCGGCGCGCCACCTCCGCACGCCAGGCGGGATCCTGCGCGTCGAGGTCCTCGGGCTCGTCCTCGCCGGTGTAGCAGACGAAGTCGTCGGTCGTGGACTCGTCCAGGACCAGCAGCGCCATCCCGTTCGCGGCGGCCGCGTGCGCCGGGTCGGCGTCCAGCGCCCGGCCGTACAGCTCGAACGCCTCGGCGCGACGCCCCCACAGGCTGCGAAGCCAGGCCTGTCGGTTGCCGGTGCCGTCGTACAGTGGCGAAAATTCCAACACGGTGCGGAATTGCCGCAGCAACAGCCCCGCGAGCAGGGTCGCGGTCACCGGGTCGGCGGGCTCGGCCGCCAGCGCGCGCCGCAGCCACCCCTCCGCCTCCGGCACGTCGTCCGGCGTCTCGAGCGACGACGCCCCTTCCAGCACGCACAGGCGGTGCCCGAGCTCCCGCGCCGCCCCCGCACCACCGGCCTCCGCCGCCTGCCGCAGTCCCTCGAGGTCCACGGCGCTACCGTACTGGCCATGTACAGCTGGTACGTCGTCCGCCGCACCTCGATGGTGAACAACAACGACACGGCCACCGACTGGTTCGTCCTCAGCGACCACGCCGACCTGCTGCGCGTCCTGGACACCCTGGACGTCAACCCGAGCTGGACCGATTCCTGCGCGCTGCAGGTGTACCGCGACAGCCGGCTCGACGTCAGCATCGACCTGCTCGCCACGGTCTCCGACGACGACGAGGGCGACGACGGGGACGACTTCTGCCCGCCCGACCTCACCGGGATCACGATCCCCGCCCTCGACGGCCCCCCGCTCCCGCCCGGCCACCCCGTCATCCTCGACGGCACCCCGCTGCACTACGGCAGCAGCACCTTCTACAACTGACCTCGCCACGGGAAGCCCCTACCGCAAATCCAATAGCCGCTGCCTTCGTGCCGGACGACGTCCCCGTCCGGACGGCCGACGCAGACCGCGCCGCCGTCCACCCACACCTGCTCGCCCTTGCGGAGGAAGACGGGCCGCGGGAGCTCGACGGCCCAGTCGCCGGCGTCGACCCTGTTCACGAGCGTCAACCGGTCCACCGGAGCCGGCGCCGTCCGGATCGGTCCCGCTACCCCGCCACCTGTCCCGAGATCCATGCCACGAGAATATCCACCCGGCCGGGGATTACGGCCGCGTCAGACGGTCGCGAGGGCGTCGACCTCCACGCGGAACGCGGGGTGCACCAGGAGGCTGGCGAACACCTGGCGGATCTGGGCCTCCGGGTCGCCGGGGGCGACGAGCCCGCCGGCGGAATCCAACGGCACCTGGCCGGAGACGGCGACGAACTCACCGGAGAAGTGGACCGCGTGGCTGTAGCCGTTGACCGGGGGCAGCCCGTCCGGGCGGGTGAAGTGTTCCACGCCAGCCCATCCTAGGCCGGGACGGTGGTGGGCAGGTCGGTGGTCATGGTGGTGAGCAGGCGCAGCGCCTGGGCGGACGGGGTGGCGGGCTCGGCGTGGTAGACGAGCAGCTGCTGGCCGGGGGCGCCGTTGACGGTGAAGGTCTCGAACGACAGGGTCAGCTCCCCGACCATCGGGTGCACGAAGCGCTTCGTGCCGGCGGTCTTCGCGGCCACGTCGTGGCGGGCCCACAGGCGGCGGAAGTCCTCGCTCTTCAGCGACAGCTCTCCGACGAGGTCGGTGAGGCGGGGGTCGTCGAGGTCGGCGCCCGCAGTGGCGCGCAGGCTGGCGACGGTCTCGGCGGCGACCTTCGGCCAGTCCGCGTAGATCCGGCGGGTGGCGGGGTCCAGGAAGACGGCGCGGACCTGGTTCTGGCCCTTGACCGAGCAGTGGTTGAGGGCCGCGGCGAGGGCGTTGTTCGCGAGGACGTCCAGGTGGCGGCCGACCACCATGGCGGGCGTCTCGGTCCACAGGTCCAGCAGGCGCAGCAGGTGCGCGCTGACGCGCTCCGGCTGGCGCGGGCGGCGCCGCGGGCGGGATGCCGGGCGGGCCAGCTCCCGCAGGTGCGCGATGCCTTCGTCGTTCAGCGTGTACACGCGAGCCAGGGCATCGATCACCTGGTCCGACGGGTGCTTCTCGCGGCCCTGCTCGAGCCGCACGTAGTAGTCGGCGCTGACCCCGGCGAGCAGGGCGACCTCCTCCCGGCGCAAGCCGGGGGTGCGGCGGCGGGCCGGCTCGGGCAGGCCGAAGTCCTCGGGCCGGGTCACCTCGCGGCGCGCCCGCAGGAACTCGCCGAGCCGGTTGTCGCTGTGCATCCGTCCAGCGTAGGCGGCTCGGACGGCGGTTGCCTGGCCGTGGTACTCCCAGGTAAATCCCGTCCTGGATGGATTGTGCCGAGGCGCCGACGGTGGAGGCATGACAAACACCAACAGGGTCGCCGTCGTCACCGGAGCGACCAGCGGCATCGGCGCGGCGACCGCGAAGCGTCTGGCGGACGGCGGCGCGGCCGTCGCGCTCGTCGGGCGGCGGGAGAGCCGCCTCAAGGACCTCGCCGCCGAGATCGGCGGCAGCGCGCTGCCGGTCGCCGCGGACGTCGGCGACCTCGACGCGATGCGGGCCGCCGCGGCCACGATCCGCGAGGCGTTCGGCCGGGTGGACCTCGTCGTGGCCAACGCGGGGGTCATGCTCGCCGCGCCGTTCGAGGCCGCGCAGACCGCCGAGTGGCAGGAGATGATCACGACGAACGTCAGCGGGCTGCTGCACACGGGCCGCGCGTTCATCGACGACCTGCTCGCGGCGGCCGCGGACGGCCGGGCGGCGGACCTCGTGCACGTCGGGTCCGTGGGCGGGCACATGGTCTTCCCGAACTACAGCGTCTACACGGCCACGAAGGCCGCCGTCGCGCACCTCACCCGCAACCTGCGGGCGGAGCTCGGCCCGCGCGGTGTCCGGGTCAAGAACGTCGAACCGGGCTTCGTGCTCACCGAGCTCGGCGACGGCATGCGCGACACCGCCCAGCGCGACCAGCTCGCCCAGTGGCGCGACTCGATCGAGGTGCTCACGCCGGAGGACGTCGCCGACGCGATCGCCTACGCGACGGCCGCACCGGCCCGCGTGAACCTGGCCGAGATCATCGTCGTGCCGACGCAACAAGGCTGAGTGCCGACGCAACAGGGCTGAACGCGGGCTTGACCTTGACCTTGGGGCAGGGTCCGACGATGGGCGGCATGACCGACATGGCGCACATCAGCGAGCGGGTCGCGGCCTTCTGCGACACCACGAACATCCCCGGCTACGTCGCCGGCGTACACCACGCCGGCGGGCAGCACATCGTCGCGCACGGGGTGGCCAACGCCGCCACCGGCGCGCCGATGCGCGGCGACACCCGGTTCCTCTTCGGCTCCATCACGAAGGTGATGACGACCATGCTCGTGCTGCGGCAGGTCGAGCTCGGCGCCGTCGACCTGGACGCGCCGGTCGTGACGTACCTGCCAGAGTTCACGCTCACCACGCCCGGCGCGGCCGGCCGGATCCTCGTGCGGCACCTGCTGACACACACGAGTGGGATCGACGCCGACCTGTTCTTCCCGGCCGGGTGCGGCCCCGACGCGCTGCGGATCTACCTGGACGGGCTGGGCCGGCAGTGCGGGACCCTGTTCGAGCCGGGCGAGCTCGTCAGCTATTCCAACGGCGGCATGATTGTCGCCGGGCGGATGCTGGAGGTCGTCACCGGGACGCCGTATCACGAGCTGCTGCGGCGGGAGGTGTACGCGACGGCGGGCATGACCGATGCGTGCACGTCCGCGGAGGAGGCGATCCTGCGCGGCACCGCGGTCGGGCACTTCGCCGACCCGGTCACCGGCACGGTGCGGACCACCGGCATGTTCACGCTCCCCGCGACGTGGGCACCGGCCGGCGGCACGCCGATCGGGACCGTCGGGGACCTGCTCGCGCTGGGCCGGGCGCATCTCGCCGGCGGCGGTACACCGGCGATCTCGGCCCGCTCGGCGGAGCTGATGCGCACGGTCGCCCACGACCTGGGCACGCCGAACGTGCCGCCGGTCGGGATGGGCTGGCTGGTGCGTGAGCTGGGCGGCACGACCGTGCTGACGATGTCCGGGGCGTCGCCGGGCGGGGTCGCGGTGCTCGCCGTCGCGCCCTCGGAGGGCCTGGTGTTCGCCGCGTACGGCAACGACGCGCGCGCCCTGTCGCTGCACGACGCGCTGCTGTCGTCGCTGCTGCCGGCCGCGCCGGTGGCCCTGAATCCAACAGACGTTGCATTGTCGCGCTACGTGGGCACCTACCGGTCGGACCAGCTGCGCATCGAGGTCAGCGTCGTGGACGGGCAGCTGGAGGAGCGGATCACCTACGAACCCGCCGACGCCGTGCAGGAGGCCACGTTCACGGGGTTCGTCGGCGGCCCGTTCGTGGTTCCGCCGCTGCGGTACGAACCGGTCGGCGCCGACCTGTTCGCACCCGCCGGCCTGCCGCTCGGCGACCTCGATCTGACGTCGCGCCAGTACCTCGTGTCGTACCACGGAGACGGCCCGGACGGCCCCACCCACCGCTGCTCGGGCGGCCGCATGACCCGCCGCGTCCCGTCCGGGCGCTGACGGCCGGTCGGCGCTGACAGGATGCGGGGCGCTGACGGCCCGGTCCGCGCTGACAGGATGCGGGGCGCTGACGGCCCAGTCCACGCTGACAGGATGCGGGGCACCGACGGCCCGGTCCACGCTGACAGGATGCGGGACATGAGCGACGAACGGCACCTGCTCACCATCGGCCGGCTCGCCGACTACGCGGGCGTGACCATCAAGGCCGTTCGCCACTACCACGCGCGCGGCCTGCTGCCCGAGCCGTCCCGCGACGAGTCCGGGTACCGCCGCTACACCGCCGCCCACGCCATCCAGCTCGTGCAGATCAAGACCCTGGCCGACGCGGGCGTGCCGCTCGCCCGCGTCAAGGAGCTCCTCGCCGCGGCCCCCGCGGAGTTCGCCGCGGCGATCGCTGAGATCGACCACGACCTGCGCCGCCAGGCCGAGAAGATCCAACGCAGCCGGGACCGCGTCGCCCAGCTGCGGACCGGCGACCGCCTGTTCGTCAGCGAGGAGGTCGCCGCCTACCTCGACCGGCTGCGCGCGCTCGGGGTGAGCGACCGCGCCGTCCTGCTGGAGCGCGACATCTGGGTGCTGCTGCACGCCGTCTCACCGCGGCCGGCGGACGGCTGGATCACCGACAAGCTCGACGCCCTCGACGACCCCGAGTTCCAGGCGATCTACCTCGCGTACGACGCCGCGTTCGACGCCCCACCCGACGACCCGTCCCTGCCGGCCCTCGCCGCCCGTGCCCGCCGCTGGCACGCCGAGCGGTACCCGTCCGGCGAGCCCTCCACCGGCGCCGACCCGGACGTCACCCGCCTCGCCGCCCTCGCCGCCGGCGCGTCGTCACCCGCCTGGACCCGCCTCGCCGAGCTCGCGCGATCGGTGTGAACGGCGGCGAAAGGCGGGTAGCGTCGCCGACGTGCGGGGACCCTATGTGGCGGTGATCGGGGCAGGGCGGGCGACCGGGGAGCAGGAACGCGTCGCCGAGCGGGTCGGGGCGCTGCTCGCCGAGGCGGGCGCGGTGGTCCTCTCCGGCGGGCTGGGCGGGGTCATGCGGGCGTCGTGCCGCGGCGCGCACGAGCGGGGCGGCCTCACCGTCGGCCTCCTCCCCGGCGGGGACCGGAGCGAGGGCAACCAGTTCCTGACCGTGGCGCTGCCGACCGGCATGGGGGAGCTGCGCAACGGGCTCATCGCCAGGACCGCCGACGGGCTCATCGCGGTCGGCGGTGGGTGGGGGACACTGAGTGAGATCGGCTTCGCGATGCGGCTCGGGCGGCCGCTCGTCGCCGTCGGCAGCTGGGCGGTCACCGCTCCCGACGGCGGCCCGACATACCCGGTGATGGGCAGCCCCGACGAGGCCGTCGCCTGGCTGCTCCGGGAGATCGCCCACCCAACAGCGCACTAACCGCCGCAGGAAGCCTCCCAGCGGCGCATTGGACGCCGCGGGAAGCCGCCCAACAGCGCAATTGCCGCCGCGGGAAGCCTCCCGGAGACGCGAAGTGCCCCTTGCCCGCCCTCGCCGTCGTGGATCTGCACCCGGTGGTGTGCCGTGCTCCGTGCCTCGTCACCTGTGCGCTGTGCTGGGCGTGCGTTGTCTGCCGGGGAGTCGAACCCCCGCGCCTGCCCGCGGCGCGCCAGAAGAGGAGCCGAATTGCCCGTCGGCTCTCGGGTCGTGCACGCCTCCACGACGGCTACCTGCTTCGCGTCCAAACCCGGTCAGTCCAGGAGGTCGGCCTCCCAGTTCGTGCGCTGCACGGCGGTGTCGACCTCGCGCAGCTGCCGCGCCACGTCGTCGGCCTCGGCGCGCAGCTCGGCGACCGGCAGCGCGGACAGCATCTTCAGCTCCGAGCGCAGCTGCCGGTAGCCGCGCTGCCCCTCACCCGCGGCGGCGCTCGCCGCGGCCGTCACCACGCTGTGCCGCAGGCGCAGCACGTCCCGCCGGGCGAGGGCGTCGGTGAGCGTGCCGTCGCCGAGCGGCGTGGCGGCGTTGGTGCGGTTGATCCGCCGGATCAGCGACTCGAGCTCGTCGAGGACGGCGCCCGCCTCGGCGAGCAGCGCGGCCGCGTCCTCGGCGGGCGTCTCACCCTCCTGAAACCGGGCGCTGCCCGTGATGCGGGCGCGCAGCTGTTCGACCCGGCGCGCCGCGTCGGCGCGCAGCGCAAGCGCTTCAGCAAGCTTCACGCCCGCCAGTGTCCGCCACGACGATCATGCCCGCACGCCGTTTTCCGGCAACCGGCCCGCCTTGAGCGCGGCGGCGGTCTCCACGGCGCGGCGGGCCTGGTGCCGGGCCGCCTGCAGCACGACGTCGCCAGGCGGGCCGTCGCCGGTCACGTGCGAGGTGCCGTACGGGTTGCCCGACCTGAACTGGATCGGGTCCGTGTAGCCGGGCGGCACGATGATGCCGCCCCAGTGGTAGAACACGTTGGCGAGCGCGAGGAGGGTGGACTCCTGGCCGCCGTGGGCGGTGTTCGACGCGGTGAACGCCGTGTACACCTTCCCGGCGAGCCCGCCGCTGAACCACAACGGCCCGGTGCTGTCGATGAACGCCTTCAGTTGCGCGGACACGTTGCCGAAGCGGGTCGGCGTGCCGACGAGCACCACGTCGGCCCAGTCCAGGTCGTCCAGCGTCGCCCCGGCGACGTCGGCGCTCGCCGAAACGTGCGCGGCCCACGCCGGATTCCCTCCGATGATGGATTCCGGCACGGTCTCCGCGACCTTTCGGAGCCGAACGGTCGCGCCGGCCTTCTCGGCTCCCTCCGCCACGGCCGCCGCGAGGGCGTGCACGGTGCCGGTCGCGCTGTAGTAGACGACGGCGGCATTCACGGGCTGCATGTCGTTGCTCCGTTATCTTTCAGTGCGCTTTGGCGAGCACACGATCGATAGCCCCGCCTTGCGGTGGGACAGTCCCGGTCTTAACGGCGGATGCCGTGCCGGGTTGACGCTTCGCAGCCACCTGCCCGCGTGCGCGGGTCTTCTGGTCGGCTCCACGTCCAGCCACCGAGCCACTCCCGGCGGTGTCGAACTGAGCCGCTAGAGCGGCCAGATTCAGCGCGGCGTTATGGTCGCGGTCGACGACCAGACCGCACGCCTGGCAGACGAATTCACGCTCGTGCAGGGCGAGTTTGGTTTTCACCGCGCCGCAGCCCGAGCAGGTTTTCGAGGATGGATACCAGCGGTCGGCGACCAGCAGCCGGCCGCCGTTCCAGGTGGTCTTGTATGCCAGCTGGCGACGGATTTCGGCGAAGCCAGCGTCGGTGATGTGCCGGGCCAGGCGCCGGTTGGCCAGCATGCCGGTGACATTGAGGTCTTCGACCACGACGGTGCCGTGCTCACGGGCGAGGCCGGTGGTGAGCTTGTGCAGCCCGTCGCGGCGCAGGTTCGCCACACGTGCGTGCACACGGCCGAGCCGGGTCGCTGCCCGCTGCCATCGTCTCGAGGCGTGCTGGCCGGTGCGCCGGCCCGGGCCGGTCTTGCGCGACAGCGCCCGGCCGAGCGCCCGCATCCGCTGCTGTGCAGCGACAAGGTGGCGCGGATTGTCGACCAGCTCACCGGTGGACAGCACCGCGAGGTGCTTGATGCCGACGTCCACGCCGACCACCGACTTCGGCCGCACCGGTTGCCGTTCGGCGCGCTGAACTTCGACGGTGAACGACGCATGCCAGCATCTACCGTCACGCCGCACGGTCGCCGCCATGATCCGCGCGGTCTCGGCCTCGATGCGCCGAGCGAGCTTACGGGCGGACTCGTGCAGCTTCAACCGGCCCAGGCGAGGCAGAACAACGTGCATGCGGTCGGGCTCGATCCGGATCGCGCCGGTGGTGAACCGCACTGACGGTGTGGTGCGGCGGCGCGACTTGAACTTCGGAAACCCGACCCGCCGCCCGGCCCGTTTGCCGGTGCGGGAGTCGGCCCAGTTCTTCAACGCTCCGGCGAGGGCGTCCAAGCCGGTGTTGAACGCTTCCTTGGACACCTCGGGCCACCACGGCGCGACGTCGGGCTTGGCGGCGTTCCACGCCTTGCGCAGCCCGGCCAGGGTCCACGGCAGCGATGGCGTCAGCAGTTCGTCCGGCATGCCGTAGGTGCGTTCCGCGGCGCGCTGGTCCATCACCGCCTTCACCCGGGCCAGTGCCCAGTTGTGTGCGACACGAGCTGCCCCGGCGTGGGCGAGGACGGCGCGTTCCTGAGCCGGGGTGAGGTCGAGCGCGAACCGGTACGCCTGGATCGTCTTCATGCCGGGTCCCCGGTCGCAGCCTCGACCGCGCGGCGGGCACGGTTCGCGGCAGCGCGGCGGCCGTACAGCCTGGCGCACAGCGACGTCAGGATCTCGGTGACATCGCGGACCAAGTCGTCATCGACCTCGGCCGGGTCGACCACCAGCAGGCGGCGGCCCTGCGCGGACAGGGCGGCTTCGACGTATTCCGCGCCGAACCGGGCGAATCGGTCCCGGTGCTCGACCACGATCGTCGACACCTGCGGGTCGTACAGCAGTGCGAGGAACCTCTTGCGGTGCCCATTCAGCGCGGAACCGACCTCGGTTACCACGCGGTCAACGGCGAGGTGCTGCCCGGTGGCCCAGGTAGTGACCCGCGCGACCTGCCGGTCCAGATCGGACTTCCGGTCGGCCGACGACACCCGGGCGTACACCACGGTCTGCCCGGACGTTGAAGCCGAGCCGGTCAGCGGTTCACCAATCATGATCAGGCGCCCAAGCCGGTATGCGGGAACGGGTAGCGTCCCGGTCTCGTAACGCCGGCGCGCGGTCGCGTACGAGATGCCGGTGGCCGCTGCCCATTCCTTGAGGTTCACAATGCAAATTATAGCTAACTAGTGAGCACTATTGACCATTGGCTCGTCGGCAGTTGGCAACCCTTTGTCGTTGGCTGCTCATGTACGACGAAGCCCGCGGCCGACATGTGAGGCTCACAATCCGCGGGGCTGTCTCGTCGACACTGGAGGTGAACGGAAGGGGGCACATGGAACCGGTGATGACCGAGCGGCGCAGGTTGACGGACCTCGCGTACCGCCTGCTGGGATCGCTCGCGGACGCCGAGGACGTGGTCCAGGAGACCTACGCACGCTGGTACACCCTGAGCGAACACCAACAGGAGTCCATCCAGAACCCGGCGGCGTGGCTCACGACCGTCGCCGGGCGGATCTGCCTGGACCTGCTCGGGTCGGCGCGGGTGCGGCGCGAGCGTTACGTCGGGGAGTGGATTCCCGAGCCGCTGCCCGGCCGTCCACAGTGGATCGGCGGGCGGCCCGACGGCGCCGCGCCCGACCCCGCCGAGCGGGTCACCCTCGACGAGTCGGTCAGCATGGCGTTCCTCGTGGTGCTGGAGGCGATGACGCCCGCGGAGCGGGTCGCGTTCGTGCTGCACGACGTGTTCCAGTACCCGTTCGCGGAGGTCGCCGGGATCGTCGGCCGCAGCCCGGCGGCGTGCCGGCAGCTCGCGTCGTCCGCCCGCCGGCGCATCCGCGAGCACCGCGAGGGCGCACCGCCGGCAGGCGACCGCGCCGGCGTGGTGCGGGCGTTCCGGCGGGCGTGGGAGGCCGCGGACGTCGACGCGCTCATCGGCCTGCTCGACCCGGCGGTCACCGCGACCGGCGACGGCGGCGGCCTCGTCAACGCGGCACCGCGTCCCGTCGTGGGCGCCGTGGAGGTGGCCCGGTTCTTCGCGGTCCGCACCGGGTTCCGGCTCGCCGAACGGACCGTCAACGGCCAGCCCGGCCTGGTCGCCGAGGTCGACGGCGCGGTCGCGGCGGTGCTGGCGTTCGACGTGGCGGGGGACCGGGTCCGGCACATCTGGGCGGTGCTCAACCCCGAGAAGCTCCGGCACTGGACTGCCCGGACGCCGTGAAAGCTTGTACGCCCGGCGTTCACGGGCCCGTCAACCTCCGCCCCGCCTCGCGCCGCCTGACGTTGGCAACGTGCCCGGCATGTCCATGTCTCGATGGTCGGCCGCCGCGATCGCGGCCGGCCTTCTCCTTCCACTGGCGGTGGCCGCGCCCGCGGCGGCACACCGCAAGGCGTCCTTCGACATCCAGGCCCACCGCGGCGGCCTCGGTCTGCGCAGCGAGAGCACGCTGAGCTCGTTCGGCAACGCGCTGCGGCTCGGCGTCACCACCCTCGAACTCGACATCCAGATCACCGCCGACGGCCAGGCCGTCGTCACCCACGACCGTCGCGTCAGCGGCGCCAAGTGCCTCGACACCGCGCCGGTCGCCGCAGGCGATCCCGTGTTCCCGTACGTCGGGAAATTCATCAAGGACCTGACCCTCGCGCAGGTCCGCACGCTCGACTGCGGCAGCAAGGGCCTGCCCGAGCACCCGGGTCAGCTGCTCACCCCCGGCTCGCGGATGCCGCTGCTGCACGAAGTGTTCGACCTCGTCGCCCGCTACGGCAACGACGACGTCAAGTTCAACCTCGAGACGAAGGTCGAGGCCGGCGCGCCGCAGGAGACCGCGCCGCGCGAGCAGTTCGTCCAGGTCGCCGCGCGCGAGATCCGCGCCGCCGGCCTGCTGCGCCGGGTCACGATCCAGAGCTTCGACTGGGGCGCGCTGCGCCGCTTCCGCGAGGTCGAGCCGCGCCTCGCGCTGGTCGCGCTGACCAACCGCGACTTCCTGCAGACCGGCCAGCCGGGCGCCTCGCCGTGGCTGGGCGGCCTCGACATCGACGACTTCGGCGGCGACCCCATCGCGGCCGTGAAATCCATCGGCGTGACGAGTTTCTCGCCGGTGCACGGCTTCCCGCAGAACGGCAAGGTCACCGACGCCGGCTACCAGCCGTACGTCACGGCGGCGATGGTGCGCCACGCGCACGCCAACGGCATCAAGGTGATCCCGTGGACCGTCGACGACCCGGCCACGATGAACAAGCTCATCGACGACGGGGTCGACGGCATCATCACCGACTACCCGGACCGCCTGCGGACCGTCGCCGCCCAGCGCGGCTTCACGCTGCCGCGCGGTACCAAGTCACCCTTCGACATCCAGGCGCACCGCGGCGGCAAGGCGACCCGGCCGGAGAACACCCTGGCCGCGTTCCGTAACTCGCTGGGCAACGCCGACATCTCCACCCTGGAGCTCGACACGGGCGTCACGAAGGACGGCGTGCTCGTCGTCAGCCACGACCGCTCGCTGAACGGCTCCCACTGCCGCGACACCGCGCCGGTCCGTCCGGGTGACCCGCTGTTCCCGTACATCGGCAAGTCGATCCACGACCTCACCCTCGCCCAGGTGAAGACGGTCGACTGCGGCAACGCCTCGGCGCCCGGCGAGCGCATCCCGACGCTCGACGAGCTCTTCGCCGTCGTCAAGTCCAGCGGCCGCGACGACATCCGGCTCAACATCGAGACGAAAATCAGCCCGACCGTCGCCGACACCGAGCCGTATTGGATTTTCACCATCCGTCTCGTCACCGCGATCTCGAAGGCCGGCCTGGACCGCCGGGTCACCATCCAGTCCTTCGACTGGCGGACCATCCAGCTGTCGCGCGCGCTGAACCCGAGGATCGAGACCGTCGCGCTGGTCTGGCAGTACGGCCCCGCCGAGTGCGCCACCCTCGCCGACGAGTGCTCGCTGCAGGCGGTCTACGGCAACCCGTCGGTGAAGAGCCCGTGGACCGGCACGCTCGACTGGTGGAAGCACCGCGACCTGGGCAAACTGGTGAAGGCGAGCGGCGCGTCGACCGTCTCCGCCAACTGGCAGGTGCACGACCCGGCGCAGGGCACCGTCGTGTCCGACGATTGGTACCTGCGGCAGAACCCGGCCTACTTCCACGGCCCGACCGTCGACGTTCTGCACCGCCGGGACGGGCTGAAGGTCGTGCCGTACACCATCGACGACGAGCCGATGATGGACCGTACCATCGCCCTCGGCGTCGACGGCATCATCTCCGACGACCCCGGGAAGCTGATCACCGTCGCCAGGCGCGCCGGTCTGCGCTGACGACTCCGTTCGCCGCACCCGTCGCCGGTACTGCCGGCGGCGGGTGCACTTTTTCGCCCCGCGGTGGTCTTTGAGCATGTCGCGTCGTGCGCGATCGCGTTGCCGGACCTGCAGTTATTGACAACAAGCTTTCCAGTAGCCCAGGATGCTGAGAGCGCTCTCACATCCGCCAACGTGTGGCGTCCCGCCAATCGCACCGTCTCCGCTCCTGCTCGAGAAGGGCAACCCTCACCGTGGAGATCCAACAAGAACGCACACCCCGCAGGCTCCGCGGCCGCACCGCGCTGCTCGCCGCCGCCGGCGCAGCCGTGGTGGCCGCCGCATCGATCGCGGTGCTGCCCGACGCCGGCGCGTCGGTGCCACCCACCCCGTCCGGCTGGACCCAGATCTTCGCCGACGACTTCAACGGCGCCGCGAACACCGGTGTCAACACCGGCAACTGGCTCTACGACCTCGGCCACGGGTACCCCGGCGGCGCGGGCAACTGGGGCACCGGCGAGATCGAGAACATGACCAACAGCACCCAGAACGTCTACCTCGACGGTGCCGGCAACCTCGCCATCAGGCCGCTCCGCGACGGCGCCGGCAACTGGACCAGCGGCCGTATCGAGACGCAGCGCACCAACATCGCCGCACCGGCAGGCGGCAAGCTGCGGGTCGAGGCGCGCATCGCACAGCCCAACGTCAACACCGCCAACGGCGCCGGCTACTGGCCCGCGTTCTGGATGCTGGGCGCGGCGGCGCGCGGCACGGGCGCGACCGGCTGGCCCGGCATCGGCGAGATCGACATCCTGGAGAACATCAACGGCCGGCCCTCCGTCTTCGGCGCCCTGCACTGCGGCACCAACCCCGGCGGCCCGTGCAACGAGACCACCGGCATCGGCAGCGGCGAGCGCGCCTGCGGCGGCTGCAACGGCGGCTACCACACGTACGCCGTCGAGCAGGACCGCAGCACGTCGCCGGAGCAGATCCGCTGGTACCTGGACGGCAACAACTTCTTCACCATCAACGCCAACCAGGTCGACGCGACCACCTGGAACAACGCGACCCACCACGGCTTCTTCATCATCCTCAACGTGGCGATCGGCGGCGGCTTCCCGGCCGCGTTCGGCGGCGGTCCCTACGCCTCCACCGTGTCCGGCGCCCCGATGATGGTCGACTACGTCGCCGCGTACACGGCCGGTGGCGGCGGTGGCGGTGGCACCACACCGCCCCCGACCAGCGGCAAGGCCGTGAAGGGCCCCGGCGGCCTCTGCCTGGACGTCCGCTCCTCCAACAGCGCCAACGGCACGCCCGTCCAGCTCTGGGGCTGCAACGGCACCGGTGCGCAGCAGTGGACCTACGTCGAGGCGGGCAGCACCCTCCGCGCCTTCGGCAAGTGCCTGGACATCCCGGGTGGCTCCACCGCCAACGGCGCCAAGCTCCAGATCTGGGACTGCAACAGCACGGGCGCCCAGGTCTTCATCCACCGCGCCGACAACACGTACTACAACCCGGCGTCCAACAAGTGCCTCGACGACCCGAACGGCTCGACGACCCAGGGCATCCAGATGCAGATCTGGGACTGCAACGGCAGCGGCGCCCAGAAGTTCAGCCTGCCGCAGTAACACCCGTACGACGACACACCCTTGGGCCGGCCCTGTCACAGGCGCCGGCCCAAGGCCGTTCTTCAGGGTGTCCCACGCCGACAGCTACCTGAGCCGGGACACCCGCACACGCCACGGCACTCCGACCGTCCTCGCCGCTGTGCCCCTCCGGCGGCATCACCGCGAGCCCATGCCGAACCTTCCGGCACCACCCGACGCCGACGACGGCCCGCCCGTGCTGGACCTCCAGGCTCCAGCCACCCAACACCACCGTGCACACCGGTGCCGAATCCCCGAGGCCCCAGCCGCCGACGTCACCACGAGCGCCCATGCCGGACCTTGCGGCGCCACCGACCGCGGCCCGCCCCGCACACTGCCCTCGGTGCCGCCGCGGCCTGCCCACCGCACTGCCCTCGGTGCCGCCGCGGCCGCACAGCTCCCGGCAGGGCGCCCCGACATCCTCGCCGCACTGCCTCGGTGCCGCGCCGTCCCGACCAGGACGGTCCCGCACCGTTCACCCAGGGCGGTCCCGCGCCGCCTCGACCGGGCGGTTCCCGTGCCGCCTTGACCAGGTGGTTCTCGTGCCGCCTAAACCACAGGGCGGTCCCGCGCCAAGGGGTGCCCCGTCGTAGCAGCCGCGCTGCCACGAGCCGAGCCATCCGGTCACCGCTGTCCCGGCCTTCAACAGCGGCCCCTTCTGACGGCGCGCCCGGCTATTGCCGACACTGACCGCGTGAGGTCGGCGCGAGCGCTCGGCCCGATACCTGCGGTTTGTCAGGGCGCAGGTGGGAAATCGACGGTGATGTGGAGACCTCCTTCCGGCCCGGGGCACGCGGCGAGCGAAGCGTGATGCGCCTGCGCGATGGCGGCGACGATGGCCAGCCCGAGCCCGTGGCCATCCGTGTCGCCGGTGCGGTCGGTGCCGTGGCGCTGGAACGGCTGGAACAGTCGCCCGATCTCCGCGGCGGGGATCGGCGGCCCGGTGTTGCCGACGGTCAGTCGTCCCGTGGGGGACGTGGCGACCTCGACGGTCCCAGCTGGGACGTTGTGCCGCAGCGCGTTGCCGACCAGGTTCGTCACGAGGCTCGCGGCCAGGCGCGGGTCGCCGAGCATCGGCGCGGCGGCGAGCACGGTGTGGACGCGCACGCCGCGCCGCTCGGCCTCCGCCCCATGGTCGAGGACGACGGTCCGCGTCACTTCGGCGAGGTCGAACCGCTCCCAGCGGTCGATCGGCTGATAGCCCGTCGCCAGCGTGAGCAGCGCGTCGATCAGGTGCTCCTGCTGCTCGCCGAGCTCCAGCAGCTCGTGGCAGGCCGATCGGAGCGTCTCGTCGGTGGCGTGCGGGTCGGTGAGCGTCAGTTGCAGCATGGTCCGCTGCACGGTGAGCGGGGTGCGCAGCTCGTGGGAGGCGTTGGCGATGAACTGCCGCTGCGCCGTGAACGACGCGTGCAGCCGTCGCAGCAGGTCGTCGAGCGTGTCGGCGAGCTCCGCGAACTCCTGGTATGCGGCCGGCACGCGCAGCCGCGCGGCGAGGGTGTCCGCGGACATCGCTCGGGCCGAAGACGTGATCACCTGGAGGGGGCGCACCGCCCGCCCGGCGATCCACCAGCCCAGCACGACGGACAGCGCGGCGATGAAGACCAGCGCGACGGCGGAGTAGCGCAGCAGCTCACCGAGGTTGCTGGTGGCCTGGGCGCCGCTGCTTCCGTCGACGGGGGTGGTGTGGCCGGTGCTGATCAGCGGCAGGTTGACGAACGCCAGCAGCAGCACGCCGCAGCCGAAGGCGAACGCCGCGTGCAGCAGCGCGAGCCGGGTGCGCAACCGGCGACGCGGCGCTGGGCCGGTCATCGCTCGCCGATCCGGTAGCCGCCCTCGCGGACGGTGTGGATGGCGGGTGGCTGGCCGAGCTTGCCGCGCAGCCGGGCGATCGTCGTCTTCACGGTGGTGGTGAACGGGTCGGTCGCGTCGTCCCAGACCCGCTCGAGAAGCTCCTCGGCGGACACGACGCGGCCGCCGGCGGCCAGCAGGTGCGACAGCACCGCGAACTCCTTCGGGCTGAGATCCAGCCGCCGGCCGGCCCGCGACGCGACCCGCCGGTTGGGGTCGAGTGTCAGGTCACCGTTGTCCAGCACCGGAGGCAGCGCCGGTGTACTTCGGCGGCCCAAGGCCCGGACGCGCGCGACCAGCTCGGCGAAGTCGAACGGCTTGGGCAGATAGTCGTCGGCGCCCAGGCCGAGCCCTTCGACCCGGTCACGGACGGTGCCGGCCGCGGTGAGCATGAGCACGCGGGTGCCCGCCCCGCCGGCCACCGTGCGCCGGCACACCTCGTCGCCGTGCAGGCCGGGCAGGTCGCGGTCCAGGACCATGACGTCATAACGGGTGGCGGCCAGCTGCTCCAGCGCGGCGTGACCGTCGAGGGCGGTGTCGACGGCCATCGCCTCGCGGCGCAGACCGGACGCGATCAACGCGTTCAGCGTCCGATGATCCTCGACCACCAGCACTCGCATGACCACACCTCCATGCAGCAAGAGCGACGCCGACCACGATGCCACGCGGGAGGTGACAGCCCGGTGACAGCGATCGACACCGTCCTGTCACCCCCGCCGGCGTACAACCGAAGCCATGACACAAGTCACCAGGCTGCTGCGGTCGGAATGGACCAAGTTCCGCACCGTGCCCGGCTGGGTGCGCGCCGCCGCGGCCGCCGCCCTGATGATCGTGCTGTTCCCGCTCACGGGCCTGGCCGGCGGGGCGCCCGAGCAGCGCACGACGGTGCCCATCGGGCCGCACGGCGAACCCGTCAGCGACGCCTACTTCTTCGTGCACCGACCGCTGGCCGGCGACGGCAGCATCACCGTCGCGGTCACCGCCCCGTCCTCCACCAGCCCATGGGCGAAGGCAGGACTGATCGTCAGCGCGGGAGACGAGCCCGGCGCCCGCTATGCGGCCATCATGATGACGGCTGCTCATGGTGTACGGATGCAGCACGACTACCTGCATGACCGCGCTGCTGCGGCAGGCGGCTGGCTGCGTCTGACCCGAGCCGGCGACACGGTCACCGGTGAGGTCTCCGCTGACGGCGCGAGCTGGAGCGAGGTCGACTCGGTGCGGCTGGCGGGACTGTCCGGCACCGTGCAGGTGGGCCTGTTCGTGGCCTGCCCGCCACTGGTCGACGGCATCGGCACCGCCGGCAACACGGCCACCGCCACGTTCAGCGACCCTCAACTGACGGGCGCCTGGTGGCCTGCCGCCGACTGGACCGGTGACCAGCGAGGAGCGGGCACGGCCACGTTCGCGGGTTATCCGTCCGGCACGTCCGGCGGGTTCACCGCGTCCGGCGACGGCTTCACCGTGACCGGCGCCGGCGACCTCGGCCCGGCGCCCCGCAACGAGGTGCCCGTCGGTGCCACCGCAGCCGATCTGCTCTTCGGCACGTTCCCGGCGCTGGTCGTCATCGTCGTGGTGGCCACCCAGATGATCACGACCGAGTTCCGGACCAGGCTGATCCGCACCACCTTCAGCGCGAGCCCACACCGGGTGCGTCTGCTGGCGGCCAAGGCGGCCGTGCTCGCCGGCGTCACGTTCACCGTCTGCCTCGCCGCGACGGTCATCGCGGTGCCACTGTGGCTGTGGGTGGTCCGCGGCCTCGGTCTCACAGTGTTCCCGGCAACGGACGGCACCCTGCTGCGGGCCGAGGCCGGCACCGCCGCGCTGCTCGCCGTCACCGCCGTCTTCGCGCTCGCCGTCGGCACGGTCGTGCGGCGCGGCGCCACCGCGGTGACCGCCGTCGTGGTCGCCACCGTGCTGCCCCACCTGCTGGCGCGGACGCCGTTCCTGCCGCCACCCATGGCCGAGTGGCTGGCGACGTTCACCCCGGCGGCGGCCATGGCCGTCCAGCAGACCCTGACCCGCTACCCCCAGGTCGACAGCGTGTACACCCCCGCCACCGGCTACTATCCGCTGTCCCCGTGGGCCGGCCTCGCTGTCCTGTGCACGTATACGGCGCTGACCTTCGCCTTAGCCGTCGTCCTCCTGCGCAGGAGAGACGCATGAGACGCCGCCGTAGGAGAGAGGCATGGGCGCCGCCGTAGGAGTGACGTATGAGGTGTCGCCGTAGACCGTTGCTGTGAGATGGGTGTCTTCGCGTCAGACGGCTCCGGCCGCGTGCAGGTCGGCGATCTCCTCCTGTGTGAAGCCGAGCTCGGTGAGCACCTCTTCCGTGTCGGCGCCCTTGGAACGGCCGGTGAAGCGGATGCGTCCGGGTGTGTGCGACATCCGCCACATGACGTTGTGCATGAGCATCGGGCCGAGCTCGGGGTCCTCGACCTGCGTGATCATCTCGGTCTCGCGGATGTGTGGGTCGTGGGCGATGTCGGCGGCGGAGTAAACAGCGGCGAGCGCGGCACCGGCCTGTTCGAAGGCCGCGAGGACCTCGTCGCGGTTGTACTTGCGGACCCAGGTGCCGACGTATTCGTCCAGTTCGTCGGCGTGTTCGGCGCGGGTGTGCCCGGCTGCGAACCACGGCTCGTCGACGACCTCCGGGTGGCCGACGAGGTGCATGACCCGCTCGGCGATCGCCTGTGCGGACGTCGAGACGGCCACCCAGTGGTCGTCCTTCGTGAGGTAGGTGTTGCGGGGGGCGTTGTTCGTCGAGCGGTTGCCGTGCCGTTGTTCGACGACGCCGAGCTGGTCGTAGACGGTGACACCGGGGCCGACCGCGGTGAGGATCGGCTCGATGAGGCTGAGGTCGATGACCTGGCCCGCGCCGTTGCGTGCGTCCCGGTGGTAGAGGGCCATGACGGCCGCGGAGGAGGCGGCGATGCCCGCGATGCTGTCGGCCAGGCCGAAGGCGGGCAGCATCGGGGGGCCGTCGGCCTCACCGGTGAGGTGGGCGAAGCCGCTCATCGCCTCCGCCAGGGTCCCGAAGCCGGGACGTGAGGCGTAGGGACCGTTCTGGCCGAAGCCGGTGATCCGCACGATGATGAGTCCGGGGTTGAGGGCGTGCAACGCCTCGGGCGACAGCCCCCAGCGTTCAAGCGTCCCCGGACGGAAGTTCTCGACGAGCACGTCCGACTCGCAGACGAGTCGTTTGAGCACCTCAGCCCCGGCGGGCACCTTCAGGTTCAACGTGACGGCCCGCTTGTTGCGGGACACTTCCTTCCACCACAGCGGGACCCCGTCCTTGGACGGTCCGTGACCTCGTAGCGCGTCGCCCTTGGTCGGATGTTCCAGCTTGATGACCTCGGCTCCGTAGTCGCCGAGGATCTGGCAGCACAGCGGGCCTGCCAGGATCGTGGACGCGTCGATGACCCTGACGCCACGCAACGAATCCTGAGACATGTCCCTCCTTGGTTCCGATCAGTGGAACATCGTTCCGAACCAAAGCTAGGTTCGATGTCGCCCGGAGTCAATCGCCCGAGTTTCACGGGTTGCCTGCGGATCGCCGGACGGGCAGCGCTGGCGCGGGCGCCGTACCGCGAAAGAGATGCTTTCCACAGAGCGCAATGGTGTTCCGCTCTGCGGGTTTCTCGGCTAGTCTCCGTGACTACATCAGCGGGACCGGAGGTGAAGGGCGCCTTCAATGCCCGACCGGAAACGGAGGACAGGGTTCACGTGCCGGATGACGTGTTGATCGAAGCCGTGGCGCAGGGCGTGCGCGTCTTCGACCTGGGGCGGGTCCTCTTCGTGGGGATGCCCCAGTCTCCCAACCACCCCCACTACTGGCACGCGCTGCCGCGCCGGCACGGCGACATGGTGCGGGCGGACGGCGGCTCGGCCTCGAACGACATCATCACCATGGGCACGCACGTCGGGACGCACATCGACGCCCTCTCCCACGTGTCGCAGGACGGTCGCCTCTTCGACGGCTCGGACGCCTATGAGGCTTCCTCAGGCGGTCGCTTCATCGAGCTCGGGGCGCACACCATCCCCGCCATGGTGCGTCGTGGCGTCCTCCTCGACGTGCCGGCGGCTCTCGGCACCCCTGAGGGATGCCCTCCCGGCTACGAGATCACGCCCGACGACCTCGTGGTCACCCTCGAACGTCAGGGCGGGTCCATCGCGGCCGGCGACGTGGTCCTGATCCGCAGCGGCTGGGGCAGGCACTTCGACGACCCCGACCGCTCGGTCTTCATCGGCGGCGAATCCGGCGTTCCCGGTGTCGGCGAGGCCGGCGCGCGCTGGCTCGCGGATCGGGGCGTCGTCGCCGCGGGCGCCGACACCATCGCCTTCGAGTGCCTCCCTCCGGGCGCGGGACACAGTGTGCTGCCTGCTCACCGTGTACTGCTCGTCAACGCCGGCATCTACATCATGGAAACCCTCGACCTCGAGGAGCTCGCCGCCCAGCGCGTGCACGAGTTCGTCTTCGTCGCCTCGCCGCTCAAGTTCTACGGCGCGACCGGATCGCCGGTCCGTCCCCTGGCGGTGACGAGCGGTGCATGACGCGACCCTCGCCCAGGCGATCGCGCGGTTCGCCGCCCGGGCCCGCTACGAGGACCTGCCCCCAGCGGTCACGGCCAGCGTGCGGCAGCGGGTCCTGGACACGTTCGGCATCTGCATCGCGGCGCAGAGCCTCGACAGCAGCCAGGCAGTCATCGACTACGTCGCCGAGCAGGGCGGTGCCCCCCAGGCGCGCGCGATCGGAGTGCCGCACCGGGTCCCCGCCGCGCTCGCCGCCTTCGGCAACGGGGTGCTCGCCCACTCCCTCGACTATGACGACACGCACCTGCCTTCGGTGCTCCATCCGAGCGCGACCATCGTGCCCAGCGTGCTCGCCGCCGCCGAGCGCGCGGGCACCGACGGTCGCACGGCGGTCACGGCGATCGCGGTGGGCCTCGAGGTCTGCGTCCGTATCGGCATGGCCGGCTACGACCGGCAGGCCGGCAACTCGGTGTTCTTCGAGCACGGGCAGCACGCGACCTCGATCTGCGGCGCCCTCGGTGCCGCGGTGGCCGTGGGGGTCGTGCTCGGCCAGGACGAGGCGCAGCTGACGAGCTCCCTCGGCGTCGCGGCGTCCATGGCCGCCGGCATCATCGAGGCCAACCGGACCGGTGGCAACGTCAAGCGGCTGCACTGTGGCTGGGCCGCGCACTCCGCCGTGACGGCGGCCGACCTCGTCGGCCGGGGCATCACGGGTCCGCCGACCGTGCTCGAAGGGCGTTTCGGGTTCTTCGAGGCGTTCCTGCGCGGCGAGTTCGACCCTGCCGCCATCCTCGAGGGCCTGGGAACCGAGTGGGAGGTGCCCAGGATCTTCTTCAAGCCGTACCCCGCCAACCACTTCACCCACGCCGCCATCGACGCCGCCACCGCGCTGCGGCGCAGGGGCGTGGACCACCGTGCGGTGCGCAGCCTCACCCTCGGCGTCCCGGCGCCCGTCATCAGGACGATCGGCGAGCCGATCGACGGCAAGCGCCGCCCGGCCACGGGCTATCAGGCCCAGTTCTCCGGCCCGTACGCCGTCGCCGTCGGCCTGCTCGGCGGGGGAGGCGGCCTCGGGGTCGGCCTCGACGACTACACCGACGAACTCGCGGCCGCCCCCATGCGCCGGGAGATCATGGACAAGGTCAGCGTCGTCGCCGACGACGAGTGCACCCGGATCTTCCCGGAGCAGTTCCCCGCGGTCCTCACCGCCGAGCTCGTCGACGGCTCGGCCGTGACCGAGCGGATCCTCGTCAACCGCGGAGGTCCGCAGCACCCGCTCTCCGACGACGAGGTCGAGCTCAAGTTCCGTGACAACGCGGGGCGGCACCTCCCCGAGACAGCGGTGGCGCTGATCGCGGCGCGCGTGCTGGCTTTCGACGAACTGAGCGACGTCGGCGTCGCCCTCTCCGCCCTCGACGACGTGGCGGCCATCGAGTACTCCGTCACCACTACCGCGCAGGAAGGCGACCTATGAACTACGACCTCATCGTCCGCGACGTTCGCCTCGTCACCCATGAGTCGCCCCAGACCGTGCTCACCGACATCGCTGTGACGGACGGGCGGGTGGCCGCCATCGGCCACCTCGGCGACGCCACCGCCACGACGACGGTCGACGGTGGCGGCAAGCTCGCGCTGCCCGGCGTCGTCGACGCCCACCAGCACTGGGGCATCTACAACCCGCTCGAGATCGACACGGAGACCGAGTCGAAGGCGGCGGCCCAGGGCGGTGTGACGACAGGCCTCAACTACATGCGCACCGGGCAGTACTACCTCAACAAGGGCGGCGCGTACCGTGACGTGTTCCCCGAGGTGCTCGAGCGCAGCCAGGGCCGGGCGTACATCGACTACGCCTTCCACCTCGCGCCGATGTCCAAGGAGCAGATCGGCGAGATTCCCGAGCTCATCAAGGAGCACGGCGTCACGTCGTTCAAGATCTTCATGTTCTACGGTGGCCACGGCCTGCACGGCCGGTCCGCGGACCAGAGCTCGTTCCTCATGACCCCCGAGGGCGAGCGCTACGACCTCGCGCACTTTGAGTTCGTCATGCGCGGCATCCAGGCGGCCCGGGAGGCCGAGCCGCAGATCGCGGACTCCATCTCCCTCAGCATGCACTGCGAGACCGCCGAGATCATGTCGGCGTACACCGCCATGGTCGAGCAGGAGGGGCGGCTCACCGGGCTCGAGGCGTACTCCGCCTCCCGGCCTCCGCACTCCGAGGGCCTGGCCATCTCCATCGCCTCCTACCTCGCCCACGAGACGCGGCTGGCGAACATCAACCTGCTGCACCTGAGCGGACGCAAGGCCGTCGAGGCGGCCCTGCTCATGGCGAGAACCTTCCCGCACATCAACTTCCGCCGCGAGGTCACCATCGGCCACCTCATCGCCGACTACCACAGCGCGTCGGGGATCGGCGGCAAGGTCAACCCCCCGCTCCGCTCGCGTGACGATGTCGAGGGGCTGTGGGAGCACGTCCTCGCCGGCGAGATCGACTGGGTCGTCAGCGACCACGCCTGCTGCCGCGACGAGATGAAGTTCGGCGAGGAGCGCGACGACGTCTTCGTGGCCAAGTCCGGCTTCGGCGGAGCGGAGTACCTCCTGCCGGCGCTCATCACCGAAGGCCGCAGGCGGGGCCTCGGCCTGGACCGGATCGCCGCCCTGACCGCGTGGAACCCGGCACAGCGCTACGGGCTCTCCGGTCGCAAGGGTGTCGTCAAGGTGGGGTACGACGCCGACTTCTGCCTCGTCGACGACTCGCGGTCGTGGGTCGTGCGCGCCGAGGACTCGTTCTCGACGCAGGAGTACACGCCGTTCGAGGGTGTCGAGCTCTCCGCCGCCGTGACCGACACGTTCGTGCGCGGCCACCACGTCCTGGCCGATGGGGTCATCCAGGGGGAGCCCCGCGGTCAGTACCAGCGGCGTCCGTTGACCACCGAGTAAGGCAGCCAGCGACAACCGGCCGCCGACGCGAGAGGAGGACGGCGTGGATCCCTTCAAGGCACACAGTCCCGCACCCGAGCTCACCGCACTCTACGTGCCGGCGGACCGTCCGGACCGGCACGACAAGGCACTCGCGACGATCGCCGACGTCGTCATCGTCGACCTGGAGGACGCCGTCGCTCCCAGCCGCAAGGACGCGGCGCGGCGCGAGGTCGTCGACCTGCTGCGGCACCGGTCGTCGGGGTCCGGCACCGCGCGCCTCTGCGTCCGGGTCAACCCGGTGAGCAGTCCGTGGAGCCGGGCCGACCTCGAGGCGCTCGCGGAGGTCCTCGCCGACGTCACCGTGCACTCGATCCGGCTGCCCAAGGTCGAGTCGGCCCAGGACGTCGACGCGGTGCGGGCCTACTTCGAGCGGGACGTGCCGGTGTCTGTCCTCGTCGAGACGGCCGTCGGCGTCGAGCGGCTCGGGCAGATCGCCGCGGCGCACGGGGTGGCGTCGGTCGCGCTGGGCGAGGCGGACCTGCGCTCGGACCTGCGGCTGACCGGGGACGGCGGGCTGGACTGGGTGCGCTCGCGACTCGTCGTCGCCGCCCGCGCCGCCGGGCTGCCGCCGCCGATGATGTCGGTCCATCCCCGGCTGAACGACGACGAAGGTCTGCTCCGGTCCTGCGCGGCCGGGCGTGCCGCCGGGTTTCTCGGGCGTACCGCCGTCCACCCGAGGCAACTGCCGCTCATCGTGGAGGGCTTCGCACCCGAGCCGGCGCAGGTCGAGAAGGCCGAGAGCCTGCTCGCGGCGCTCGCCCGGGGCCAGCAGGTCGCGGCGGGAGTCGTCGTCCTGCCCGACGGTCAGATGGCCGACGCCGCCATGGCCGCGGCAGCCGAGCACGTCGTCGCCGTGCACCAGCGAGTTCAGGTGCTGCGGCAGATGTACAGCGCGGCGCCGGCGTGAGACGGAGCAACAGGTAACTGACAGGTGTCGTGCCGACGGGGCGGCTGCGGTCGGGGAGCACGGCGTTGACGGATAGGAGGCCGCACGATGCGCATGGACGGGTTCCTTCTCGGGCCTGGCCCCGCAGGCCGCTGTGACGACTACCGGGTGGGTGGCGCCGTCGTGCACCGTACCGACGCCGGTTGGCGCATGTGGTACTACTGCCGTGACCGCGCCTACGACCGCCCGGCACCGGGCACGCTGGGGTCCGGGCGGATCGCGTTGGCCACCTCTCCCGACGGCATCGGGTGGGAGAGGTTCGACGGCCCTGAAGAGCTCGGCTCGGTGTTCGCCCCGAGTGATGACCCGACGAGCTTCGACGCCTCGCACGTCGGGCTCACCGACGTCACCTTCGACGGGCGGCTCTGGCACCTGTGGTACTTCGGCGGCGACCTGACCGTACGGGCGAGCCAGACACGGCTCGGGGCGGTCACGGGGCTCGGGATGCGCCCGGGGCACGCGATCAGCCCCGACGGGGTGACCTGGACCCGCGTTCCCGGCCCGGCCACCGGCGGTGCCATTCTCGACTACGACCCGGACCGGCTCTACCGCGCGTGGCCGAACGCCTTCGGTGACGCCGACGGGACGATCTACGTCCAGACGACCTCACCGACCCTGGACCTCGGCGTGTTCCATACGGACACCTTCGTGTCCACCGACGGGGTCGTCCTGACCGGCGTGGGTCCGCTCGTCTGGGCCGACGGCGAGCGGCCCTGGGACTCGCACGGCATTGTGACGCGGCAGGTGCTCGAGAACCCGTTCGGCGTGGGCCGCCGCTGGCTCATGCTGTACACGGGGCTCGACGAGCGCCACGGCCGCTCGGTCGCGACCGCCGACTCCGACGACGGCCGGCACTGGCACCACCAGTCCGACGGCCCGGTGCTGACGGCGGGGGAGCCCGGCGCGTGGGACAGCCTCGGCGCGGCGGCGACCCGGCTGGTCCCGGTCGAGGACCGGCTGCATCTGTACTACTACGGCTTCAGCTCACTCGCCGACGACGACTCCCCCCGAGGGATCGGCCTCGCGATCGCCCACCGCCAG
The DNA here is from genome assembly GCF_040614215.1 of Dactylosporangium sp. NPDC006015. Lineage (NCBI taxonomy): Bacteria > Bacillati > Actinomycetota > Actinomycetes > Micromonosporales > Micromonosporaceae > Dactylosporangium > Dactylosporangium sp. NPDC006015. The sequence goes on from NZ_JBEXUD010000008.1 coordinate 212,796, forward strand.
CCGGGGTCGCCGTTCCGACGCGTGACGACCCCCGATGACCAGTACTGACGCGTCCGAAGGAGGAAACGAGATGGCGGACGTCAACCTGCTCGTGGCCGGTGCGGGCGGCGGCATCGTCGCGGCGCTGCGGGCCCAGGAGCTCGGCCTCTCGGTCGCGGTGATCGACGCGAACGAGCACTTCCTGCGGGCGAACAACACGGCGATGTCGACGGCCATGATTCCGGGTGCCGGATCGCTGTTCCAAAATGAGGCGGGAGTCGAGGACTCGCCGGAGATCTTCGCCGAGGATGTCCGGTACAAGACCAAGGGTCGCGCCAACCCGGTCGTCACCGACGCGCTGAGCCGGATCTCGGCCCCGCTCGTCGAGTGGCTGGCCGGCTCGCTCAAGCTGCCACTCGAGCTCGTCACGGATTTCGAGTACCCCGGGCACACGCGGCACCGTTGCCACACCGTGCCGGGACGGCACGGCACGATCCTGCTCGGCATGCTCCACCGGGTCGCCCGGGAGCGGGGGATCGACATCGTCGTCCCCGCGCGGCTCGTCGCGGCCCGGCACCAGGACGACGCCCTCGTCGCCGTCACCGAGGCGCCGGACGGGACGACCGAGGAGATCTCCTGCGACGCCCTCGTCCTCGCGACGAACGGCTTCGGGGCCGACGCGGCGCTCGTCGCCGAGCACATCCCGGAGATCGCCGGCGCCGTCTACCACGGCAGCGAGGCCTCGCGCGGCGACGCGCTGAGCATCGGGCGGACGTTCGGTGCGGCCGTCGACTGCCTCGACGCGTACCAGGGCCACGGGGCGCTCTCGCTCAGCAGCATCCTGGTCGGCTGGGCGACGGTGATGCACGGCGGGTTCATCGTCAACACGAGCGGCGGCCGCTTCGCCGACGAGACCCAGGGCTACTCCGAGTTCGCCGCGCTCGAGCTCACGCAGCCGGACCACCGCGCGTTCATCATCTTCGACCAGCGGATCCACGACGCGTGCCTCGCCTTCGAGGACTTCCGTCAGACGAAGGCGTCCGGGGTGCTGCGCCAGGGCGACTCGGCCGCCGAGCTCGCCGGGCGGCTCAGCCTGCCCGCGGACCGGCTCGAGGCCTCGTTCGCGCAGGCCGCGGCCGGACGCCGCGGCGCGACCGACCCGCACGGGCGCTCCCGATGGGGCGACGCGGACCTCGCCGCTCCGTTCTACGGGGTCGAGGTGCGTCCCGCGCTCTTCCACACCCAGGGCGGGCTCGCTGTCGACGCGGCGGCCCGCGTCCTCGACGCCGCCGGCGAGCCCATCGCGGGGCTCTACGCGGCGGGTGGCGCCGCCGTGGGCATGAGCGGCCGGGGAGCGGACGGCTACCTGGCCGGCAACGGGCTGCTCGCGGCGCTCGGGCTGTCCTTCATCGCGGCCGAGGACGTGGGCCGCCGGCTGGCGGGCCGCTGACCGTGTCGAAGCGGCCGGACGAGTTGTCACAGGCCCTTGTTCGGTGGATACCTAGATCGCTATGGTGCACGTAATGGAACGGCGTTACGCATAGCGGAATTGACGACTGGCTCTCACCTCTGGAGGGATGAACGTGAAGACAGGTCTCAAACAGCGCGGCCGGGCCAACTTCAACCTGCTGGCGGATCTGGCCGCATGGAGCGGCCGGGAGCTCCAGGCCTCGGCCGAGCGGACGCTGGACGAGCGGCTCGAAGGCCAGACCCTTCCCGAGGGTGACCGCGAGCGGCTGCGTCTCGGCTACGAGCTGCTCGACGGCTCCAGATCCTTTGCCTGGGACCGCTTCTACACCCGTCTCATCGCCGAGCGTCAGTTCGTGGCGGGCCTGGAGGCGTACGAGGACGGGGCGGCGGAGATCCGGGCGGAGTACGAGGCGAACGCCGGCAAGGGTGGCGTGCTCGAGCTCAACCCGGACGTCGAGATCCCCGAATACTGGACGACGGAGTTCCACCTCACGCCCGGCGGCTGGGACGGCCACGAGCACATGGGCTTCATCATCCACGACTACGTCTACGACCTGATCTTCGCGACCGGCGGGATCGGCGCCATCAAGCCGGGCAGCCACTTCTCCGACCTGCGCTACGTCACCGCCGTCGAGGGCAACCGCGACCACTACGACAACATCCTCGAGCTCGGCGTCGGGACCGGCCGTTACGCCCTCGCGCTGCAGCACGCCTACCCGAACGCGAAGATCCACGGCGTCGACCTCGGCCCGAGCGAGCTGCTGCACGCCAAGCTCGTCGCCGCGCGCAACGGCTTCGAGTGGAACCTGCGCCAGGCCCAGGCCGAGGCCACCGGCTACGACGCGGACACCTTCGACCTCACCACCGCCTTCATCCTCTTCCACGAGATCCCGGCCCCGGCCGCCAAGGCCGTCGTCAAGGAGGCGTTCCGGGTCACCAAGCCTGGCGGAGAGTTCCTCGTCGCCGACGTCGCGCCCTACCGCGAGCACGAGAGCCTCTTCCGCTCCGTGGTTCTCGACTGGGAGACGGACCACCGCAATGAGCCGTTCTGGCGCGGCGCGCTCCTCACCGACCGGAAGGCGCTGCTCGAGTCCGCCGGATTCGTCGACGTCCAGGAGTACGGCGTGGGCGCGGCCAACTACCCATGGATCACCAAGGGCGTCAAGCCCGCAGCCTGAGAGGAAGCCATGGAAGTTCCTAAGTACTTGGAGAAGGCGACGATCGACGATCTCGCCCGGATGATCGAGGGCCTCGTCGAGGAGTTGTGGGTGACCAAGGACCGGCTGTTCGTCCTTGAGGAGGTCCTCGCCGGCAAGGGCACGCTGTCCGACTCGACCGTCGACGAGCACCTGCCCTCCGAGCGGCTGCAGGCCGTGCTCCGGCGGGAGCGGATGCGCCTCATCCAGCGGGTCCTCGGCGCTCCCCAGATGGACCACTGACATGGCCATCCTCATCGCCCCCGCGCTGCGCTCCTCGCTCGGGCAGGCCCTCGGCCTCGCCGGGCGCACCATCGTCGTCACCGGCGCCAACTCCGGCATCGGGCAGGCCGTGGCCCTCGGCCTCGCCGAGCTCGGCGCCAACGTCCTCGGACTCGCCAGGCGTGAGGAGGGACTGGCCGCGGTCGCCGAGCAGGCCGAGCAGGCCGGCATCTCGTTCGCCTACGCCGTCGCCGACGTCACCGACGAGGCCTCCGTCGAGGCGGCCATGGACCGCGCCGTCGAGACCTTCGGCGGGCTGCACGGCGTCGTCGCGAACGCCGGTATCGCCGTCGTCCAGCCCGCGCTCGAGGTCGGCGCCGACGACTTCCGTTCCGTCGTCGACACGAACCTCAACGGCGTGTTCCTCACGGCCCGCAGCGCGGCCAAGAGGATGACCGGCGGCGGCTCGATCGTCCTGACCAGCTCGAGCTTCGCCCGCCGCGGTTTCCCGGACTGGTCGAGCTACAACGCGAGCAAGGCCGCCGTGTCGATGCTCGCCGAGACCCTCTCCGTCGAGTGGGCGCCGCGCGGTATCCGGGTCAACGCGATCGGCCCGACCGCGACGCTGACGCCGGTCAACGAGGCCCTCTTCGCCGACCCGGACTTCACCGCGGCGGTCGTCGCGGGGATCCCGGCCGGCCGCATCCTCGATGCCCGTGAGCTCATCCTGCCCACCGCGTTCCTGCTCAGCCCCGTCAACGGGATGATCCTCGGCCAGACCCTCATGGTCGACGGCGGCCAGACCCTCTGAAAGCGCCTTCCGAGCAGCACAACCCCTGGAGTCCTCGCCCATGACCCACAACAGCCCCCGCGTCGTCCACGACGTGCCCGACGCGTCCTTTCCTGACTGGTACCCGAGCAGCCCGGTCGTCACCGCCGGCCCGTTCGCATTCACCGCCTCGATGAGCGCCACCGACTTCGACAACGGAGGGCTCGCCGAGGCCGCGCAGGTCGAACCGGGCCTGCCGCTGCACAGCGGCCACCCGGTGAAGAAGCAGGTCCGCGAGGTGTACCGCCGCCTCGACTCCGCGCTCACCGTCGCCGGGTCGAGCCTCGAGCAGGGCGTGTGCATCAACCAGTGGCAGCCGACCTTCCACACCGACGGGCACCTGGAGCCGGGGTGGACGCCGCGATACCAGACCCACTGGGAGGACTGGCGCTTCGTCGCGCACTCGTACATCCAGGGCCGCGACGAGTTCCTCCTGTCCGACCGCCCGGCGAGCTGCCTGCTGCCCGTCGAGCGCCTCGTCGCCACCGACACCCACGTCGAGATCCAGCTCATCTCGTTGCTCGACGGGTCCGGTATCGAGAAGCGCGCCTACGCTCACGACGTCCACAGCCCGCTCGGTGGCTACTCGGTCGGCGTCGAGTCCGGCCCCTACCTGTTCAGCGCGGGCTTCATCCCGACCGACTTCGAGTCCGGCCTGCACCCGAACGCCCGTGTGCCACAGCACATCTGGTACGGCAACCAGGTCGCCGCGGAGACCGACGAGACGTTGCGCCAGATCCGCATCACGATGGAGGCGGCCGGCGGGGACTGGCGTGACGTCGTCAAGGTCGTCATCTACCTCACGCCCGAGGGCGTCCGGCAGCTGCCCGCCATCGACGAGGTCTGGGCCAGGCACTGGCCGACCGAGCCGCCCGCGCGCACCATCGTCCCCGTCTCCGGCATCGGTGGGGTCAAGGGCGGCAACGTCGAGATCTACGTCATCGTCGCGCGTCCCGGGCACGGCGGCGACCGCCACATCATCCGCGCGGACAACGCGCTCGCGCCGATCGGGCACCAGGCCCAGGCCGTGCGCAGCGGCTCCCTGCTGTTCCTGTCCGCGCAGCTCGGACGCACCGCTTCCGGCGCGCCCGGAGGCGCCTTCGCCCGCAGCCTGCCGCACACCCGCCGCCACATCGTCGACCAGGTGCGGCGCATCCACGAGGACGTGGCGGCGATCTGCGAGGCGGCCGGCACCTCGATCGAGAACGCGGTCCGCGCCGACCTGTTCCTGTCCGACCTCGAGGACCTGCCGACCGTCTTCCAGGCCTGGCCCGAGCCCTTCACGAACGGGCTGCCCGCGGCCGGGTTCTACGAGGTCCCACGGGACTTCCAGGAGGTACCGGGCTGCGCCCTCAGTGTCGACCTCATCGTCCACATTCCTGAGCAGTGAGGTTCGCAGGCCCGTGACCGAGACCGCCGCCCGAATCAAGGAGGTCCGCGACGGCATGCGGATCCTGTGGGACGTCACCATCACGATGGACGACGGCCTGCCGCTCGCCGCCGACGTGTTCCTGCCGGAGGAGCCCGGACGCTACCCGGTGCTCCTCAGCTACGGTCCCTACGCCAAGGGGCTGCCCTTCCAGGTGGGCTACCCCACGGCGTGGGAGTCGCTGTCGGGCGACCACCCTGACGTCGCCGCGGGCAGCTCCTGCGCGTACCAGAACTGGGAGGTCGTCGATCCGGAGAAGTGGGTGCCGCACGGTTACGCCATCGTGCGGGTCGACTCCCGGGGCTGCGGCCGCTCGCCCGGCTACATCGACCACTTCTCCGCGCGCGAGACGAAGGACTTCGTCGCGTGCGTCGAGTGGGCGGCGGACCAGCCCTGGTCGACCGGCAAGGTCGGCACCTCGGGCGTGTCCTACTTCGGGATGAACCAGTGGCAGGTCGCGGCGGAACGGCCGCGCGGCCTCGCCGCGGTCTGCATCTGGGAGGGCGCGAGCGACTTCTACCGCGACGCGTCCCACCACGGCGGCATCCTGTCGACGTTCTGGGAGCACTGGTACGACAAGCAGATCAAGGTCGTCCAGTACGGTCTCGGCGACCGCGGCCCGGTCAACCCCATCACCGGCCTCAACGTCTGCGGCGACGAGACGCTCAGCGAGGAGGAGCTCGCCGCGAACCGGTGCGACTTCGGCACGGTCATCCGCTCCCACCCGCTGCTCGACGACTGGCACGGCGAGCGCTCCGGCGTGCTGGAGAACATCGAGGTGCCGTTGCTCAGCGCCGGGAACTGGGGCGGCTCCGGGCTGCACCTGCGCGGCAACGTCGAGGGCTTCCTGCGCGCCGGCAGCGCGCAGAAGTGGCTCGAGATGCACGGCCTGGAGCACTGGACGACCTACTACACGGACTACGGGCGGCAGATCCAGCTCGCGTTCTTCGACCATTTCCTCAAGGGCGTCGACAACGGCTGGGACCGGCGCCCGCCCGTGAGCCTGCTCGTCCGCTCACCCGGCGAAGCCTACGAGGAGCGGGCCGCGTCCGCGTGGCCGCTGCCCGAGACGGCATGGCGGCGTCTCGAGCTCGACCCCGACCTGCTCCAGTTCGTCGAGCAGAACGACGCTGAACCGGGATCCGTCGAGTTCTCCGGTGGCCGGGAGGTCACCTTCCGGCTGCCGGCGACCGACGCGGACCGTGAGATCACCGGCCCGGTCTCGGCGAAGCTGTTCGTGTCCACCGACTCGGACGACGCCGACGTCTTCCTCACCGTGCGGCTGTTCGACCCCGGCGGCAAGGAGGTCACCTTCGCCGGTGCCGTCGACCCCAACGCGCCGATCAGCATGGGATGGCTGCGCCTGAGCCATCGCGAGCTCGACGAGTCCGCCTCCACCCCGTGGCGGCCGATCCACTCCCACTCGCGCACCCTTCCCGTCGAGGCGGGCGAGGTGTACGAGGTCGACGTCGAGGTCTGGCCGACGTGCATCGTCGTCCCCGCCGGCCACACGCTCGCGGTGACCATCGGCGGCCGGGACTACGAGAACCCCGAGCTCGAGGACGCGGTGACGATGTCCAACTTCAAGAACGCCATGAAGGGCTGCGGGCCGTTCCTGCACGACGACCCGGTCGACCGTCCGCAACGGCGGGACGCCGCGCGGGTTCGCGTCCATTGCGGCGGTGACCACCGATCGAGCGTCCTGCTGCCCTTGCAGGAGCGCTGATCGCCGTGTCCGCGGAGTCCGCCTGCCCCCCGCCGCTGCCCGTGTGGCTGCGGGAGGCCCTCAGGTCCGCCGTCTCGGCCGAGCTCATCGCGGAGGTCGTGGCCGTCGACCTCGACGCGGCGTTCGATCACCTGCGCGACGACGAGGAGTTCGTCGCCGCGCTGACCGCGAGCGTCACGGAGAACGTGCGAACCCTGCACCGGGTCGCGATGGGCGAGGTCGAGCTGGACGAGCTCGACCTCGTGCAGCCCCGGCGCCTCGCCGTCGTCCAGGCCCGGCGGCGCGTCGTGCAGGCATCCCTGCACCTGTCCTACCGCGTCGGGTTCCTCACCATGTGGCGGGACTGGGTGGGCCGCCTCGACGCCGTCGAGGCGGACCCTGCCCGCCGCTGCGAGGGCGCCCGCCTGCTCACCGAGCTCGTCATGGCCTACCAGAACGCGGCGCTGGCCCAGGTGGCCCGCGAGCACATGCTCACCGAGGAGAGCCTGCAGCGGTCGCGGGACCACCTCCGCTTCCGCCTCGTCAAGGACCTGCTCAACAGCGACCACGTCCCGGACAAGTTCGAACTGCTCGGACTCGGCTATGACATCGACGCCGACCACATCGCCGTCGCGTTGCGTGCCGATGCCGGCAGCACCGACTGGGTGCGCCGCGCTCAGGCGACCTGTGCCGTGACGGACGTCCTGCACCACACGGAGCCGGACGGCATCCACGTGCGGTTCCTCGCCCGGCGGGCGTGGACCGCCGAGGCGCGGGCGGGGCTGCGCCGGCTGCTCGCCGAGCACGGTGTCGCCGCCGAGGTGAGCGCGCCCGCGCGTGGCCTGGAGGGACTACGCCACGCCTACGGCCAGTTGGGGCGGCTGCGCCGGATTCGAGGGGCGTTCGCCGGGAAGCATCAGCGGTACCAGCTCGCCCGTGACGGGGTCATCGAGTACGCCGACGTCCGTCTCGAGGCGATCTTCCTCGACGACCTGCCCATCGCGGCCCAGCTGGTCGAGGAGGAGCTCGCGACCCTGAGCGGGACCGGCAGCGGGCTCGACGTGCTGCGCGAGACCCTGTGTGTCTGGCTGCGTGAGCGCAACTACGCAGCGACCGCGAGAGCCCTGCACCTGCACGAGAACACCGTGCGCAACCGCGTCCACCGTATCGAGGAGCTGCTCGGTCACGACCTGCAGTCCCGCCATGCCGAGCTCATGCTCGCGCTGCGCCTGCACGACCTGCTCGCCGGCCTGAACGAGACGGCTACACCGATCCGCCGTGCGATGTGAGCAGCTCCCGGGCCCGCTCGGTCGCCAGCGTGGTGTAGAGCCCGATCGCTGCCTTGACCGCCGTCAGGTCACGCCGGCGGTAGCCGCTGACGATCCGCTGGTGGACGTCGACGAACTGCGAGGAGCTCTTCCGGGTCATCCCGAAGCTGTGCGCCATGATCGTCGGCATGGCCAGCGCCTCGTACTGGGCGATGGCGCGCCGGTTGCCCGAGAGCCCGATGAGGAAGCGGTGGAACCGGTCGTTGGCCTCGAGGTAGGCCTCGAAGTCGGTGAACTCGTCGTTGAGGATGAACCGGGACAGCTCGCCGCAGTGCTGGTCGAGGGCGACCAGGTCGTCCTCGGACACGGAGCCGACGGTCAGGTCGGCGACCCCCTGCTCGATGATCGCGCGCGCCTCGAACGCCTCCGCGGCGTCGTCGGCCGTGAAGGGGGCGACCCGATGGCCGTGCCGCGTCGACATGATGAGCCCTTCACGGCGCAGCGTCGACAGCCCGGCGAGGACGGCGGCCGGCTCGACGTCGAGGCGCCGCGCCAGCTTCGGAACGTCGATGTCGTCGTGCCCGTCGATCTCCCGCGCGAGGATCATGTCGCGCAGCCGCTGGTACACCTGGTTGAAGCGGTCGAGCGTGAGCCCGCCGAACCCGCCGCGGAAGTACGTCAGGGGCAGGCCCTCACGCGCCTGGGCATCCCGCGCCCGGCCGATGAAGATGCTGTGGCTGCCCGCCTGCACCGTGTCCGACACCTCGCACTCGATCGAGGCCAGGGCGTCGGTGAGGACGGGATTGCCGAGGACTCCTTCGTGGACGCGCACCCCGGTGAACTTGTCGTCGCTCGGGCGGGCGAACTGCAGTGCGAGCTGTTCCTGGCCCTCGGCGAGGATGTTGAGGCAGAAGGTGCCCGCCTCGGCGACGGTCCGCTCGGTCGGCACCGAACGGTTGACGCAGACCAGGACCATCGGCGGGTCGAGCGACAGTGACGTGAGCGCACTCACCGTCATGCCGGCCCGTGCCTGGACGCCTCGTGACGTGAGGACGGCGACGCCGGTGGCGAAGCGACCGGCGACGTTGCGGAAATGGTCGCGGTCAACGTTTGGCGTCCGAACGACGGTCATGTCCCGAGTCAACCTCCCGCGCCGGCAGCGGGGCAATCACGGCTTCCCACATCCCGGCCCGGTCAGGTTGTGAGAAGCCGTAATTGTTCCGGGGTTGACCAGCGGATTGACTGAGCCGGTGAGACTTGGATACTTCGCGATGCCACTGCACCGCCCCGGACGTCCATGGGCGGAGACGCTCCGCGAGGACCGCGAGGCGGTCATCCTCGCCGATCGGCTCGGATTCCACGACGCCTTCATCGGTGAGCACCTGACGGACACGCTGGAGAACATCACCAACTCGATGCTGTTCCTCGCGACGCTCGTCGGCGACGCTCCCCGGATCAAGCTCGCGACCGGCACGACGAACCTGTCACACCAGCATCCGGCGCTCGTCGCGGCCAACGCGGCGATGTTCGACCACCTGACCGGCGGCCGGCTCATCTTCGGCATCAGCCCCGGGGCGCTGCCGTCGGACGCCGAGGTGCTCGGCATCCTCGACGAGGACCGGGGCGCGATGTTCGCCGACGCCATCGAGGTCATCCTCAAGATCTGGGAGGGTGAGCCGCCCTACGACATCGTGTCCGGGAGCGGGCGCTACAGCGTCTCGACGCGGCGGTCGATGGACCTTCCGCTCGGTGTGGGCGTCCTGCCGAAGCCGCTGCAGAGCCCGCGCCCCGAGGTCGTCGGCACCGTCGTCGCGCCCTTCTCCAAGGGCGTCGTGGAGATGGGCCGCAAGGACTTCCACCCCCTGTCGGCCAACTTCCTGCTGCCGCAGTGGGTGGCCACGCACTGGGGCAAGTACGTCGAGGGCAAGGAGGCCGTAGGGGTCAAGGCGGACACGGCCGACTGGCGGATCGCGCGGACGGTCTTCGTCGCCGACACCGAGCAGGCGGCCCGCGCCTACGGGCGTGACGACCGGAACAGCCCCTACCGGTTCTACTACGAGCAGATGCTGCGCAAGATGACCAAGCTCGGGCGGCTGGGCCTGTTCAAGCGCGACCGCAGTGAGCCGGACGAGGCGATCACCCTTGACCGGGTCCTCGACGACCTCGTCATCTGCGGCACGCCCGAGCAGGTGGCCGAGCAGCTCGTCGCCTTCGAGCAGCAGACCGGACCCTTCGGGGAGCTCGTCTACGCCGGCCTCGACTGGGTCGACGAGGGGCTCGCGCGCCGGTCGATGGAGCTCATGGCGACCGAGGTCATGCCCCTGGTCGAGAGGTACGGCAGCGGTGCGTGACCGGATGCCGCAGTTGCCGGCGACGGCACTGACGCCGGCGCAACAGGAGGCTGTCGCGGCGATCACCGCCGGCCCCCGGGGTGAGCTCTTCGGGCCCTTCGTCCCCCTCCTGCGCAGCCCCGGCGCCATGGTCCGGCTGCAGGAGGTCGGCGCCCACCTCCGGTTCGGGTCCAGCCTGCCCAAGGCGGTGCTCGAGATGGCCGTCCTGCAGGTGGCCCGCGCCCGGAACCAGGTCTTCGAGTGGGGCTACCACTGTCAGCTCGCCCTCGACGCGGGCGTCCCCCGGGAGGTCGTGGAGGACATCGCGGCCGGCCGGGAGCCGGGTCCGCTGGCGGAGCCGCTGGCGACGGGCTACGCGGTCGTCGCCGGCGTCCTCGCCGACAACGACATCCCCGACGAGCTGTACGGCCGGGCGCTCGACGTGCTCGGCGAGGAGGGGCTCATCGACGTCATCGTCTGTGCGGGCTACTACACGACCCTCGCCATGGTGATGAACGCGACCCGGACCGACGCCGGCGCGCTCAGCCCGCCCGTCGAGATGAGCTCGTCGTGAGCGGGGTGGTCGTCCGCGGGCGCGCCCTGCGGGAGAGCCACGGCCCGACCGTCGTGCTGCTGCACCCGCTCGGCGCCGGCGCCGACTTCTGGGAGCGGGCCGCCGACTCGCTCGACGGTCTCGGCGTGTACTCCGTCGACCTTCCGGGGCACGGCGGCTGCCCCGTCCCCGACGCCCCCTACGGCACTGCGGACGTCGCGGCCGCGCTCGCTACGCACCTGCGCGGCCTCGGCCACCAGGGTGTCCACGTCGTGGGGTTGTCCCTCGGCGGCCTCGTCGCCCTCGAGCTCGCGGCGCACGACCCCGGGCTCGTCTCCAGCCTCGTCGTGGCGGCCACCGTGCCGTTCTACCCGGAGGACTGGCGCGAGAGGTGGCGGGTCCGGGCCGCCGACGCCGCACGCCTGGGCGTGACGCCGTTCGTCGAGCCCACGTTGCAGCTGTGGCTCACCCCCGCGGCACTCGCCGCCGACGGTGCCGAGGTCGCCTACGTGAAGCGCGCCCTCGCGGACATCGACCCGCGCGGCTACGCCCTCGCGTGCCTGGCGCTCGCCGATGCCGACGTCACCCCGCGGCTCGGCACGATCACGGCGCCGACCCTGCTCGTCGACGGCGAGCTCGACGCGCCGCTGTTCCACGACGGCGCCGCCCGCCTCGCCCGGTCGATCCCAGGTGCCCGCCGCGCCGTCATCGCCGGGGCACGGCACGCCAGTGCGCTCGAGTTCGCCGAGCCCTTCGCGCGGCTCGTGCGGAACTGGGTGCGACCTGGGAATGACAGCCCGGACGAGGGGAGCCGGTGATGAACGCGACCGGACGGCCACTCGTCGGCTTCGTCGGGCTCGGGGTCATGGGCTCGGCCATGGCGGGCAACGTCCTTGCCCGCGGGGCGTTCGAGGTCCACGGCTACGACATCGACGCAGATCGGCGCCGGGCGTTCGCCGACGCCGGGGGCACGGTGCACGACGACCTCGCCTCGCTCGTCGCCGCCGGCGACCTCGTGCTCACCTCCCTGCCGAGCGCCGCGGCCTTCGATTCCGTCCTCAGTGGACTCGTCGAGGCCGCGCGTCCGGGGACGGTCGTCGTCGAGACGAGCACCCTGGATCTGCGCACCAAGCTCGACGGGGCGGCCCGCCTCGCCCGGGCGGGCGTCGAGATGCTCGACTGCCCGTTGAGCGGAACCGGTGCCCAGGCCCGGGCCGGCGACCTCGTCGCCTACGTGAGCGGCGCACCGGAAGCGGTCGGACGGGCCAGGAGCCTCGTCGAGGCGTTCACGCGCGCCCACTTCGAGCTCGGCAAGGTCGGCAACGGCACCCTGATGAAGCTGGTGGCGAACCATCTCGTCGCGGTGCACAACGTCGCCGCGGCCGAGGCGCTCGGGTTCGCCCAGGACCTCGGCCTCGACCTGTGGCAGGTGCTCGCCGCCGTCGGCGACGGCGCGGGAGGCTCGCGGATGCTCGGTGTCCGCGGCCCCGACATGGTGCGGGGGCGCTACGAGCCGGCGAGCATCCGCATGGACGTCTTCGCCAAGGACCTCGAGATCATCGGGGCGGCCGCGGCCGAGGCGGGCACCGTGACGCCCCTGTTCGACGCCGCCCGGGCCATCTACCGCGACGGCCTGTCGGACGGCCTCGTCGCCAGCGACACGGCCGTCGTGTTCGAAGTGCTTCGTGGGCACCCTCGCCCACGCGACCCGGCGCCCAGCGGGCGACGGGTATCGGAATCGGTCGACAACGGAAGGGAACACGCATGATCACCGGAATCCGCGGTGTGAACATCAAGGTTCGTGACCAGGATCGGTCGGCGAATTTCTGGACCGAGCAGGTCGGCCTGGAGGTCGTCAGCGACGTCGTCATGCCCGACTTCGCCCCACGTCGCTGGTTGGAGACGGCCCCCGCGTCGCGCAACTCAATGATGATCCTGCACTGGCCGGTCTTCGACGAGGTGGAGTTCTACTCGGGCATCACCTTCACCTGCGACGACATCCACCAGACCTACGAGGAGCTCAAGGCCAAGGGCGTCGAGTTCGTCTCCGAGCCGTTCCTGGCCGGCTTCGGCTGGTGGGCGACCTTCAAGGACCCCGACGGCAACGTGTTCGTCCTGCGGCAGGAAAAGGGCTGAGCGCAGCCATCGTCGCGCGCCCGCCGCGGGCGGGCGCGCATCAGCGACAACGAAAACTCACGACGGGGCCGGAAGGCGGTTGACGATGGTGGAACGTTCGGTCATTTTCCCTCGCTGGGTGTACCTCAGTGGCGGTGAGGTGCGCACGGGTGCGGCGGTGGTCGTCGAGGGCGACAGGATCGCCCAGATCCTGCCGGCCGACCAGGCCGAGGGCATCGACGCCCGGCGGATCGAGCTGACCGACAAGGTCCTGCTGCCGGGGCTGGTCAACATGCACACCCACGCGGGTGCCGGCCCCGTCGGCCGGGCCGTGTCGGAGGACTACGAGCTGCCGACGGGCATGCCGTTCTACGTGCCGCTGTCGCGGCTGTGGCGGCACGCCTACCGTGACGAGCTGCGGGAGCAGTTCCGCGCGGTCATCGAGTGGGACGTCCTCGGCATGATGCGGACCGGGACGACGACGATCCTCAACCATGCGTCGACCGACATCGAGGGCTACCTGCACATCGCCGATCGCGTCGGGGTGCGGACCTTCGCCGGTCCGACGATCCCGCTCGACGTCACCGCCCGCCTGGGCCAGCTCTCCGGCGGGCGGGAGGACCGCAAGCAGACCACCTCGGAGGAGGTCCAGCTGGCCGAGCTCGAGGAGCTCGAGCGGATGTTCGGGGAGTGGGACGGTGCGGCGGGCGGGCGGATCACGATGGTCCTCGGGCCGGCCGCTGTGCACACCGACGAGTTCAGCGTGCTGGCCGGGGTCGGCGTGGCGGCGAAGCGGCTCGACTGCCTCGTCACGACCCACCTGTGTCAGGCGCCGAGCGAGCTCGCCGCGACGCAGGAGCGCTTCGGCACGACCCCGCTGCGGGTCCTGCAGCGGGCCGAGCTGGCCAACGAGCGGCTCATCGCCGCGCACGGCACGTACCTGCCGGACGGGGACCGCCAGCTCGCAGCCGACTCCGGGATCACCATCGTCCACTGCGCCTCGCGCAAGGCGAAGGAGGCCGTCATCTCGCCGTCGGTGTCCTTCCAGGACTCGGGCATCTCCATCGCGCTCGGCACCGACGGCTTCAACTGCGACATGGTCGAGGAGCTGAAGTTCGCCGCGATGCTCGGCAAGATCGCCGTCGCCCAGTCGCACCGGCCGACCGCCGCCGAGGTCCTCGACCTCGCGACGAGCCGCGCCGCCTCGATCCTGCGCCGGCCCGACCTCGGCGTCATCAAGGAGGGCGCGCGGGCCGACCTCATCGGCGTCGCCATCACCGACCCGTCGATCGCCCCGGCGCTCGACGTCCTCCAGTCGCTCGTCTACTACGGCAACGGGCGTGACGTCCAGTTCGAGATGGTCGACGGCCGGGTCCTCATCCAGGACGGCGCCTTCCTCCACGTCGACCTCGACGGCGTCCGCGCCCGTGCGGAGGCGGCCCTCACGTCGATCTGGGAGTCGGCGATCGACGCGGGCGTCATCGCCGAGGTCCTCCCGAGCATCAACCGCACGCGGCCGTTCGCCTAGCCCGTCGGCCCGGGCCTTTCCGATCACACTCAGCACATCCAGGAGGCGATCCATGACCGATCTGCTCCTCAAGGTCAGACAGAACATCAATCTGCTGTCCGGCAGCCCCGCCATCGTCGGCGACGTGACGACCGCGTCGCGCCGCACCCTGACGTGGGGAGAGCTCGGGACACGTCTCGACGGTCTCGTAGGCGGCTTTCGGGAGCGGGGCCGCAAGCCCGGCGACCGCATCGGCATCGCCCACTACCAGGGCACGTTCGGCCTCGAGCTCTATCTCGCCGCGCAGGCGGCGGGCCTGCAGCCGGTGCTGCTCGGCATCACGCTGAACAACCACCTCGACGCCGCCGCGCGCGCCCTCGATCTCAAGGAGCTGTTCACCGGCCCGGAGCTGCTGGAGGCGGCCCGGCGGGCGATGGGTTCGGCGCCTGTCTGGTTCACCGAGCCCGGCACCGACACCTACGACGAGGTCGCGCGGCAGGACGGCGACACCGAGTGGGTCGGCCTCCGGGCGCCCGACACAGTGTCCGGGATCCAGTACTCGACGGGCACGACGGGCGTGCCCAAGGGGATGGTCCGCTCCGTCGGGGCGGACTACTGGGACGCCGTCAACCGCTCACTGTGCATGCGGCTGCGGCATTCGGAGCGGTGGCTCGCCGCCAGCCCGACGAACATCAACGTCTCCGTCGGTGCCCTGCGGGGCATGACGCTCATGGGTGGCACGACGATCGCCCTCGACGACGTCTCCATCGCCTCGATCGAGCGCAACAGCCAGGACGGCGTCACCGTCCTGCCGCTGCAGGCGCCCGCCTGGCGGGCGATGCTCGACTCCGGCGCGGCCGAGCGCCTGCTCGACAAGGGCCTGCGGGTCCTCGTCGCGACGGGCCAGCGGACGCCGCGCGCGACGCTGCGCCGCCTCGGCGAGCTCGCCGCGGGACGGGGCGAGGTCGTCAACAGTTACGGCCTCACCGAGACCAGCACGCTCGCGATCCTCACGTCCTCGATGCCGGAGTACGGTGACTCGTCCTCCGTCGGGCGTCCCGCACCGCTGAGCACCGTCGACATCGCGCCCCGGCAGGACGCTCGCGGCGACACGCGCGGCGCCGGGGAGGTCCGGGCGAGCGGCCCGGGCATCTCGCCCGGCTACGTTCTGGCGTCCGAGCTCCACCAGACGGCCACGTCCAACGTCGGCGCGGCGGTCGACGGGTGGTTCTACACCGGTGATGTCGGTCGCTGGGACGAGCGGGGCAACCTGCAGATCCTCGGTCGCTGGAAGGACGCCTTCGTCCTCAACGGCGCGTACGTCTACCCGTATGAGATCGAGGGGATCCTCGGTGAGATCCCCGGGGTGCTCGACTCCGTCGTGATCGGCCTGCGGACGGACGGGCAGTCCGCCGGCGGCGAGCTTCCCGCGGATTACATGGCCGTCGTCGTCCACTTCAAGGGCGATGTCGCCGAGCAGCGGGCCGCCATCGGGGCCGCCGTCGCCGAGTTCCCGGCCGCGCTGACGCGGCTGTTGCTCATCGACGAGATGCCCCGCAACTCGAGCGCCAAGATCAACCGGGCCGAGGTCGCCGGCCTCGTCGTCGCGGGCGTCCCGTCGGCCCTGGAGCTGTGATGGAAGGCGTCGAAGCGGTGCCGCTGCGCATCTGCATGATCTCGCCGATCCACCTCTCCGAGCCGGTCACCGCGGCCCGGGCGGAGCGGCTGCGCGAGCTCGGCGGGACGGACCTCGACGTGGATCTCGTCGGTCTGCCTCCCGAGGCGCCGGTCGGTCTCGACCGGCCGGAGGACATCGAGGCCGCGACGGCGCACATCACCGCCGTCGCGGCGGGTCTGGACCCGGCGCGCTACGACGTCGTCGTGCCGGACTGCGTCCTCGACCCCGGCGTGGAGGCCGGCGCCGACTGTGAAATTCCTGTCCTCGGCCTGCTCCGCCTCATCGCCTCGGGTCTGTACGGGCTCGGCAGGCCGTTCTCGGCGGTGACCCGCAACGAGACGATCGCGGCCGAGCTCGAGGCGCGACTGCGCGGCTACGGCCTTGCCGAGGGCTTCAGAGGGACCGACATCCTCAACCTCGGAGTTGAAAAGGTGTTCCACGGAGAGGAATGGTCGAACTCCTTGGACCGGGTCGTGCGCGAGCGCGCCCGGGCCGGCGTCACCATCGTCCTCAACGGGTGCAGCGCTGTCGCGACCGGGCCTTCGCCCTGGTCCGGCAGCTGGGTGGTCGATCCCACCACATACGCGTTTGACCTCATTCGAGCCCGCCTGCACAACGGGGTGCGGCCGGCCGGCTGAGGCCCGAACGGGCCGCCTCGGGAGGTGTCGACGGCACCTCCCGAGGGGGTGGCCGCTGCCCTTCAAGCCATGGTCTTGACGGCCGTTGACATCGCTTCGGCGGCTTCATAATCTCATCTAGAGGAAAACAGTTCCGACAGATGAAACACGAGCGGTCGATCCCCCGCCCGGCGGACCGGAACACCATTCCCGCGACCGGCTCTCGCAGTCCTTTTGAGACACCACCTTCCTTCCCGGCTGCTGAACCGGGCCATCTCCTCATCGGAGGACAGAATGAACGACTTCCCCCCGGCTCGGCTCAGCCGAAGGAGCGCGTTGCTCCTCGGGCTGTCCGGCGCCGCATCCCTCGCCCTCGCCGCTTGCGGCAGTGTCGACGACGCCGCGTCCGGCGCCGGTGACGACATCAAGGCGCTCTCGCCCGACGGTGCGCCGGGCGACACGCCCCCGGCCGGCGTGAAGCTGGCCGCGACCCAGAACGCGACCATCGCCGTGTCGAACCTGCCCTCGTCCATCGACCCGATGGTCGTCGTCAGCGGTGGCGCCCGGCGATTCGACATCTACGAATCGCTCATCGACACCCACCCCAGCACCGGCGAGCCCCGCCCGTTCCTCGCGACGGAGTGGAAGCAGGTCGACCCCAAGACCTGGCAGTTCACCCTGCGTCAGGGCGTCAAGTTCCATGACGGCACGCCGATGACGGCCGAGGACGTCGTCTTCAGCTTCCAGCGGGCCGCGACCCAGGGCTACGGCATCGCCACGCACTTCTCGACGATGGCGAGCGCGCGCATCGTCGACGACAAGACCGTCGAACTGGTCACCAAGACCCCGGACGTGCTCATCCTCAAGCGCCTCGCTCAGGTCGCCATCCTGCCGAAGAAGTACTACGAAGGCCTCGGGACGGACCAGAAGGCGCGTGATGCCGCGTTCGCCAAGGCTCCGATCGGCACCGGCCCCTACAAGTTCGAGTCGTACGCCTCGGACAAGGCGGTCGTGAAGAAGGCCGGCGACACGACGTGGCGCAAGCCGACCCTCGAGAAGATCACCTTCCTGCAGGTCACCGACGCCGGCACTCAGCTGAACTCGCTCCTCGCCGGGGACGTGCACTACATCAACATCCAGCCGCTCAACAACCTGCCGACGCTCAAGAACGCGGGCGCGACGCTCGTCCAGCTGACCAAGGGCAACGACCTCGGTGCCTTCATGGACTCCGTCGACAACAAGGGCAAGCCCAAGACCGGCCCGATGGGTGACAAGCGGGTCCGCCAGGCGATCCAGTACGCGCTCAACAAGGAAGAGCTCGTCAAGTCCGTCCTGCAGGACCGCACCGTCGCCGACGACGGCCAGCTCATCGGCAAGGGCCTGCCGGGCTACACGGAAACCGTGAAGGACTACCCGTACGACGTCGCGAAGGCCAAGGCCATGCTCGACGAGGCGGGCTACCCCGTGAAGGCCGACGGCACGCGCTTCACCATCACGATGGCCTCCGCCTTCGCGGGCACGGGCTCGGTGCGCCGTCTCATCGGCGAGTGGATGCAGTCGTCGATCAGCAAGCTCGGCATCAAGGTCGAGTTCACCGCGCTGACCGACACCGCGCTGCAGCTCGAGTACTTCTACAACACCAAGCAGCGTCCCGACATCTACCACTTCGGTCTGTTCACGCGCCCCTACATGGACGCCGCGCGGGCCTACAGCCGGTTCGTCTCCGACAGCGGCTCGTTCCACATGAACAACCCCGAGTTCGACAAGCTCTACAAGGAGCAGCTCGGTGAGCAGGACCCGGCCAAGCGTCAGGCGATCCTCGCCAAGGTGACCGAGATCTTCCACGAGGAGTCCTGCTTCCTGTTCGCCTGCGCCGACGTCTGGGTGGACGCCGCGGCGAAGAACCTCAAGGGCCTGGTCCAGTGCGACGTCCAGACCGAGCAGTACTACGACCGGCTCTACATCACCGCATGACCTCGATGCCTTCCGGCGGGTCGTCGGCGCTGTTCACCGCGGTCCCCGAGTCCACACAGGACCCGGAGACGATGGAGGCCTACGAGAAGTCCCGCGAGCTGTTCGGGCACGTCTCCGAGCTGTTCTCCATCCTCGCGAACGCGCCGACGGCCCTGTCGGGCTGGATCGACCTGCTCCGCCGGCTGCGCCGTGAGCTCGCGGTCGCACCGCGGCTCACGGAGCCGGCGATCATCACCGTCGCGCGGCTGCACGGCAACGGGCGGGTGGCCGCGTCGCACGAGCGGCTGGCCGCCGCTGCCGGGGTGGACGCACAGGTGCTCCGCGCGGCGGCCTCCGGCGAGACGGATCGGCTCGACGCCGACGAGCGCCTCGCCTGCGACCTCGCCGCGGCGGTCGTCGGCGGTGGGGCCCCGGAGCCGCTCGTGCGGGAGTGCCAGTCGCGCCTCGGGGTCAGGGAGACGGCCGAACTCATCATCCTCACCTCGTTCTACTGCATGGTCTGTCGCGTCAACGCCTCGATGCAGGTCTACGTCGACCTGCCGCCGGCGCAACCGGCCGGGCACTGACGAGCGCCGTGTCCGCTGTACTCGCGTACGACCAGTACCCCGGAGAGGGGCCGCTCGCGGTACTGCTCCACGGCTGGGCCTGCGCCGGAGAGGACCTGCGGCCGCTCGCCCTCGAGCTCGCGGGCCGGCACGACGTCGTCGTCCCCGGGCTGCCGGGCCACCCGCGCACGGGGGCGGCGCTCGGTCCGGCCTACGGGGTCGAGGCGATGGCGCGGTGCGTGCTCGACCTCGTGCGCGCACTGGACCGCGGGCCGGCCCTCCTCGTCGGCCACAGCCTCGGTGGCGCCGTCGCGCTCGCCGCGGCCCGGCTCGAACCGGCGCTCGTCACCCGTGTCGTCACCGTGGAGACGTCGTGGGCCTGGGCCGAAGCATCCATAGTGCCCATCGATCTCACTGATGCGGAACGCCGTTCCAAAAGCGTGAACATGAAGCGGGAACAACTGGGTCTGTCCGCGGTGACCGGACAGCTCGACCCGTCGGCCATGGCCGAGGCGCTGTCCTCGGTGCTGGAGTGGTCCAGGGAGCCCTCCCGAGACTCGTCGCTGCACGCCCTCGGCATCTTCGGCGACCCCGGATGGGCGGCAGTGAGCAGCTCAGGAGTGCCTGGCACCTGGGAGGGTGGCGTCCGGCGCGCCCATCTGGCGGGCTGTGGGCACTGGCCGCACGTCGAGCGTCCGGCCGCGGTGGCCCGGCTGATCGCGGCGACCGGGGGCGACGAAAAGCATTGACCGCCCAGTAGCTCTGGATTACGTTGTGCGGAACGCCGTTCCGACTGATGGAGGTGCCGTGAATCGCCTGAGGGTCGTGCTCGTCCACGGCGCCGGCCGCGGAGCCTGGTGCTGGCAGCGCCTGACCCCGCTGCTCGACGCGGCGGGGGTGGAGTGGGAAGCGCCGACGCTGACCGGACTCGCGGACCGCGCGCACCTGCTCGGTCCCGAGGTCGGCCTGCAGACGCACGTCGACGACGTCCGCGCCGTCGTGGCCCGGCAGGCTCCGGCCGCGGTATGTCTCGTCGGCCACAGCTACGGCGCGGTCGTCGTCGCGGGCGTCGTCGGGGCCAGGGCCGAGCATGTCGCGCGGGTCGTCCTCCTCGACGGTCCCGTCGTCGAGGACGGCGAGAGCGGGGCGGACGTGCACCCGAAGGGCGCCGCGATCCGGGCCCGGGCGAGGCGGCACGGAGACACCGACATCATCCCCATCGCCGGCGGGCCCGACGACCGGCTCTCCCCGGCGGACAACGCCTGGATCGCCGGCAGCGTCACCCCTCAGCCCCTGCGGTGCGTGACCGACCCGGTCCGCCTGCCCGGCGGATGGCCGCTCGACCTGCCCAAGGACTACGTCCTGTGCGGCCGGCCAGGGGAGTCCCCGGACCGTCCGTACCTCTCCCGTGTCCGGTCCGGCGAGGGGTGGTCCACGCATGTCGTCGACAGCCCTCACGACGTGATGATCGCGCGGCCGGACTGGCTCGCGGAGCTGCTCGTCCGTCTGTCCGTGAACCCCATCGACGACTCCCGACGCCCGTGCCCGTAGCGACGGAAAGGCTGATCGCATGACTCTGAACGTCGCGCCCACGGGCACCGCCCCCGCGACGACCCGTGGCGGTGACCGGGCCCCTCAGGCCCCTGTCTGGTCCCGGCTCCTCTCGCATGGCGTCGTCCGCTTCGCGGTGCGCAGTGTCGTGCGGCTCGTCCTGGTCGCCGTCGGCGTCCTCACGCTCCTGTTCGTCCTGCTCCGGATCGCCGGTGACCCGGCGAAGGCCCTCGCCGGGCAGGACGCGACACCTGCCGACCTCGCGCGGATCCGCACCGGCCTCGGGCTCGACCGGCCGATCATGACGCAGTACTGGGAGTTCGTCTCCCGGGCGTTCCTGTTCGACTTCGGCGACTCGTACCGGCTCAACAGCGACGCGATGGCGGAAGTGCTGCACCGGCTGCCCGCCACCCTCGGCCTCATTCTGGCCGCGCTCGCGCTCGCGCCGCTCATCGGCATACCGCTCGGCATGATCGCCGCGCTCGCCCGCAGCCGGATCTACGACAAGCTGATGGACGTCATCGTCGTGGGCGGCCAGGCCATCCCCGTCTTCGCCGTCGCGGTCCTGCTCGTCTACCTGTTCGGCGTCCAGCTGCGCTGGGTGCCCACACTGGCGACGGCCGGCTTCGCCTCGGACCCACGGGCGATAATCCTGCCGATCCTCGTCCTCGCCATCCACCCCATCTCCCGCATCCTCGAGGTGACCCGGGCGGGCCTGGCCGACAGCATGCAGGAAGACTTCGTCCGCACCGCGCTGTCCAAGGGCGTCCCGCCCGCCCGGCTCGTGACCCGTCATGCGATCCGACCGGTGCTCAACAGCCTCATCACCGTCCTCGGCGTCGACTTCGCCGGGATGCTCTCCGGAGGCGTCGTCGTCGAGTTCATCTTCGTCTGGCCCGGTCTCGGACACGTGCTCATCTCCGGCGTCTCCAACCGCGACTACCCCGTCGTCGGCGCGGCGACCTTCGTCGCGGCCGTCCTCGTCGTGCTCGTCAACCTCGTCATCGACATCGCCTACCGCCAGCTCGACCCGCGGATCCGAAAGGGGCGCTGACCATGGCTCAGCCACCGCAACCGGCCGGCGTGCCGGGTCCGGCCGACCGCATCGACGCGGCCGAGGTCCCGACGGCCGCGGCAACGCCCGCCGGCCTGTCCGTTCCCGAGCGCCGCGACCCGTCACGGACACTGCTGCGCTCGTTCCTGCGCTCCAAGGCCGGCGTGCTCAGCCTCGTCGTGCTGCTCGGCATCGTCGTGGTGTCCCTGCTGGCCGGCCAGGTCGCGCCCTACGACCCCGGACAGCTGAACCCGGCGAAGTCGCTGCTCAAGCCGGTGTGGGCCGGCGGTAGCAGCGACCATCTGCTCGGCACCGACGAGCTCGGCCGCGACCTGCTCTCACGGCTCATCTTCGGCGCCCGGACGGCGCTCGCCCTGGCCTTCGGTGCGGCCACGATCAGTGCCGTCGTCGGCACCGTGCTCGGACTCGTCGGCGGCATGAACCGCCGGTGGATCGGGCCGGTCGTCGACTGGCTCTGCGACGTGCAGCTCGCGTTCCCCAACATCGTCCTCGCCCTCGTCGTCATCACGTCCCAGGGCAACAGCATCAGCTCGCTGCTGGTCGTGCTGTCGATCTTCGGGTGGGTGCACTTCGCCCGCGTCGTGCGCAGCGCGGTGCTCACCCTCCGGCAGGCCGACTTCGTCCTCGCGGCGCGCGGCAGCGGCGGGTCGACCCTCAGCATCACCTTCCAGCACATCCTGCCCAACGTCATGTCGTCCGTGCTCGTCCTGTGGACGTTCGCGGTCGCGACGGTGCTCCTGCTCGTGAGCGGCCTCAGCTTCCTCGGCCTCGGCGTGCAGCCCCCGGCCTCCGACTGGGGCCAGCTGTTCGCCTCCGGACGCGCCTTCCTCATCCAGAACCCGTGGTACGCGTTCATGCCCGCCGTTGCCATCACCGTCACGGTGCTCTGCGCGACCGTGCTGGGCCGGACGCTCCGCACGACGCTGAACCCGAGGACCCGATGACTGCCACCCCGAACGCGCCCCTGCTCGCGGTGCGCGACGTCACCGTGACGATCACCAAGGGCAAACGCCAGACCGACGCCGTCACGGGCATCGACTTCGACGTCGCCGCCGGAGAGATCGTGGCCATCGTCGGCGAGACGGGGTCAGGCAAGTCCCTGTCCGCGCTCTCGGTGCTCCAGCTGATCCGGAACCCCGTGCGGCTCGCCCGCGGCAGCGTGCTGCTCGAGGGGCGGGACCTCACCGATCTCAAGCCCGCCGACCTGCGCCGGGTGCGTGGCGGCGACATCGGGATGATCTTCCAGGACCCGATGACCGCGCTCAACCCGTTCCACACGGTCGGGCAGCAGATCGGCGAGGCCATGACCGTCCACCGCAAGCTGTCCAGGGAAGCCGTTCGCGAGCGGACCCTGCGCCTGCTCGGCGACGTCGGCATCGTCAACCCCAGACAGCGGATCGACCAGTACCCCCACGAGCTGTCCGGTGGCACCCAGCAGCGAGTCATGATCGCAATGGCGCTCGCCAACGAACCCAAGGTGCTCATCGCCGACGAGCCGACGACCGGACTCGACGTGACCGTCCAGGCCCAGATCCTGCGCCTGGTCCGCGAGGCCGCCGTGTCCTGGGGGATGGGCGTGCTGCTGATCACCCACGATCTGGGTGTCGTCGCCGGTTACAGCGACCGCGTCGTCGTCATGTACGCCGGCAACGTCGTCGAGAGCGGGCCCACGGAGGAGGTGCTCGCCGCGCCGGCCCACCCGTACACCCGGGCCCTGCTCGACGCGCGACCGGAGAACGGCCGTCCCGGCATGAAGCTCAACGCCATCTCCGGCGGGCCGCCGGAGCTGTTCAAGTTCCCCGGCGGCTGCCGGTTCCAGCCGCGCTGCGCGGTCGCGACGGCCGAGTGCGGCGTGGCCAACCCGGTGCTCGTGCCGGCGCCGGACGCGTCCGAGGACCGCCTCGTACGCTGCATCCACCCCTTCGCCGCGCCCGTGCCGAGCGATCCCGTCCGGAAGTCCGGCGTGTCGATCTCGCTGCCCCCGGCCCCCGCCGAACCCGGCGTCCCGGCCATCAGCGTCGAGGGGCTGCGCCGCGTGTTCGCCGGCGGTGGGCACGTCACCAAGGCGGTCGACGGCGTCGACCTCCAGCTCGCGTTCGGCGAGACCCTCGGCATCGTCGGCGAGTCCGGCTGCGGCAAGTCGACGACGGCACGGATTCTCGCCGGGCTCGACCAGCCGTCCGACGGCCTCATCCGCTACGCCGACGGCAGGGAGCTCACGCACCGGCGCGGCGGCGTCGACCACACCTTCGTCCAGTACGTCTTCCAGGACACCTTCGGCTCGCTCAACCCCCGGCGCACCGTCTGGCAGATCATCGAGGAGCCGCTCAAGCGGCTCACCGGCCTTTCGAAAGCGCAGCGCGCCAAGCGGATCCGGGAGTACATGGCCGAGTGCGGCCTCATGCCGAGCATCGAGTCCCGCTACCCGCACGAGCTCTCCGGCGGCCAGCGCCAGCGCGTCGGCATCTGCCGGGCGCTCGTCGTCCAGCCCAAGGTCGTCGTCATGGACGAGCCGATGTCCGGTCTCGACCTGTCGGTCCAGGCGCAGATCATCAACCTGCTGCAGGACCTGAAGAAGGATCTCGGGCTGACGGCCGTGCTCGTCTCCCACGACATCAGCGTCATCCGGCACCTCTGCGACCGCGTCGCCGTGATGTACCTCGGCCGCGTCGTCGAGGCCGGGCCGGCGAGCAGCCTGCTCACCGACCCCCTGCACCCCTACACGGCGGCCCTGCTCAGTGCCGTCCCGCAACTGGAAACCGAAGAGCGCCGCCCCGAGATCCCGCTGCGCGGGGATGCCGGCGACGTCGACCCGGCGTCCGCCTGCGGCTTCGCGCCGCGTTGCCCGATCGCGCGCCCCGACTGCCGCACCGACGAGCTGCGCCTGACGCCTCGGCGGGACGGCCTGCTCGTCGCGTGCCACTACCCAGGACAGTTCGACCAAGCCTGATTCCCGTCCTGCGACCGCGGATCGCGTCGTCCGTCACCGGACGGCGCCGCCGTGGCGCCAGAGGAAGGTCCCCACATGAACGAGCCATCACCGTGTGACGTCCTGATCCGGGGCCGGATCATCACCATGGACACCAACCGGCGCGTCCTCTCCGACGGCTGGGTCGCCGTCACCGACGGCGCCATCGTCGGTGTCGGCACCGGGCCGGCCCCCTATCAGCCGCGCGAGACCTGGGGCGGGGACGACCACCTCGTCATGCCCGGGCTCGTCAACACGCACACGCACCTCGTCCAGGGCTGCATCCGCAGCATGGCCGAGGGGACGAGATTCCAGGAGCGGCTCTTCGGGTTCTACTACCCGATGACCGGTGCCTGCGACGAGGAGCGGTCCTACTGGTCGGCGATGACGCCGACGCTCGACCTGCTGCGCTCGGGCGTGACCACGACGACCGACGACCACTTCACCCACGCGAACAAGCGCTCGATGGACGGCGTGCTGCGCGCCCTGACCGACGCGGGCATCCGCGCCCGCGCCGCGCGCCTGCTCGTCAACGACCCGCTCGCGGTGCCGGAGGAGTTGCGCGAGGACATCGAGACCGCGCTCAGCGAAACCGACCGGCTCGCCGCGGCCTACGACTCGGACACGATGTCGGTGACGGCGAGCACCATCGGCATCACCTACGTCAGCGAGTCCGACCTGCGTGCGCTGTACAAGTGGACCCTCGACAACGACAAGCAGTTCGACATCCACGCACCCTCGATGATGGACGGCGCCTACCTCAAGGACGTGCGTGGCTGGGCCGGCGGCTCCTTCGAGTGGCTGCACTCGGAGGGCATGCTCGACAAGCACGTCATCGGCATCCACGCCCAGAACATCCGGCCGGGCGAGGCCGAGCTGCTGGCTCGCGCCGGCGCCAGTGTCTCCCTCGTGCCGGACATGGAGCTCATCCTCGGCATGGTCACCTTCGACTCGCGTCAGTACCTGGACGCGGGGGTCACCGTCGGTCTCGGTCTCGACGGCCCGGTGGTCTCCTACGGCCACAACTTCTGGCTCGGGATGCGGTCCTACCTCATGGCCCAGCGCATCGGTGACAGCGCGCGCAAGCTCGTCCGGGGCGACAAGGGCCACTTCGGCGACGAACTGCTGTTCGGCAGCGCGGAGGAGGCGCTCGAGCTCGGCACCATCGGCGGTGCCCGGGCGCTCGGCCTCGGCGACCGGATCGGGTCGCTCGAGGTGGGCAAGGAGGCCGACCTGCTCGTCATCGACCTGTCGACCGAGCCGACCGCCGCTCCCGATGGGGCGCTGCTGGCCAACCTCGTCTGGTCCGGCGGGCCCGCCCCCGACTCCATCGACCGGGTCGTCGTGCGCGGCCGCACCGTGATGCGCCGGGGTCAGCCGGTCCAGGTCGATCTCAAGGAGGCCGTGCGCCGCGCGAACGAGGTCCAGCGCGAGCTGTTCCAGGAGACCGGCTGCGACAGCTTCCTCCGGCGCGGCTCGACCTGGCAGTGGTCGTGACCATGAGCGGCGCGACACCGGGAGCCCACGCGGAGCCGGCCATCGGGTGGATCGGGCTGGGTGCCATGGGCGCGGCCATGGCCGCGAGGCTGGTCGACCGGGGCCGTCCCGTCCTCGGATGGAACCGCGGCGCGGCGCGCGCGGCCGACGCCGCCGCGCGCGGGGTCACCGTCACGTCCGACATCGCCGAGGCGGCCTCGCGCGACATCGTCGTGAGCATGCTGCCGGACGACGAGGTCGTGCGGGAGGTGCTCGGCGGCGCCACGGTCCTCGCGGCCGTCAAGCCGGGCAGTGTCCACGTCAACTGCGCGACCATCTCTCCCGGTCTTTCGCGCGAGCTCGACGGGCTGTACCGCTCCCGGCGCGCCCACTACGTCTCGGCGCCGGCCTTCGGCCGGTCCGCGGCCGCGGCCGGAGGTCAGCTCACGATCGTCGCGGGTGGCGACGCCGAGCCGGTGGGCCTGATCCGTCCGGTCCTCGACGAACTCGCGGTCAGCGTCCACACCTTCCCCGAGCCGGCGCAGGCCAACCTCGTCAAGATCCTGGGCAACTACCTGATCGCGGTGACGGCCGGCTCGCTCGGCGAGGTGGCCGGGATCGCCGAACGTGGCGGGCTCAAGGCGGACCAGCTGCTCGACGTCCTCACCGAGCGGCTGTTCTCCGGGCTGATCCATCGGGCCTACGGTCAGATGGTCGCCGAACAACGGTATGAGCCGGTCGCGTTCACGATGCGACTCGGGAAGAAGGACATCGACCTCGCCCGGGCGGAGGCACAGCATCACGGGGGGCACCTGCCCCTCGGTGACGTCATCGCCGGCGCGCTCGGCGAGGGGGTCGCGGGTACGGCGGCCGAGCAGGACTGGGCGTCCGTCGCGGAGTGGTTCCGGACGCGGGCCGGAGGTGTGCGATGAGTCGCTGGCTGATCGTCGGTTACGGCCGGGCCGGCGAGGTGCACGCGGCCGCGCTCTCGCGCGTCCCGTCGGCCGTCGTCGCCGGTGTCGTCGACTCCGTGCCGGAGGCCCGCGAGAAGGCCTCCGCCGCCGGCTACGCCGTCCACAGCGATCTCGAGGCGGCGATCGAGCGGACCCGTCCCGACGCGCTCTCGGTGGCGCTGCCGCACGACCTGCACGAGTGGACGGTCGATGTGGCGGCGGCCCACGGGCTCGCCGTCCTCGTGGAGAAGCCGCTCGCCCGTGACGCCGAGGAGGCGGAGCGGATGGTGTCCACCGCCAGAGCCGCCGGTGTCGAGCTCGGGTGCCTGATGAACTACCGGGCCTACGCCCAACTGCGTTGGGTCAGGGACCTCATCGCCGGCGGCACGCTCCGGGTGCGCAGCGTCACCGTCGAGGTCAACCTGCCGGCGCCCGTCCAGGTGCCCGGCTGGCAGACGGACAGGGCGCGGGCCGGAGGTGGCCTCCTGCGCACGGTCGGGGTCCATTACCTCGACCTGCTCGTGTGGTGGCTCGGCGTGCCGGAGCGACTCGTGGGCCAGGTGACCGGACCGAACGACGAGGTCGCGACGGCGCTGATCGCGCTGCCCGGCGACGTCAGCGCGGCCGTGTCGGTGGCGGCCGTCGCGGCACGCGGTGCCGGGGTGCGGATGACCCTGTTCGCCGATCAGGGAAACGTCGTCATCGATGGTTCGCGGGTGGTCTCCTCACCCGAGGGGATGATCCCGCCGGCACCTGAGGCCGATGGTGTGGACCTCTTTTACGGCTCAGGTCATCTAGAGTATTTTCGGGCAGCCGACCGGGCCGTCGGGCTGAGGGAACCGTTCCCGGTGCGGGGGGACGAAGGACTGGACGCCGTTCGTCTCGTGGATCTCTGGTATGCCTCCGCGCGGACCGGCGGATGGGTCAGGCTGTAATCTCGCTACCCACCACGACGGGCTTTACCGGCACCGTGCTCGATGCCACTGACGGCGGCCGAGGGGCACGACTTGGAAAGGGAATGACGTTGTCGCAGGACAGCCAGCTGGCCGACCTCGAGCTCGAACTCGGAGCGGGGGCGAAGGTCTCGAGCGCCACCATCGCGACGGTCGTGCGGGCCGTGGATCTGCTGATGTACTTCAAGGACGCCCCGACCCGTGACCTCGGCGTCAGTGAGATCGCCGACGGGCTCGGCATGTCGAAGGCGGCCACGCACCGCATGCTCGCGTCGCTTCGGGTGCGCGGCCTGATCGAGCTCGACGAGACGACCCGCAGGTACACCCTCGGCATCGGCATCATGCAGCTCGGCCTCGCCTACATGGACCAGATCGACATCCGTCGCATGGCTCACCCGGAGCTCGCCCGGCTGTCCAACCGGACGAACGAGACAGCGACCCTGTCCGTCCGGGTGGATCAGCGCCGGCGCATCTACGTCGACGAGGTGCTGCCACGACGCGAGGTCATCATGTCGGTGAGCCTGGGCATCCCCTACCCGCTGCACGCGGGTGCGTCGTCGAAGGCGTTCCTCGCGTTCTTCACTGAGGACGAGGTCGACCGCTACCTCGACAGCACGCTCGAGGCGGTGACCGACGGCACGATCACCGACACGGCGGCCCTGCTCAAGGAGCTCAAGGCCGTCCGTGAGCAGGGCTGGGCGCGATCCATCGGGGAGCGCCGCAGCGGTGCGGCATCGGTCGCCGCCCCGGTCTTCGACCACAACGGCAAGGTCGCGGCCGTCATCAGCGTCTGCGGACCCAAGGAGCGGTTCGAGGCCGAGTTCGACGCCTGCCGCGATGCGTTGCTCGAGGCGACCGCGCGCCTGTCCGTGCGTCTCGGGTGGACGCCGGGGCGTACGGGTGAGGCGACCGCTCGCTGATCACGCGGCCGGGCGCAGCGGGAGCAAGGGGAGCGGTGGAGGAGTTGGGGAAGGGCGCCGCACAGAGCACGCACTGTTCCCTTTCTAAGGTATAGCGGACCCCGGGGCTTGCGGCAAGAGGTGGGTCAGGGCGCAGAATCGCTGGCCGGAGCCGGAAGCAGAGGATGTGCCTGACCATGCAACCGTTGCGGACCAGTGTGTTCGAGCTTGGGGGGCGGCTTGCCGTCAAGGGCGAGCCGGGGCTGATCGACAGGGACGAGCGGCACTTCGCGGTGATCGCGGAGAGCCTGGACGGGACGATCGCGGAGCTGCGGGAGCGGCTGGACGCGGAGCGGAGAGCGCCCGGGGGGATCGGGCAGGCGGCGATGGACCGCGACGACGAGGTGCGGCGGCTGTCGGGGCGGTTGCGGGCGTTGCGGCGGTTCGGGATGGACCTGTGCCTGGGCAGGATGGTGCCGGAGTCGGGCGAGCCGGTGTACGTCGGGCGGCTCGGGCTGACCGACGGCGGCGGGCGGCGGTTGCTGCTCGACTGGCGGTCGCCGGCGGCGGAGCCGTTCTTCGGGGCGACGCACGCGAACCCGATGGGGCTGGTCAGCCGGCGCCGGTACCGGTGGACGCGCGGCAGGATCACCGACTACTGGGACGAGGTGTTCACGCCGGAGGGGCTCGAGGGGCACGCCGCGCTGGACGACCAGTCGGCGTTCATCGCCACGCTCGGGAGCAGCCGGTCGGCGCGGATGCGGGACGTGCTCGGGACCATCCAGGCGGACCAGGACGCGATCATCCGGGCGGGGTCCAGCGGTGCGCTGGTGGTGGACGGCGGTCCCGGGACGGGGAAGACCGTTGTCGCGCTGCACCGGACGGCGTACCTGCTCTACGCCGATCCGCGGCTCGGGCACAGGCGGGGCGGCGCGCTGTTCGTGGGGCCGCACCAGCCGTACCTGGCGTACGTGGCGGACGTGCTGCCGAGCCTCGGTGAGGAGGGCGTGCAGACGTGCACGCTGCGGGACCTCGTGCCGGAGGGGGCGGCGGCCACGGCCGAGACCGATCCGGAGGTGGCCCGGCTGAAGGCGTCGGCGCGGATGGTGGGGGCGGTCGAGGAGGCCGTCCGGTTCTACGAGCGGCCGCCGGCGAAGGGGACGACCGTCGAGACCCACTGGGCGGATCTCTGGATCGGCGCCGAGGACTGGGCGGAGGCGTTCGAGGCGGCGGAGCCCGGGATCCCGCACAACGACGCGCGGGACCTGGTGTGGGAGGAGCTGGTGCGGATCCTGCGGGAGAAGGAGGACGTCCCCGAGGCGCAGCTGCGGGCGAACCGCGAGCTGGTGACGGCGCTCAACCGGGCGTGGCCGCTGATCGACGCGAAGGACCTCGTCGGTGACCTGTGGTCGGTGCCGGCGTACCTGCGCAGGTGCGCGCCGTGGCTGTCGGTGGAGGAGGTGCGCCGGCTGCAGCGGGCGGACCCGCAGGCGTGGACGGTCAGTGACCTGCCGCTGCTGGATGCGGCCAGGCAGCGGCTCGGCGACCCGGCGGCAGCGGCGCGACGGCGGCGTCGGGCGGCGGACGTGAAGGCGCGGCGGGCGGGCATGGACCGGGTCGTGGACGACCTGATCGAGGCCGCCGACGACGAGTACGGCACGGGCCTGGTGACGATGCTGCGCGGCGAGGACTTCCAGGAGGCGCTGGTCGACGAGGCCGGCCTGGCGGAGCGCGACCCGGACCGGCTGGCGGGGCCGTTCGCGCACATCGTGGTGGACGAGGCGCAGGAGCTGACCGACGCGGAGTGGCAGATGCTGCTGCTGCGCTGCCCGTCGCGGAGCTTCACGATCGTCGGGGACCGGGCCCAGGCGCGGCACGGGTTCGCCGAGTCGTGGCAGGAGCGGCTCGGGCGGGTCGGGCTCGACCGGGTCACCATGGCGTCGCTGAGCATCAACTACCGCACGCCGGAAGAGGTCATGGCCGAGGCAGCGCCGGTGATCCGGGAAGCGTTGCCGGACGCCAACGTGCCGGTGTCGATCCGGAAGAGCGGCCTTCCCGTCGTACACGCGAAGAAAACGGACATCAAGACCATCATCGGCGAGTGGCTCGCGGCGCACGAGGAGGGCACGGTGTGCGTCATCGGCGACCCGGAGTTCGCCGCGACGGAGCGCGTGCGGTCGCTGACGCCGGAGCTGTCCAAGGGGCTCGAGTTCGACCTGGTCGTGCTCGTGGATCCGGAGGCGTTCGAGAGCGCGGTCGACCGGTACGTCGCCATGACGAGGGCGACGCGGCAGCTGGTGATCAGCCGGTCTCGTCGTCGATGAGGCCGTAGGGCGGCTGGTCCGGCCGGCGGGTGAAGCGGACGATGACGTCGTCGGCGGCGGCGGGGGGCGGGGCGTTGTCGGCGACGATGATCTGCGCCCCCACGCCGCGGCCGGCGAGCCACTGCTCCAGGTGCTGGTAGATACGCTCGATCGTGACGGTGTCGGCGAGATCGCCGGCGACGCCGAGGTTCTTCTGCGGGCTGTCCAGCATGAGGAACCCGGGGTGCGACGAGCGGCTCTCCCACGCGATCTCGAACAGGGCGAGCTGCCAGGCGAGCGCGATCAGCGTCCGCCCGCCCGACGACGCGGCCGTGTAGGGCTCGCCGCGCATGTACGGGGTCAGGTCCTCGGCGAGGTAGGCGTCGGCGACCTTCGGGTAGTGCCACTCCTGCAGGATCTCCCGGTAGCGTTCGCTGACGAGCCGGATGACCGCGGTCCGGTCCGCGCGCCGCGCCTGCGGGCCGGCGGCGGCGAGCTCCTCGCGGTACGCGGCGACCTGGTCCATCTGGTGCAGGATGCCGGCGGCGCGCCGCTCCAGGCTCTGGATCAGCCGCAGCCCGCTCAGCGCCCGTTGCAGCGTCGCGGCGGCCTCCTCGCGGCGCCGGGCGAGGGCGTCGCGCTGGGCGAGGAACGGCGTGATCGTGTGCGCCGTCGCCTCGTCGACCTCCGCGGCGGCGCGGGCCTCGTCGCGCTGGGCGCGCTCCGCGGCGTCCCGCAGCCGCGGCAGCTGCTCCTGCAGCTCCTCGGTGTAGCGGTTCAGCTCGGCGAGGCGGGTCTTCGCGGAGCGCAGCTCGGCGGTCACGTCGACCGAGCCGCCGTCGGTGATCGGCAGCTGGCAGGCGGGGCAGCGGTCCTCGCCGCCGGTGGCGGCAGCTGTCACATTGCCGCCGGTGGCGGCAGCTGTCACACTGCCACCGGTGGCGGCAGCTGTCCCACTGCCGCCGCTGAGCGGCTCCAGGCACGACGGGCACGCCGAGACGCGCATGGGCTCGAAGAGGTGGTCGGCCTCGGTGAGCATCGTCCACTTCGCGACGTCGTCGGCGTAGGTGCCGTGCAGGGTCTGCATCCGCTGCAGCTGGGTCTCCCGGTCGCGCAGCTCCGCCGCCGTGCGGCGGGCCTCGGCGGCCGCGGCGCCGTGCCGCTCGCGCAGCTCCTCGGCGAACATGGTGTCGGCGCGGGCCTGCGCGTCCAGCGCCGCGAGGGCCTGCGCGCACGCGGCCAGCTCGTCCTTCGCGGTGCGGTGCAGGGCCTCCAGGTCCTCGCGGCCGCCGACGTGCTGCTCGTCGACGATCTGCTCCGCCGCCCGGTACGCCGCCCGGGCCGCGGACAGCTCCGCCTCGACCGCGCGGATCCGCCGGCCGATCTCCACGGAGTGGTCGTCGTGCACGTCGAAGACCACGTCGACGACCTGCCGCAGCTTCAGGTGCTTCATCGGCACGCTGCGGAAGAGCAGGTCCTTGCCGTCGAGGCGCTCGTTGGGCAGGAAGCACAGCCACATCAGGTCGCGGAAGCTCAGCGGGTCGGTGTCGACGCCGCTGTCGCGCAGCCGGACGCCTTCGAGCTTGCAGTGCGACAGCAGCATGGTCGACAGGCTCTCCGGGTGGCTCGCCGGGCGCAGCGGCCGCCGTGCCGGGGGAGTGGCGCCCGGCTCGTCGAGGCGGCCCGCTCGCACATACGCGAACATCGACGGCTCGCCGACGGTCCGCTCGATGAGGTACGGCGAGCCGGACAGCTCGACCTCCAGGGTCGCCGCGCGCACCTTCGGCATGATCTCCGGGTGGCGCGGGTGGTCGGAGGCGCCCAGGCAGTAGTCGACGAACTCCAGGATCGTGGTCTTGCCGGTGCTGAAGGCGCCGGCGAGCACGGACAGCGGCCGGGGCGCGTCGTCGGGCGCCCGGAAGTCGACGTCATAGGTGCGGTCGCCGCTGTGCAGGCGCAGCCGTCTGAGCCGGATGCCGTGTGCTCGCAAACCGATCATGTCAGGTCCTTCAGCGCGGACGAAGGGACCGGAAGGAGCCACAGCCGCAGGCCTTCGCGCAGCCTCCGCGTGCTCAGGCGACGAAGGCGGCGGATGACGATGCGCGCCGCTGTGCGGTACACCTGAGCGTACATCGCGGTGAATCGATCGGCCATGCTCGCGCCCTCCTGGGTGAGCCGGTAGGTCACCCGTCCGGTGGCCGTGACCTCGACGAGCCCCCGCCCGACGAGTGCGGCGAGGTCGTGGGACAGGTGCAGCTGGGCGGTGACGAACCGCTGGCCCGGGCTGGCGTAGGCGACGGCCCGGTCGTCGAACCCGGCGAGCCGCAGCGTGGTCCGGTCGGCGTCGTCGTCGGACCGCGCGAGGAGCAGCGGGTGGGCGGCCAGGAAGTCGTAGACGCCGAGGCGTTCGGCGTCGAGGGGCTCGGCGGCGCTGGCCA
This sequence comes from Dactylosporangium sp. NPDC006015, assembly GCF_040614215.1. Taxonomy (NCBI): domain Bacteria; kingdom Bacillati; phylum Actinomycetota; class Actinomycetes; order Micromonosporales; family Micromonosporaceae; genus Dactylosporangium; species Dactylosporangium sp. NPDC006015. The sequence continues at coordinate 246,829 of NZ_JBEXUD010000008.1, forward strand.
GGAGCAGGAGCAGCCTGGTCTGGCGGAAGACGGAGACGTCGTCTGGGGTCATGCGATGTCCCGCCAGTGGATGACCCAGCCCGCGCGGCGGTCCTCGACGACCCGGTGCATGAGACCGCACCGGTGCACCGGCCCGGCCCGCAGCTGGACCGGGAACGCGCCCGACTCGCGGATGTCGTGCATCACCTCGGCGTGCAGCCCCGGCAGCCGCGGGTCGCCGGCGAACGCCATCGCGTTGAACCGCGCCTCCCAGATGCTGTGCACGACCCCGTCGGCCTCGCTCAGCGCCGCGACCTCCGCCGGCACCCGCTTGTCGAGGACCTCGCGGGCCAGCAGGTCGGCGTTGAAGTACTCGCGCTTCGCGGCGCCGACCTCGACGTGCCCCGCCGCCCGCAGCTGCCGCACGAACAGCGCCCGGTCCAGGGCCGTGTCGTCGTCCTCGCCGAGGTCCCGCACGGGGGTCCGCTGGGTCTGCGCGGGCACGTACGGGTCGTAGAAGTGCCGGCGCACGTGGGCGCAGTCCGGCCGCACGAGATGGTTGCGCAGCACGTTCTCGTGCCACAGCTCGATCGAGACGCCGGTCTCCCGCTGCCGCCGCGCCCGCCAGTTGTCCCACCACTGGGCGGTCGGCGCGTCCATGCTCGCCGGCACGCACAGCACCCACTGGCTCAGCCGGTACCCGTTGCGGGCGGCCGCGGCGAGCGCCGAGTCGAACGACTCGCGGATCTGCCCCTGCTGCGACCGGCCGACGACCGGCCAGAAGTACTTCGACTGCCAGATGATGACGAGCCCGGACAGCTCGCCGAGGAGGATGTCGATGCCCCAGTCGCCGGGGTTGGCGGTGATCGCCCGGGCACCGGGGTAGATCGCCGCGAGCAGCATCGCCAGCATCTGCTCGAAGTCGTCGCGGGCGCCCGCGAGGTTGCCCGCCCGCAGCTGGTGCGCGGCGAAGTTGATCGGGGGCTCTCCGGAGGCAAGACTCATCGCGGCCGCGGTAGCGGTCATCCCCGCTCCTCCCACTCGCGCCCTGACCCCCATTGATCTTCGCGACTTTCAGACTGTCACGCAATGCAATAGATCCGCTACCCAGTGCGCAGTGTTTGTGCATTTTTCACCGTTCGTTTGTCGCTCGAACCGGTGACACGAGCGCCGTTCAGGGCTGGGGGAGGCGAGACAGGTCGATGTCGGCGTAGATGGCGGCGTGGTCGGAGCCGGCGTGGACCGGTTGGGTCATCGTGTCGTAGATCGGCCACAGGGCGCCGCGGCGGCCGCCCCACACGCCCTTGCGGAGGATGCCGCCGCCGGTCGTCGCGGCGAACAGGGCCGGGGACAGCAGGACGTAGTCGAGCTTGTTGGGGGCGGTGCAGTAGCCGTACGTGCCGGGGCGGCCGGCGTCGTCGAAGCCGGGGTGGGTGCTGACGTCGCGCAGGTCGGTGTCGCGCAGCAGCGGCGCGAGGTGGTCGCTGGCCGGGGTGTCGTTGAGGTCGCCCACGACGGCGACGAGCGGGAAATCCAACGCGCGGTAGATTTCCGCGACCCGGGTGGCCTGCCGGCGGCGCCGGGCGTCGGAGGCGACCTTCCCGCCGTAGCCCTTGCTCTTGAGGTGGTTGACGAGGACCGCGAGGCGCTGGCCGTCCGGCAGCCGGAAGTGGTACTCGGCGCAGTCGCGGCTGAAGACGCGGCCGTGCTCGTCGGTGTCGTCGACGTGGGTGCGCTGGCCGACCGGCGGGTATGCCGCAGTGGACATGACGCCGACGTCGATGCCGCGCTCGTCGTTGCCGTCGACGACCATGAAGTGCTCGTACATGCCGCCGAGGCCGCCCTCGGCGAACCGTTTCAGCGCGAGGCGGCTCTCCGCCTCGATCACGCCGAGGATGTCGGCGCCGACGTCGAGGATCACCCGCGCCGTGTTGAGCAGCGCCAGCTCGTCCACCCGGTCGGTGGTCAGCTCCACCCAGCCGATCCAGTCGGCCCGGCCGCCGGCGACGACCTCGACCACGCCGGTGCGCCGCCGCACCAGCAGCCGCCCGCGGTTCTGCCGCAGGCGGGCGAACTTCGCCGTGTCGCCGTTGCGCAGCCCGAGCCGGCCCAGCTCGCGCAGGATGTCGTGCTTGACCTCGTCGGTGTAGACGGGCTCCTCCAGCAGCTCGCAGGCCCGCTGGAACGCCTCGAGGATCGGGCGCCCGGCCGCCCACGTGCGCTGGTCCAGCGCCTTGGCCCGGTTGAACAGGTTCTCGACGTTGTAGCTGGCGAGCCGCATGGGCCGTAAGTTACATGCCCGCGGCACCGGCCGGACGGCATCGACGCGACGGATGCTTTACAGCGTGTCGAAGGTCCGCCTACGGTCCGGCACGCCGGCGCCCGCCAGTGCCGGCACCCTTTGCCGCAGGAGGACTCCCGACATGAGACGCCGTACCGTGGCGATCGCCGCCGCGGGCGCACTGTTCGCACTGTCCGTGTGCGCGCCGCCCGCCACCGCCGCGCCGGACCCCGGGTCGCCGGTCAAGGTGAACCAGGTCGCCTACGTGCCGGGCCTGCCGAAGCAGGCCACGATCGTCAGCTCCGCCACGACGCCGATCGGCTGGACGTTGCGCAACGCCGCCGGCGTGACTGTCGCGAGTGGACAGACGACCGTGAAGGGCGCCGACACCCTGTCCGGCGACAACGTCCACATCGCCGACTTCTCCGCCTACGACACCCCGGGCAGCGGCTACGTGCTGTCGGCCGGCGGGTCGGACAGCTACCCGTTCGACATCTCCGCCGCGCCGGTGCAGCAGCTGCGGAAGGACTCGCTCGCCTTCTTCTACCACCAGCGCAGCGGCATCGCGATCGAGTCGCAGTACGTCGGCAGCCGCTACGCCCGCCCCGCCGGGCACGTGGGCGTCGCGCCGAACCAGGGCGACACGTCCGTGCCGTGCCGGACGAGCTGCGGCTACTCCCTCGACGTGCGCGGCGGCTGGTACGACGCCGGCGACCAGGGCAAGTACGTCGTCAACGGCGGCATCGCCGCGTGGCAGCTGCTCAACATCTACGAGCGGAGCACCGACCGGGCCGCGCTCGGCGACGGTACCCTCGCCATCCCGGAGCGGGCCAACGGCGTCCCGGACGTCCTGGACGAGGCCCGCTGGGAGGTCGAGTTCCTGCTGCGGATGCAGGTGCCGGACGGCCGTACCGACGCCGGCATGGTCCACCACAAGATCCATGACGAGAACTGGACCGGGCTGCCGATGCGCCCGGAGGCCGACCCGCAACGGCGCCTGCTGTCGCCGGTGAGCACCGCCGCCACCCTCAACCTCGCCGCCGTCGCGGCGCAGGCGGCCCGGATCTGGCGCACGATCGACCCGGCGTTCTCCGCCCGCGCCCTGACCGCCGCCGAGAAGGCGTACGCCGCCGCGAAATCCAACCCCGGACGGATTGCCAGCGGCTCCGACAGCACGGGCGGCGGCGCGTACGACGACAGCACCGTCAGCGACGAGTTCTACTGGGCCGCGGCGGAGCTGTTTACCACGACCGGCGGCGCGTCCTACCGCACCGACGTGACCGGCTCGCCGCTCTACAAGGGCGCCGGCTTCAACCAGGGCGGCTTTTACTGGGGCTGGGTCGCCGGCCTCGGCGACACGACCCTCGCGATCGTCCCCAACGGCCTGCCCGCCGCCGACGTCACGGCGACCCGCGCCAGGATGGCGACGTTCGCGGACGGGCTGCTGAGTCAGATGGCGACGCAGGGCTACCCGGCGCCGAACGGCGGCACTACCTACAACTGGGGCTCCTCCGGGCAGATCGCCAACAACGCCGCCGTCCTCGGCCTCGCCTACGACTTCACCGGCCTCGCGAAGTACCGCACCGGTGCGTTCCAGGCCCTCGACTACCTCCTCGGCCGCAACCCGCTCAACCAGTCCTACATCGCCGGGTACGGCGAGAAGGCCGTCCGCAACGTGCACCATCGGTTCTGGGCCAACCAGGCCGACGCGTCGCTGCCGACCGCGCCGCCCGGCGCGCTGTCCGGCGGCCCCAACAGCGGCCTGCAGGACCCGGTCGCGCAGGCGCAGCTCGCCGGCTGCAAGGCGCAGAAGTGCTTCGTCGACGACATCGGCGCGTACTCCGTCAACGAGGTCGCGATCAACTGGAACTCGGGGCTCGCGTCCCTGGCCAGCTGGGCCGCCGAGCACACCGGCACCGTCCCGCCGCAGGACACGACCCCGCCGTCCGCGCCCGGCACGCCGGTCGCCTCCGACGTCACCTCGACCTGGCTGCGCCTCACCTGGGCCCCGTCCAGCGACCCGGAGAGCGGCGTCACCGGCTACGAGGTGCGCCGCGTGTCCGGCTCCACCTCGACGGTCGTGGCGACCACCACCACCGCGTCCGCCTCGATCACGGGCCTGACGCCCGCCACCGCCTACACGTTCGTGGTCGCCGCCCGCAACGGCGCCGGCCTCACCTCCGCCGCGTCGGCGCCCGTCACCGTGACCACGGCGGACCCGCCCGCGGACGCCCGGCCCTCCACGCCCGGCCTGCCCGTCGCCTCCGCGGTGACGGCCACCGGCTTCACGCTCACCTGGGCCGCCTCCACCGACGACAACGGCGTCACCGGCTACGAGATCCACCGCCGGCAGGGCGACGCGCTGTCGATCCTCGCCACCAGCACCGGGCCGTCGGTCACGCTGACCGGCCTCACCCCCAACACCGAGTACATCCTCATGGTCCGCGCCAAGGACACCGCGGGACAGTTCTCCCTGTTGTCGTCGCCCGTCACGGTACGGACGGCGGCCGCACCGACCGGCGGCTGCACGGTGGCCTACTCGGCGAACAGCTGGGGCGCCGGCTTCACCGGCAGCGTCACGATCACGAACACCGGCACCACGGCGTGGACCTCGTGGACGCTGGGCTTCACGTTCCCCGGCGACCAGCGCGTCACCCAGGGCTGGTCCGGCCGCTGGTCGCAGACCGGCGCCGCCGTCACCGCCACGAACGAGTCCTGGAACGGCGCGGTGCCCGCCGGAGGCACCGTCAGCCTGGGCTTCAACGGCTCGTACACCGGCGGCAACACCAACCCGACGGTCTTCACCGTCAACGGCACCACCTGCGCCTGACCCGCACCGCCCCAGACGCCGGCCACCGCACTGGTGGCCGGCGTCGGTGCGACGGTTACATGGGGTTCCAGCCGTCGGTGCCGGCCAGGTACTTCTGCGGGGTGTAGTTGGCGGCCTGCGAGTCGCTCAGCTGGGGCCGGTTGCCGTTGACCGTGGCACCGGCGCCGGTGTTCTTGTACTCGAAGAACCGCGCCTGCTTCCAGGTGGCGTCGCCCATGTCGTTCCACGGCTGGGCGAGCTTGATGGTGGCGCTGAGGCTCGACTCGCGGTAGAGCACCTGCGCGCCCTGCCGCCACGGCCGGCCCAGCTGAGTGACGTTGTTCGAGGCGCCGGTGATGGTCGACCTGTAGAACAGGAACCCGTAGGTCTTGGCGGGGTCGGTGCTGGCGGCCGTGATCGGGCCGCCGGTGCTGCGCTTCTCGAAGATCGAGCAGGCGTTGAAGACGGCCGTGCCGCCGCTGTAGATGAAGTCGACGGTGCCCTCGATGTAGGAGCCCACCACGTACAGCCGGGCGTGGTCGTTGATCTGGAACGTGTCCTGGTCGCCGAGCAGCCGGACGTTCCTCAGGATCGACCGGTCGGCGTCCAGCTGCAGGGCGACCGCCTGCTGGCCGCTCGTCTGCGTGCTCTCGTCGAAGTCGTTGCTGACGGTCAGGTTCGTCAGCACGCTGTCGTGGCCGTTGACGAACATGGTGGCGCTGCCGCCGGGGAAGCCGCCGCCGGCCCAGTGGTTGTTCACGATGACCGTGCCGGCCGGGGCGGAGCCGAGGCCCTGCAGCGTGATGTACGGCTTGTTCGCCGGGATGGTGACGATCTCGCGGTAGGTCCCCGGCTTGATGGTGATGGTGACCCGGCCGCTGTTGTTCGCCGGCACCGCGTCGATGGCCGCCTGCACCGTCCGGAACGTGCCGGTGCCGTCCGCCGCGACCGTGGGCTTGCCGCTGGTCGGGGGCGGGCCGGCGGTCGCGGTCGCGCCGCCGACGTGGTTGAACGACCACTGCATGCGCGCGATGTCGGCGCACGTCTCCTGCACGATCGGGTTGCCGCCGGCGGTGGAGCCGTCCTTGTCGCTGAGGCAGAGCCCGGAGGAGACGCTCTTCACGACGTATTTGCCCGCGGCCGCCGAGGACGCCGTGAAGGTCCACTGCTGGTTGGTGGAGACGCCGCAGGTGTACTGCCACAGCTGGGTGCCCGAGGTCGTGGACGCGTACGGCACGTCGACGCACTTGCCGCTGTTGGCGTTGACCAGGTTGAACGCGCCGCCCTGGACGATCACGGTGAACCGCTGGTCGGCCGCGGCGCTGTTGCACGCGATCTGGACCAGCAGGGCGCTGTTTCCGGTCGCGGCGCCGGCGACGTCGACGCACTTGCCGCTCGCGCCGCTGGCCAGGGTGTAGACGCCGCCGGCCGCCGGGCTGGCGGCCGCCTCCGACGGCCACACCGACACCGCGAGCACGGCGATCGGCACGGCCAGCGCCGCCGCCGCGACTCCGGCGACCCGGACGGTGAGCCGGCGCCACCGCGCCGATGGTTGTGGATGCACGGGAACCTCCTGAGCGGGGTGTGATCTCGTCGATGCGATAGATGCCTCGCCCGGCGCCCGGATTACGGAAAGTTCGCGGCGGCGGCGCGGGTCCCCGGCCGGCGGCGGAAACTTTCACGCCCCCGGCGAGATACCCCGTGGCGCCCCGCGCGGTGCGGGTGGTGAAATCGGCCGATGATCGACGTGCGGCTGCTGACGTTCAACACGCTCATGCGCGACGACGTCCCGGCCCGGCTGCGGGCGCTCGGCCCGGTGCTGGAGCGGGCCGCGTACGACGTGGTGTGCCTGCAGGAGGTGCTGCACGGCGGCAGCGTGCGCCTGCTGCGGCGGGGCGCCGGCTACCGGCACGTGGCGGTCACGCGGGCGGCGCTGCCGTCGGGCGGGCTGATGCTCATGTCGCGGTGGCCGATCCTGCGGTACCGGTTCGCGCGGTTCCGGATGGCCGGGCCGTTGCGCACCGAGCAGCTCATGCGCAAGGGGGCGCAGCTCGCGGTCGTCGAGACGCCGGCCGGACCCCTCGCGGTCGTCAACACCCACCTGTCCGCGAACCGCGACGACGACTGGTCGGACGGCAACCGGTTCACCCGCGTCATCCGCCAGGAGCTCGACCACCTGGCGCGGCTGGTCCGCGGGTTCGAGCCGGAGCTGCCGGCGGTGGTCGTCGGCGACTTCAACGTGCCCCGCGACTCGGCGGCGTTCACCGGGTTCGCCGCGGCGGCCGGCCTGCGCGACGTCCTCGCCGGCGACCCGACGACGACGTTCCGGCCGACGCCGCGCTGGCCGGCGCCGCCCGCCCTGGACCAGGTCCTCGCCCGCGACGGCGCGGGCCGGCCGGTCGTGGCGAGCGCCCGGACCGTGCTGCGGGACGCCGTCCGCGTCCCCGACGGGCGCGAGCTGTTCCTGTCCGACCACTACGGTCTCGAGGCCGATCTGTCCCTCGCCGGGCCTTCCACAGGGATGGAGTGACCCTCGAACGCTCCCTGCGGGTGTTTGATTGCCGGACGGCAAGGGAACCACGCGTGCACATGAACGGAGGTGCCGCATGGCCATGCCACGATCCGACGGCGACGACCCGCGGCTGCTGCGGGAGCAGATCGCGCGGACCCGCGCCGAGCTCGGCAGCACGGTCGAGGCCCTCGCCGCGAAGGCCGACGTGAAGGCGCGCGCCAAGGACGCCGCGGCGCAGGCCGCCGAGCGCGCCAAGGGTGCCGCCGCCGACGCCGCCAGGAACCTCGCCGGGACCGTCTCGGACAAGGCGGTCGCCGTGCGGCGGCCGCTGCCCCTCGCCGCGATCGGCGCCGCCGTGCTCGTCGCGGTGCTCGTCGCCGTCGTCGCCCGCCGCCGGGGGCGATGATGAGCGGCTGGGGCGCGAAGCTCGCGTACAAGCCGGTCGGGCTCGCCCTGGGCGTCGGCTCCGGCCTGGTCGCCGGGCTGGTCTTCAAGCAGGTCTGGAAGGTGCTCGGCAACGACGACGACGCGCCGAACGCCACCGACGAGGACCGCGGCTGGGGCGAGATCCTCGTCGCCGCCGCGCTGCAGGGCGCGATCTTCGCCGTGGTGAAGGCGACCGTGGACCGGGCGGGCGCGGTCGCCGTCCACCGGGCCACCGGCCGCTGGCCCGGCTGATCCCGCCACGACGTCGCCCGATCGGGGCGCACCGTTTTCCTCTCCCGGCGCCGGGGTACTGCCCGATCCACACAACGAACTCCTGGAAGAGGGGGGCCGGACCGTGACCGACGTCGTGGAGCCTCGCAGCCGGTGGCGGCCCAACGTGCTGATGCGTGGATACGCGGCGCTCGTGGTCGCGCTGCGCTGGCTGATCGTCGGCGGGTGGGCCGTCGCGGTCGTACTGTCCGTGCAGTACCTGCCGGCCACCAACCAGGGCGGCAGCGACCTGGAGCAGCTGGTGTCCGCCGGCAACCCGGCCGTCGCCAGCGAGGTCCGCTCGTTCGAGAAGTTCGGCTTCCCGCTGCTGAGCCGCGTCGCCGTGGTGCAGCGCAAGGCCGACGGGCTGCCGCAGGCCACCCAGACCGAGGCGGTCGCCCGCGCGCGGGCGGTCAGCGACGGCACGTACTCCGACGTCGCGCCGATCCGCGCGGCGGTCCCGGTCATGAACACCCTCGGCCTCTTCCCGGGCTCCGCCGAGGACGGCACCACGATCGTGACGCTGCTCTTCACGGACCCGGACGTCACCTTCGCCGACCAGGTCGCCGCCGCGGAGAAGTTCGTGGCCGCGCACTACAGCGCGGACGACGCCGTCGTCGGGATCACCGGCTCGGTGCCGGCGCGGGTCGAGCAGACCCGCATCCTGCAGTCGAAGGTGCCGACCCTGGAGCTGATCACCGTCGGCGCGGTGTTCCTCATCGTGGCGTTCGCGTTCCGGTCGCTGATCGCCGCGCTGCTCGCGCTCGGCGCCGCCGGGGTCGCGACGCTGCTGACCCTGCATGTCGGCGGCGCGCTCGCCGAGCGGCTCGGGGTGCCGGTGCCGCAGGAGACCCAGCCGCTGCTGGTCGCGCTGCTGCTCGGCGTCGTCACCGACTACGTCGTGTTCTACCTGTCGGCGGCGCGCCGGCAGCTGGCCGCCGGGGAGTCGCGGCTGGACGCCGCGCGGCACGCGACCGCGCGCTACACCCCGATCATCGCGGTCGCCGGGGCGACCGCCGCCGCCGGCACCGGCGCGCTCATCGTCGCCGACGCACCGACCTTCCGGGCGTTCGGCCCCGGGATGGCGCTCGCCATCCTCATCGGCGTGCTGGTGTCGGTGACCCTGGTCCCGGCGCTGCTGGCGATCTTCGGCCGGTTCGTTTTCTGGTCGCCGCTGCGCCGCCCGCTCGGCACCCGCGGCGCCGAGCCGGCCCCGGTCGGCGGGCGCTGGTGGGCCAGGCTGCTGACCCGTCGCTGGTTCGCGCTGCCGGTGCTGCTGCTGTGCGTCGGCGGGCTGGTCGCGGCCGCGCTGCCGCTGCAGCACATCCGGCTCGGGGTGTCGTTCGTCGAGGCGCTGCCGCCGGGGCATCCGACCCGGGTCGCGGCCGACGCCGCGGAGACCGGCTTCGCCGACGGCATCCTGTCGCCGACCGAGGTGCTCGTCGAGGGCGCCGGCGTCGCGGGCCGCCAGGCGGAGCTCGCGAAGCTGCAGCAGGCGCTGTCCCGCGAGCCGGGCGTCGCCGCCGTCCTCGGCCCCGGCACCCAGGGCCTGCCGGAAGGGCTCAGCGTCTTCCAGGCCGGCGACGGCTCCGCCGCGCGCTTCCTGCTCGTCCTCGCCGACGAGCCGCTCGGCGCCCGGGCCGTCGACACCGCCGGCCGGCTCGACCGCGACCTGCCGGGCCTGCTGCGCGCCGCGGGCCTCGACGGCGCGACGGCGAGCCTCGGCGGCGACACCGCCGTCGCCCACGTCATCGTCGACCAGACCGTGCACGACCTGGGCCGCATCGCGATCGCGGCGCTGCTGGCCAACCTGCTCTTCCTGGTGCTGTTCCTGCGGGCCCTGGTCGCCCCGGTCGGCCTGCTGGTCTGCAGCGTCCTCGCCATCGGCGCCACCCTCGGCCTGACCACGTACGTCTTCCAGGACCGCCTCGGCGGCGACGGCCTCACGTTCTACGTCCCGTTCGCGGCGGCGGTGCTGCTCGTCGCGCTCGGCTCCGACTACAACATCTTCGGCATCGGCCCCGCCTGGCGCGAGGCCCGGACCAGGCCGCTGCGCGAGGCGCTCGCGATTACCCTGCCGCACTCGGCGAAGGCCATCCGCACCGCCGCCTTCACGCTCGCGGTGAGCTTCGGCCTGCTGCTGATCGTGCCGCTGCGCCCCTTCCGGGAGCTCGCCTTCGCCCTCGCGGTCGGCGTGTTCATCGACGCGTTCATCGTCCGGTCGCTGCTCGCGCCGGCGCTGCTGAGCGTCCTGGGGTCGACGGTGGCCCCGACCGTCGACCCGCCGCCCTCCGGTGCCGGGGAGCCGCTCGTGGTCGAGCAGCGCGCGCGCTCAAGAGACGCTCAAGACCTGCGCACCGCGGGCTCGTACGACGGCTGAGTGGCTACGCTCGATACATGCTGATCGCGAAGCGGACCAGCGTCTGGCGGGCGCGCTATACAGTCACGCAACAGGGCCACGCCGTCGCCGCGTGGGAGGGCGGGGTCTGGCGCAGCGGCGGCCAGCTGACCGTCGCCGGCCAGTCGTTCCTCGTCCGCGGCAACGCGTGGGGCAGCCGCTTCGTGATGCAGGACAAGGCCGGCGAGTCCGTCGCAGCCGCCGACCGGGTCGGCCGCAAGCAGTGGACGGTCACCGCGGGCGGCGTCACGTACCAGTTCCAGCGCGCCTCGGTGTGGAGCCAGGCCCAGGACCTGTACGCGGGTGGCCGCAAGGTCGGCTCGGTCCGCAAGACCAGCTTCTGGGGCAGTGACGTCGAGGTCGACCTGCCGGGCCTCCCACTGCCGGTGCAGGTCTTCGTCCTCGGTGTCGTCGTCACCATGTGGGAGGCCCAGTCCGCGGCCGCCGCGTCCGCCTCGGCCTGAGCCGCGGCGGTCACGGCTTCCCGTCCACCACCACCTCGCCGATCCGGTCGCGCATCGGGCGCTGCTCGAGCAGGGCGATGGCCTCCTCGACGAGGCGGCTCAGCGGGAACGGCAGCTGCGCGTCGAACGCCTCGGCCGCCGCGTCCGTCGCCGCCATCTCCGCCTCGATCGCCGGCATGAGACGGGCCGCCCGGTCGGTGAGGTGGACGATGCGCTGCCTGGCGTCGGCGCCGGGCTCCAGGCGCACCAGGTCCTGCCGGGCCATCTCCGCGACGGTCTGGCTCGCCGCCGAGTGGGTGACGCCGATCGCGGCGGCCAGGTCGCGGATCGTGCCCGGCCCCTGCCGGGCCAGGGTGCGCACGACCGGGGCGAACCTGGGCCGGATGTCGGGCAGGCCGAGGTCCGCGTAGACGCCCGCGACGTCGCCGTCGAGCAGTTCGAGCAGGTGCCGCAGCCGGCTGCCGAGGAATGTCACAGCACTAATATAACAGCGCTGTTGTATTCTGCTCGGCATGTACCCACCCATCGAGCCGCACGACGAGGGCATGCTCGACGTCGGCGACGGCAACCTCGTGCACTGGTCCGTCAGCGGCGACCCGGCCGGGCTGCCCGCCGCCGTCGTCCACGGCGGGCCGGGCTCCGGCAGCAGCCCGCGGACCCGGCGCTACTTCGACCCGGAGCGCTACCGGATCGTGCAGTTCGACCAGCGCAACTGCGGCCGCAGTACGCCGCACGCGTCCACATCGGACGCCGACCTGCGGCACAACACGACCGGCCACCTCGTCGCCGACATGGAGCGGCTGCGCGAGCACCTCGGGATCGACCGGTGGCTGCTGTTCGGCGGGTCGTGGGGGTCGACGCTGATCCTCGCGTACGCCGAACGCCACCCGGACCGGGTCGCCGGCATCGTCATCGACGGCGTGACCTCCACCCGCCGCCGCGAGCGCGACTGGCTCTACGAGGGCGTCGGCCGCTTCTTCCCCGCGCAGTGGGCGGCGTTCCGCGACCACGTGGCGCCGGCCCCCGCCACCGCGGAGGACCTGGTCGCGGCGTACGCGCGGCTGATGAGCTCGCCCGACCCGGCCGTGCGGGCCGCCGCCGCGGAGGCGTGGTGCGCCTGGGAGGACACCGCCGTCTCGCTCGAACCGAACGGCGTGCCGGACGCGTACAGCGGCCGTCCCGACGACGCGAAGCTCGCCATGGTGCGCATCTGCACCCACTATTTCGCCAACGCCGCCTGGCTGGAGGAGGGCGTCCTGATCCGCGACGCCGGCCGGCTCGCCGGGATCCGCGGCGTGCTGCTGCACGGCCGGTTCGACATCAGCAGCCCCCTGGAGACGGCCTGGCTGCTCGCCGAGCGCTGGCCGGACGCCACGCTGACGGTCGTCGAGGACTCCGGCCACACCGGCAGCGACACGATGCGGACCCTGATCCGCGAGGCCCTCGACTCGTTCGTCTGACCGGCGTTCAGCGCAGCCGGGCGGCGAAGTCCCGGAACCGGGACACCGCGTCGCCCCGGACCGCGGCGCCGTGGCCGAAGACCGCGACCTGGAAGTCGAGCTCGGCGAGGCGGGCGGCGCTGCGCACCGCAAGGGCCTGGTCGGCGTTGGTCAGCCGCGGCGCCGCCCGGACCCGGCCGAACATCGCGCTCGCCGCATCGCCGGCGAACAGGACCCCGCCGGCGCGGTCAAGCAGGAACGACACGTGTCCCGGCGTGTGCCCGGGCGTGTGCACGGCGGTGATGCCGGGGACCCCGGTCGGGCCGTCCCCGTCGAGGACCAGGTCGACCGGCGCGGGGTCGGCCTTCAGCATCCGCGCCGACAGTCGCGTCATCCAGTGGTGCACGGGCGGCGCCTGCTCGCCGGTGATGACCGGCACGTCCTGCCGGTGCGCGACGACCCGCGCCCCGGTCCGCTGCCGCAGGTCGGCGAGCGAGCCGGTGTGGTCGGGGTGCTGGTGCGTGGTCAGGATGGTGTGCAGGTCGGCGAGGTCGTGCCCGGTCGCCCGGACCGCGAGCGCCAGCCGGCCGGCCCGGCGCGGCAGCCCGGTGTCGATGAGCACCAGGCCGTCGCCGGCCTCGACGAGGTGCGCGTGCACGTAACCGAACCGCAGCTCCCACACGCCGTCCACGATCCGCCGCACGCCGGCCCCTTCCGTCGGCCCCCAGCTTGCGCGACCGCCGGCACCGCCCGCCACGCGACGGTGGAAATTCACTCCGGGGCCCCGGATTCCGCCGGGGCCCGGAGCGCTGGTCAGCCGAGGTAACGGCCCCACGGGCCGGTGATGGCCAGGGTGATGCCGGGGACCTGGATGTTGACGAACAGGACCTTGCCGTCAGGGGAGAACGTCGGGCCGGTGAACTCGGAGTAGGTCGGGGCGCCGTTGGAGGTGCCGTTGCTGAGCATGTTGCGGGCGATGGCGTAGGTCGGGCCGCCGGGGACGGAGCTCAGCACGTGCGAGGCGCGGACGCCGTCCTCGGCGAGGACGAGGGTGCCCCACGGGGTGACCGTGACGTTGTCGGGCCCGTCGAAGGTCATGTCGGCGTACTTCGGCGCCGGGCCCTCGCCCTCGGCGGCGGCGTTGTGCGGGAAGTACGTGACCAGGGTGATGGTCTGGTCGGAGTAGTCGTAGAACCACACCATGCCGTCGTGCTTGGTCGCGTCGGCGGGCAGGTCGTTGGCGCCGAAGGCGAAGCTGTTGACGATGTAGCAGCCCTTGCGGGTGCTCCAGACGCCCTCGAACTTCTTGCCCCGGGTGACGGTGCCGTCGGCGAACTGGGTGCGGACCGGCTTGGTGGTCGCGTCGCGGTCCGGCACCTCGAGCCAGGTCACCTTGAACGGGCGGCCGATCTGGGCGGAGGTGAGGTACGCGACGTCGGGCAGGATGCTGCCGTCGTCGAGGCGGATCTGCATCGCCTCGAGCTTGCCGGCGTCGTCGGCCAGCGAGTTGGCGATGCCCGCGCCGAGGCGCTTGCCGTCGGTCGAGCGCCAGCGGTAGAACAGGCCGTTGGGGCTGCTGGCGTCCTCGGACAGGTAGACGTGCTTGAGGTCCGGGTCGACGGCGAGGGCCTCGTGGTCGTACCGGCCGAACGCCTTGATCGCCTTGGGCAGCTGCTTCTTGGACTCGGCCGGGAAGACCTCGAAGACGTAGCCGTGGGCCTTCTCGTAGGTGCCGGTCTGGCCGCCGGCGGTCCAGGTGGCGCCGGCGTTGGCGGTGGTCTCCTCGCAGGTCAGCCAGGTGCCCCACGGGGTCACGCCGCCCGCGCAGTTGCGCAGCGTGCCGGAGATGCCGACCCACTCGCCGGTGCGCCGGCCCTGCCCGTCGGTGGTGATGACCGTGCAGCCGCCCGCGTTCGGGGCGCCCGGGTCGTACACGGTGCCCTCGATGTGCGGCACGCCGTACACGATCGTGTGCGGGTTGAGCTCGTGGTTCTGGATGATCGTGAGCTTGTTGTGGCCGTCGGCGACGACACCCGTGCCGTCGTGGTAACCGGGCGTCTTGCCCTGGTTGCCGGACATCTCCGTGCTGCCCTCGCGGGTGACGATCGTGTAGGAGAAGCCCTCGGGCAGCGCGAGGATGCCGTTCGGGTCGTCCTTCAGCGGCGGGAACGGGCGCCCGCCGGAGGACGGCCGGTGCTCCTCGTGCGCGAGGGCGGGCTCGGCGAGGGTCGGCAGGGCACCGGCGACGGTCAGGCCGACGCCCGCCGCGGCCGTACCACTGAGAACTTGACGGCGAGAAACAGTCACGCTGGCACGCTCCAAAGAAGTCTGCTTGATTCCTTCGCAGCCTCGGAGACGCCGGTGAACCGTGGGGAAATACAAGGCGAACGATGCGCGTCGCCGACCCGCACAGCGGGCGGTCAGTCCCACCAGAAGTGCCAGGCGGGCGCGCCGACGAGGCCCGCCGCGTATCCCTGCAGATCGTCGTCGGTCCATGCGGTGTCGGGGCAGAACGCGACGTGCTCCGCGGCGACCGTCAATGCCTCGTCCACCGTGGACGGTGGCGCGGCGACGCTCAGGAACAGCTCGGCGAAGCCGACCCCGACGACCCGGACCCCGAAGCGCTCCTCCCAGCTGCGCAGGACCGCGCTGATGTGGGCGGTGTCGTCGGTGTGGTTGGCGGGGCCGTCCCAGCCGACGACGGTGAGCGCGTCGGCGCCGCGGCCGGCGGCGACCAGGCCGAGCCGCCACGGCCGGCGGGACGCGACGAGCGCGGCCGCCTCCCGGTCGGCGGTCGCGTCGGCGTCGGCTGGGTCGACGCCCGCCGCGGGTGCCAGCCCCGGCCACGGGCCGCGTTCGTCGCCGGTCTCCGCCCACCACTTCGGCAGCAGCGCCGCCGGGTCGTGGTCCGCGGGGTCGGACATGTCGTCGGGGACGAGCGCGCCCTCGATCCACGGCCGGCACGGGTCGCCGTCGAGGTGCGTCAGCAGCAGGGGCCACAGGCCGGTGGCGGGGTGCGCGGCGCGCAGCTCCTCCCACAGCCCCGGCGGCGGGGACGTCTTGCTCAGCCAGAGCACCGCCGGCTCGTCGTCGTCGAGGTCGGGCCGGATGGTCTTGCCCGGGGGCAGCGGCACGGTGAGGGCCTTGACCCGGGCGGGCAGCGTCAGACGCTTCACGGACACCCGCACGACCGTATCCGATCGGCGCCGGGTGGGACAGCCGCCGGGCGCCGTGTCCATCGACGAACTCGGCCACTCCGGCGGGCCTTCAACGAGGTGCAGCGGTCCCCGGCCGTCCGTGGCGGGCCGCCCGCCGGGTCGGCCGATCCTGTCGCGGGTGGCCCGTCTCGGTTGCCAGGTCAGCCGGTTCTGTTGCGGGCGGCCCGTCTCGGTCGGCGGGCCGCCCACGGGGTCAGCCGATCACCCTGTCCCGGCCGGCGAGGACGGCGAAGCCGCCCATCACTACGATCAGTGCGCACATCGTCGCCAAGGGCAACGTCCACGAGCCGCTCGCGTCGCGCAGCGCGCCGATGAGGACGGGGCCGCACGCGGCCAGGAGGTAGCCGACCGACTGCGCCATCCCCGACAGTGCCGCGGCCTGGCGGTGGTCGACGGCACGCAGGCTGAACAGCGACAGGCACAGCACGAGCGACAGGCCCGCACCGAGGCCGGCGCTCACCAGCCACACGACGGACAGGCCGGGCGCGAGCAGCAGCCCGCCCACCCCGAGCAGGATCATCCCGGCGCACAGCAGCGCGACGAGCCGCTGATCGGGCAGGCGGCGCATGAGGTGCGGGGCGGCGAGGTTCGCCACGACCGCGGCGATCAGGTACACGAACAGGTGCCAGCCGGCCGTCGTCGCGCTGACCCCGTGGTCCTGCTCGATGCTCGGCAGCCAGGCGACCATCACGTAGAAGACCAGCGACTGCAGGCCCATGAACAGCGTCACCTGCCAGCCGATCGGGCTGCGCCACGGCGAGCGGTGCGCGGCCGCCGCGCCGGTGCCGCCGTCGGGGCCCGCCGGACGGGTGCGCAGCCGGGGCAGCCAGACCGCGGCGGCGATGACCGTGAGCCCGACCCAGCAGCCGAGCGCGATCCGCCAGCCGGCGTCTGCCTGGCCGGCGATG
Source organism: Dactylosporangium sp. NPDC006015 (assembly GCF_040614215.1). Lineage (NCBI taxonomy): Bacteria > Bacillati > Actinomycetota > Actinomycetes > Micromonosporales > Micromonosporaceae > Dactylosporangium > Dactylosporangium sp. NPDC006015. The sequence continues at coordinate 263,533 of NZ_JBEXUD010000008.1, forward strand.
GGCACGGCGACGCCGGACGCGATGGCCGCGACGATGCTCTGCGTCGCGGAGTAGCCGCCGGACAGCTGTGCGACCCGGTCCGGGAAGTCGCGCTTGACCAGGCTGGGCAGCAGCACGTTGAAGAACGCGATCGCCGCGCCGATGGCGACCGTGCCGGCCCAGATCCCGCCCGCGACCGGCACCGACCGCAGCACGATGCCGGCGGCGAGCACCGCGAGGCCCAGGCCGAGGGTGCGCTCCAGCCCGAGCCGCCGCGCCACCAGCGGCGCGACCGGCGAGAAGCCCGCGAACGCGAGCAGCGGCAGCGCGGTCAGCACACCGGCGGCGGTCGCGGTCAGGCCGAGGTCGGCGCGCACGTCGTCGAGCACCGGCCCGACCGACGTCAGCGCCGCCCGCAGGTTGGTGGCGATCAGCAGGATGCCGACCACGAGCAGCCCGGTGCGGGCCCGCACGGGCGCGAGGGTGGCGGTCACGACGCGCTCCCGCGCAGGATGTCGCGGCCCTCGGCGACCAGCGCGACGCTGCACGCCTCGGCGGCGTCGGGGTCGCCGGCCTCGATCGCGTCGACCAGGTGGTGGTGCAGGTCGTGCACGGCGCTGTCGTGGTCCAGCCCGGCGCTGTCACTGATCGTCTGCGTGATGACGGGGCTCAGGTGCTGGTAGAGCTCAGCGAGCAGCGGGTTGCCGCCGGCGATGACGACCGCGCGGTGGAACGCGAAGTCGGCCTCGACGAAGCCCGCCAGGTCGCCGGTCCGGGCGGCGTCCCGCCGGTCGAGCAGCTCGCGCAGGTGGGCGACGTCCTCGGCGGTGGCGTGCAGCGCGGCCCGGCGCGACCCGCGGTGCTCCAGCAGCGCCCGCACCTCGAAGGCGTCGTCGGGGTCGGCCTCCGCGACCCGCCGGCCGAGGGACACCTGCAGCTCGCTGTCGGCGCGCACGTAGGTGCCGTCGCCGGGACGCGCTTCGAGGAGTCCGAGGTGTACGAGCGCGCTCAACGCCTCCCGGACGGTGTTGCGACTGACGCCGAGCTGCTCGGTGAGCCGGTGCTCGGGTGGGATCCGGGAGCCGACCGGCCAGTCACCGGCCGCGATCAGCTGCTTGAACTGACCGGCGACCTGCGTGGCGAGGGGCACGGCCCGTTGCGGGCTCGACAGCACTCCGACCTCCAAATGTAGGACATTTGGATGGTAGGACAGATCGAACGTTTACGCGAGCCTGCGGACCACCCACCAGACGGCCAGGCCGAGCGCCGCGGCGGCCAGCCCGGCGAAGATGCCCGACTCGATGAGCTGGAACGTCCAGAAGCGTTCGATCGGCTGGTACGTGTCGGCCCACTCGTACCCGAGACCGCCGAGGCACACGTCGGTCGCGGCACGGTCGGCCTGCGCCGCGCACGCCGCGGGCACCTCCGACAGCGGGCTCAGGACGCCGGCGGCGTTCACGGTGTCGTGCCCCAGCACCCAGTCGCCCTTGCCGGCCCGCGGGTCGGCGGCGCCGAACGCGTACCGGGACCGCAGCGGCGCCATGAAGTGCTCCCGCCACACCCGCACGAGCAGGGTCGTCACCAGGTACGTGACCAGGGTGACCGCCATCGCGGGGACGGTCCGGCGCAGGAGCGCCCCGGCCGCGGCGCCGACGGCGAACGCGAAGACGGCATACGCGATGGGGACGATGCCCCGGAAGTCGAACACGTTGGGGTCGAGCCGGCCGTACATGACGGTGCCCTGCACCCGGATCCGCTCGATCGGCTCGAACCACCACGTCATCAGCTCGGTGAAGGCCGCGGCGACGGCGGCGGCGCCGGCCAGGTGCAGCCCGAGCCGCGCGGCGAGCCACCGGCCGCGCCCGTGCGACTGCGTCCACACCAGGCGGTGCGTGCCCTGCTCCAGCTCCCGGGCGATGAGTGGCCCGCCCCAGAAGACCCCGATGAGCATCGGCACGACGTTGAGCAGCTTGACCGCGGTGGTCACCGCGTCGAACCGCAGGTCGAACGCCTGCACGAGGTCGCCGCAGTCCCCGCCGCCGGCGAGGCACGCGCCGAGCCCGGAGTCGTGCATGAACCCGGTCATCGCCCGCCGCGTCAGCACCGCGAACACGGCGACGGCGGCGAGCAGCAGCGCGGAGGACAGGATGTTGGGCCGGGCCAGCCGCCACGCGAGTCTCGTCATGCCGCCACCGCCGTCATGTAGGCCAGCGCCAGCTCCTCGAGGGAGACCGGTCGCACCGTCCAGACCCGCTCGTCGATCGGCCCGTGGGCGCGCACGATGAGGCTGGCCTGGCGGTCGGTGTAGTCGGCCTGCACGGCGGTGTGCGCCGCGGTCAGCGCCGGTGCCGCGGCCCGCGGGCCGGTGACCATCCGGTGCTGCGCCAGCAGCGTCTCGGTGTCGTCGGCGAGCTGGACGTGCGAGGTGCTCAGCAGCACCAGGAACTCGCAGGTCCGCTCGACGTCGGCGAGCAGGTGCGAGGACAGCACGACGGTCACGCCGGACTCGGCGACCTCCGCCATCAGTGTCCGCAGGAAGTCGCGCCGGGCGATCGGGTCGAGGTCGGCGACCGGCTCGTCGAGCAGCAGCAGCCGGGGCCGCTTGCCCAGCGCGACCGCGAGGGCGAGCTGCGAGCGCTGCCCGCCGGAGAGCCGGCCGACCTTCTGCCCGGGCGGGATGCCGATGCGCTCGATCCGCTCTGTCGCCGCCCGCGGGTCCCAGCCCGGGTTGAGCCAGGCGCCCATGCGCAGCGTCTCGGCGACGGTCAGATTGCGGTACAGCGGCTTGTCCTGCGCGACGAACCCGACCTCGGCGACCGTGCCCGGCGAGCGCGGCGGGCGGCCCAGGATCCGCACCGACCCCTCGGTCGGGCGGAGCAGGCCGACGGCCAGGCTCAGCAGCGTGGTCTTGCCGGCGCCGTTGGGGCCGACGAGGCCGATCACCTGGCCGGCGGGCAGCGACAGCGTGCAGTCGCGCAGCGCCCACTTCCGCCCGTAGCGGCGGCCGAGCCCCTCAGCTTCCAGTGCGGGTGTCATGCAGTCCCTCCGTGTCGTGCCGCATCACCGCGCGGTACATGGCTTCGATGTCGTCGTCGACCAGCCCGGCCTGCCTGGCCGCGCGCACCCAGTCGGCGAGGCGCTCCTGCAGCTCGGCCTGCTCCGCCTGCTCGGCCCGGTCCTTCGGGCCGAGCGTCGTGCGGACGAACGTGCCGAGCCCCTGCCGGACCACCAGCAGGCCTTCGCGCTCCAGCTCGCGGTAGGCCTTCAGGACCGTGTTGGGGTTGATCGCGAGCTTCGCCACGACCTCTTTCGCGGTCGGCAGCTTGTCCCCGGGCTCCAGCAGCCCCAGCCGCAGCGCGTGCCGCACCTGCTGCGCCAGCTGCAAGTAGGTGGCGACGCCGGACCGGTCGTCGAGCTGGAAGTCGATCACCAGAGCCTCAATCCACTAAGTGCTTAGTACAATGATGGTCGTGGCGGGCCGAAGGTGTCAAGGACGCACGACTGCCCCGGCGCCAACCGGCGCCGGGGCAGTCGCTGAGTGGGGTTACTTGGCCGGCTTGACCGGCTTGGCCGACGGGATCTCCTCGCTGCCGGCCCGGGGGCCCTCCCGCGGCGGCGCCACGGTGGTGCAGGTCAGCGGCGTGTCGATGGGCACCAGGCGCTCGACCGAGCCGGGGGAACCGCCCGTGACCTCCAGCTGGGTGGGGGACAGGTACCCGATGAACAGCTGCTTGCCGGGCGGCAGGGCCGAGGCGTCGAAGACGAACGTCGCGTCGGCGCCCGGCAGGGGCCGCACGACGTCCGTGACGCCGGGGCCGGTGCCGTGCACCAGCGTCAGGTCGTCGCCCGGGCCGGCGCAGAACTCGCCGACCTTGACGACCACCGGGAAGCCGGCCTGCCGCAGGGCCGCCTCCAGGCCGGCGGGGTCCGCGAACCACTGTTGCTTGGTCCAGGTCACCTGGACCGTGCCGTCGGCCCGGGAGTCGACGGTGTAGGCGACCGTCCGGACATGCACCTCGCCGGCCGCGTTCGCGCCGGGTGCCGTGGCCGGGGGTCCCGCCGGGGGGTTGGCGAGGCTCGCCACGCCGAGCGCGACGCCGGCCACCGCCACGGTGCCGGCGGCGACGGTCGCCAGCCGGCGGCGGTTGCGGCGGGCCCGGCCGGTGCTCACGATGTCCTCGACGGGCGTGCCCATCGTGACCGCGTCGAGCGAGCCCCGCAGGGTGTCGAGGACGTCGGTGTCGTGGTCGTTCATGACTGCTCCTGACTGTTCATGACTGCTCCTGGCTGTGGTTGACGACGAGATGGCCGCGCAGCGTCGCGATCGCCCGGGACAGGTGCGCGGTGACGGTGCCCGGGGCCATGCCCAGGGCCTTGGCGGTGGCGGCGGTGTCGAGGTCGAGGAAGACCCGGAACGCGATGACCTCCCGCTGCCGGGGCGGCAGGGCACGCAGCAGCCGCAGCAGCGCCGGGTCGAGGCCGCCGCCGGGCTCGCCGGTACCGACGGCGGCGTCCACGGGCCCGTCGCCGAGGTCGACCTCGCGGCGGTGCCGGCGCCACCACGACACCCGCAGGTTGAGCGCGGTGCGCACGACCCAGGCCCGCGGCGCCGGATGCCGCCGCACCTTGTGCCACGACATCCACGCCCGGGTGAACGCCTCGGCCACCAGGTCCTCGGCGACCTGGCGGTCCGCGACGCCGGCGAGCACGGCCCGCAGGCACCGGTCGCGCTCCGACCGGTAGAACTCGGTGAACTCCATGTGCCCCACGCCTCATGAACGCTTCAGGGCCCGGAATCACTTACCCGGGTTTTGCGAGGCCGTCGGTGGTGGCGCCGGCGCGGACCGCTCGGCGTCGCCCCGGGCCAGGCCGCGGGCCCGATCAGCGCCTGCTGGCCGCCATGAGCAGCTCGACCAGGTCGATGGCGGCCTCGACCGACCAGACGACGCTGAACGCGGCCAGCGCGGCGGGCAGCAGGCTCAGCAGCCCCGCGGCGGGCCAGGTGCGCGGGGTCAGCAGCAGCGACACCCGGCGCGGCACGATGCCCTGGGGGATCGCGACGTGCAGCACCGACCAGCCCGATCCGGCCGGGGTCGCGCCGGCACCGGAGGTCGCCAGCGCGGCCGCGCCGATGGCGTGCGCGACCGTGCGACGGCTGCCCACCTCGACGGCGGCATGCTCGTCGGCGGCCCGCTCGAGGAGGTAGTCGACGTGCTTCGCGACCCACCACAGCGCCGGGTGGGCGGCGGCGGCCGTGTCCGCCAGGCGGGCCAGCCGGTGGTGCCGGCCGGCGAGGTGCGCCTGCTCGTGCGCGAGCAGCGCGTCGAACTGCCGGTCGGTCAGCAGCGACCGCATGCCGGTGGTGACCACGACGTAACCGGGCCGGCCGGGGACCGCGAACGCCTTCGCCTCCGCGTCGGGCAGCACGACGAGCGCCGTGCCGTCGCCGGCGGACCGGCCGAGCGCGAGGACGTCGCGATGGTGGCGCCAGCGGCGGGTGACGGAGACGACGACGGCGGCCAGCAGCGCGACGCTGAGCCACGGCGCCCACGGCTCCGCGGCGGTGTCGGCCGTGACGACCGTCGCCGACCAGCCGAACACGCCGGCGACGGCCGGCACCTGGGCGAGCGCCTTCAACGCGAACAGCAGCAGGTTGACGGTGCTGGCGGCGGCGACCACGGCCGCGGACCAGGCGACGGCACGGGCCGCGCCGGCGGGCGGGAGCCGGTCGGCGAGCAGGCGCACGACGAGCAGGATCAGCGGTGGCACCACGAGCACCGACCACACGAAATGATCGAACATGTGCCTCCCCCCGCGCGGTGAGTCCGTGCCCCTCGCACTCTAACCAGATCGGTCAGCGACGACCGACCACGGCTCGATAGAGTCGTCGCGATGAGTACACCACCGCCTCCGGGAGACCGCCGGCGCCGGCCCGGACAGCTCGAGGCGCAGGTGATCACGGTCCTCGGTGCCGCCGCCGGTCCGCTTACCCCGGGCGAGGTCCGCGACCTGCTCGATCCCGCCGGCGCGCTGTCGTACAGCGCCGTGGTGACCACCCTGACCCGGCTGCACGAGAAGGGCTCCGTCACCAGGCACCGCGACGGCCGGGCGTTCCGCTACGGGGCGCTCCGCGACGCGGCCGGGCTGGTCGCGGAGCGGATGAGCCGCCTGCTCGCCGAGGAGCCCGACCGGGCGACGGTGCTGCGCCGGTTCGTCGGCACCCTGGACGACCGCGACGAGCAGACCCTCCGCGCGCTGCTGCGGGAGCACCCCGAGGCGTGACCTCTGCTAACTTCTACGTCGTGTAGAAGTTCGGCGGGAGGTGCCTGGCATTGGTGCTCGACGACGTGCTGCTCGCCCTGCTGGGCGGCCGTGACAGCAGCGCGTGGGAGCTCATGCGGCGCCACGACGAGATCTTCGGCAGCGCCCGGCGGATGGACATCGTCCGCGTGATGGCGTCGGTGACGCGGCTGGAGCGGGCCGGCTTCCTGCGGGTCGACACCGCCGTCCCGGCCCGCATGGCCAGCAGCAACCGGCGCACCTGCTCGCTCACCGCCGCCGGGCGGCAGCGCCAGCGGACCTGGCTGTGCGCCCTGCCGCCGGACGTCAGCATCGAGGACGTGTACGTGCGGGGCATGCTCGCCGTGGAGTCCGCCGACGAGGCGACCTTCGACATGTTCATCCGCAGTGGGCTCGCCGTCACCCGCGCCCGCATGCACGCGCTCGCCGACGACGTGGCCGGCGCGGCCGCCGTGACCCGCGCGAAGGCGGCGTTCGAGCGGGAGACCGTCCGCGCCCTCGCTCTGTGGCTGCACCAGCTGCCCGACCACCGCCTGCCCCGCTCCGCCGCGGGCTGACCTACCTCCGGCCGCCTGGCTGTGGGCCGCCTCGCTCCGGCGGTCGGACCGGTCCGCCGCGGGCTGGCGGGGGGCGGCCGGTGCGGGCCGGGTAACGTCCATCGGGTCGGGCATCCTGCGAACCCCACGGACGGAGCGGCCCATGGCTCGCCATCGTGGCCGGATCGGCCCGTTCCCCAGGTGGACCGTCGCCGTGGCTGCCGTGGTGCTCGTCGCGGCCGGGGCGGCGCTGTGGTTCGTCGCGGCCGGTCGCGGTACACCGGCATCCGACGCACGCACACCCGCCGGTGCCGGCACGCATGCCCCGGTGTCGCCGTCCGCCTCGCCGAGCGGTGACTGTGCCGCCGCGTTGGTCGCCAAGCTCACCCTGGAGCAGCAGGTCGGTCAGCTCCTCATGATCGGCACACCGATCGGGACGCCGCTCAACGCCGTCCAGGCGATTCAGCGGTACCAGTTGGGCGGCATCTTCCTGGCCGGCCGCAGCACGGCGTCGGCGGCGTCGCTGCGCCAGTCGATCGAGCAGCTGCAGGCGGCCGCGGCCAAGTCGGGGCTCGGCCTGCAGATCGGCGTCGACCAGGAGGGCGGGCAGGTCCAGACGCTGAAGGGCGCCGACTTCCCGGCCATCCCGTCCGCGGTCAACCAGGCCAAACTGGACGACGCGACGCTGAAGGCCAACACCGCCGAGTGGGTCGGCCGGCTCAAGGCCATCGGCGTCACCATCGACCTGGCTCCGGTCGCGGACGTCGTTCCGGCCGCCGTCGGCAAGGCCAACCCCCCGATCGGCGGCTTCGACCGCCAGTACGGCGCGACCCCCGAACCCGCCGCCGCCGACGTCGCCACCGTCGTGACCGCGATGCAGGGCGCCGGCGTGCTCGCCACGCTCAAGCACTTCCCGGGCCTCGGCCGCGTCCGCGTCAACACCGACACCTCCACCGGCGCCCGCGACGACATCACCACCGCCGACGACCCGGCCCTGCAGCCCTTCACCAGCGGCATCGCGGCCGGCTCGGCGGCGGTCATGATCTCCTCGGCGACGTACCCGAAGCTCGACCCGGCCAACATCGCCGCGTTCTCCGAGCCGATCGTCACCGGCCTGCTGCGCCAGAAGCTCGGCTTCGACGGCCTCGTGCTCTCCGACGACCTCGGCGCCGCCACCGCGGTCGCCTCGGTCCCGCTCGGCCAGCGCGCCGTCCGCTTCATCAAGGCCGGCGGCGACATGGCCCTGTCGGTGAAGCTGTCCGACGCCGGCCCGTGGACCGAGGCGCTCGTGACCGCCGCGAAGGGTGATCCCGCGTTCGCCGCCCGGGTGACCGAGTCCGCGACCCGGGTGGTCCGCGCCAAGCTCCGCGCCGGGCTGGCCCGCTGCGGCACCTGAACCGCGGCGGACCCGGCTACAGTCGCGATCATGCCGGCCACCTTCCCCTCGCACGCCGCCGCCGTCCTGCCGCTGAAGCTGTGGCGGCCCGCGTGGTTCGACGGGGTCGCCCTGGTCATCGGCTCGGCCGCGCCCGACCTGCCGTACGCGATGCACTGCCGCCCGCCGTTCACCAAGGGGCACACGTGGTGGGGCGTGCTGGCGTCGGTGCCCGTCACGACCGCGGCGACCCTGCTGGTCCGCCGGGCGGCACCGGAGGTCGCCGCGCACCTGCCGGGCCTCGGCCCGTTCGCCGTCCGTGACTACGGCGCCCTCACCCGGGCCCGGCACCCGTGGTGGGTCACGGCCGGCTCGGCACTCATCGGCGCCGCCAGCCACGTCGCGTGGGACCACCTGACCCACGACACGGTGACCGGCACCAGGGTCGGTCTGCCGCGCCTGGCCCGGGAGGTGCTGCCGGGGGTGCCGGCGTGGGTGCCGCTGCACCTGGCCTCCAGCGCGGTTGGTGCGGCGGCGTGGCTCGCCATGTCGGCGAGGCTGGGCCGCACCCGCAGGATCGCCGCGTGGCACGGCCCGGCGCCGCACGTCCAGCGGCGACCCGGGGCGTTCTGGGGCACCGCGGCGGCGGTCGGCGCGGCAGGCGCTGCGGCAGCCGCGCTCGCACCGCAGCCCCGCCGCCGGTACGTGCGCTTCCTGCCAGCCGTGCCCCAACCAGCGGTGGTGTCCGCGCGCCTCCTCGGCGTGACCGCGGCCGCCCTCATGACCGCTGCCGCCGTGCACCGCGCGATCACGGCAAGGCGACACCCTGCCGCCGAGGTCTGCTGACCGCCACTGCCGTCACGCCCGGCGGCACTCAGCACTGCCCCACGCCGAGTGGTGTGCCTGTTCGCCGTGTTCGCTGACTGCCGCCGCTGTCGCCGACCGCCGACCCAGCACAACTGCCCGCCTGGTCTATCCGCTCGGTCTGCCCCTCAATGCGCCCTCGACGCAGGAGACGCAGCCGTGGCGCCGGCGTATCGACCGGGACAGGCTCGCCCTCCACGCGGGCAGTACAGCAGGCTCTGACCGAGCGTGCCACCAGCCGCGAGGGCGTCGAGGTTGGGCGCGTTCGCCGCCACGACGTCGGCCCGGTTGAGCCCGTCCATGCCGACGACGAGAAGCGGCCACCTCGACGGCCGGGCGCTCGCGACGCCGGCCCCCTTGCCTGATCTCCAGTATTCGCCCGAGTTCGCAGGCCGGGACCCGTTGATCGACAGGAGCCTGTGGCTGTCCCGACGACCAGAAGTTCCTGTTGATCTGGCGTCCCGGCATGTGAACAGCGGCGCAACGAAGCGATCTGACCACCGAACGAGCATCGATTTTTGTCCGGCGTTGTTTGTCCGACGGCTGCCGCACTACCGGTCAAAGCGCCCAGAGCTCACGGTCAACTCGGACATCACCAAGGCTCACCATGGCCGGGGCTGCGATGCCGCAGACATCACAGCCCCGTGATAGTCCCGATCATCGGTCTGGAGGACTCATGAGAACAAAGGAAGGGCGACCCGTGCGCACAAGATCCCGAGCGTTGTTCCGAGCGTTGGGCGTCGCGGCCGCAGTACTCACCGTGGCTGGATCGGTGCTGGTGGGAAACCCGGCGTCGGCCGCAACCGGCGGAACGGGTTACAGCTCCTGCGTGAGGACCAGCACCACCAACACGTATTCGACGTACGCGACGGCAGACAATCAGTCCAACCGGGTCTCGGCGACATCCACCAGGGTGGTCCTTGACGTCTACGGCACGGGCAGGACATTCGACTGCGGACCGGGTGGCCGATCCCAAACCGTCCCCTCGCTGAAAGTGCAAACCACGTATGTCGTCGAGGGATCGGACATCAACTGCACCATCGGCGGCGGCACGGATGGGAACGTGACGTTCAGCTGCACGCCGAGCAAGACGTCCGCCACCATCACGGACACCTACACCTGCTCCAACGTCAGCTACTGCCAGATGTCCGACATCGGCGTGGTGTTCACCGCCGCCGGTAGTGGCCGCATTGACAAGATCGACACCACTGTCAAGGTGACCATCAGCGGGCCGTCGGGGCAGTCCAGCGCCACCTCCTACGTCACCGCCTTCAAGCGATGACACGGAAGGGGTTTGCGATGAGCCTGCGCCGGTTCTTCTCGGCGGCGACCGCGACCATTGTGCTCGTCAGTGGTATCGCCGCCTTCTCCCCGGCGGCCAACGCCGCCGATCCCTTTGCCTGCGAGATCCACATCGGAGGCACGTCAGAGTCCTACGAGATCGTCAAGGGATACGGGAGCATCGGATCCGGCTGTGTCGGCTGGACGGTCAACGTCCGCATCCAAAGAAGTCGAGCATGGCCCATTTTGTGGGAGACCATGAAGTCCGCTCGAATTACTGGGCCTGGTTACGACCAGTACGTCTACTACAACTGCGCCGGCACCGGGACCCATGACTTCCGGACAAGCGTCTGGGCCGAGCGGAATAATCCGTGGGGCCAGAAGGAAAAGACATCGGCCGTTCTGTACGAAGTAGTGTGCTAGCCCCGCGCCTTCATTGAGCATGGTTCGGGGACTGCGAAAGTGCCCCCTGACATGGGACGACAGGACCGGTCGAGGGTCTTGCCCATCCCGCCACAGGGGGCACTTTCAAGGTGAACGCGTCCGAAGATCGTCAGCCCATCGCGGGGCCGCCGCGACCAACCGAGCCCTGACCTGCGGCGACACCGCCCGGCGACCTCGGTGCCCACCATGCCCGGGGAGACCACGTTGACGGTGATGCCGTAGGGCCCAACTCGCCGGCGGACTCGTCAGGGCATCGGCTCCACCCATGGGGTGCGCCAGGCGGGCGGGTCGAACGGATCCGCGAAGTACTGGGTCTCGTGGGTGACCTTGCCGTCGCGGAACTCCATGATGCTGACGGTGAACGCCGGTGTCCCGTCGTAGTCGATCACGTACTCGGTGATCCACAGATCCCCGCCGCCGAGAACGCGGCGGATGGTGAAGCCGAGCTTGGCCGGGTGGTGCGAGCGGAGCGCCTGCAGGTTGCGACGGCCATGGATACGCTCGCCTGACTGGGGATAGTCGACCACGACGTCGTCGTGATAGATCTCGTGCTCGGCGTCCTGGTCCCCGGTGGCGGACGCCGCCCAGTGCCGGTCAAGTGCCGCCCGGATCTCCTGATCCCCCATTGACGTCACCTTCGACCATCACGAGTGCCGCGTGAGACGCCGGACCGGCATCTCAGCCCCGTCATCACCACCGTAACCGCGCCGGCACGTCGTCCCGGAACCGTAACCCGGCTCGTGGGGCACAACGCTGTCCAGGATCGCCGGGTGGACGTGGTCGGTGCCATCGAAGCCGCTGCCTGCACCGCCCAGGTTCCGCCGCGCCCGGAGCCGTGCGTGCGGCCGTCCGGAGCGATCGCGGCGCCGAAGTGCTCTCCGGTCCGCGTCCGCCCTGCCGATTCCTGGGACTTCACGCCGGACCGCGCGATCTGCGGGCCAGGCCCGGCGGATCGGCAGGTGCGTCGGTGCCGGTGGCCCGCCGAGGAACTGCGTCAGATGTGCTCGCGCCAGTCGGTGATTTTCTGCTCGTCACGTTCCACCGCGCGGCGCGCCGGGCGCTGAGCGCTGAACCCGAGCCGGTGCAGCAGGTTCCACACCGACGACGGATAGCGGTAGACCACCCCGAGCCGGCGGCGGATCACGGTGGCCACCCTGGCCAGGGTCCAGCCACCCGGAACCCACACGCCTGCGGCCCGGCGATGAGCACCTCGACCAGCTCTGCCTGCTGTCCCGGCGAAAGTCACGCCGGGAAACCGGCGGCCGTCGCATCCGTAACGCGTCCACCCCGCCGGTCAGCCACCACTGCCGCCACCTGAACACCGCCTGCGGCGTCACCCCCAACCGGCGAGCGATCTGCGCCTGCGGCACTTCCCGCTCGAACAACTCCGCAGCGACCAGCCGCCGCCGCTCGGCCTGCTCACGCTCAGCCTTCGCCACCGCGTTCGCCATACCTCAAGAGTCCACCCAACCCGGCCCCAGCCGGATCATGAAACCTCCGCGGTCGGCGCGGTCTAATCGCTTCGTCTGGTTGCCTGGCTCACGCTAAGACGTTGGCCAATGCCACGAGATGCTCCATTTGGGCATTGACGTTGCGCGATCAACCTACAAATCAGAGATCATTTTGTGGGTGGATCGCGCAGCCTCGATGGGACAAAGGGTGCGAGCGCTGACATTGATCAACGTCTGTGAGACGAGGGGCGGGTGGGTGGGAGGGGGGGAGGGGAGGGGACGCCAGTTGATCCGGCGGCGCTCAAGTGACCGTGTGGGCGAGGCGCGATCAGGGGTTGTGATGAGGGTGGTGGGTGCGGGGTTGGGCGTTGCGGTGATGGAGGGGCGGCAGTGTGGGCGAGGCGGGACTGCGTGGTGGCGCCGGCGCCGGCGGAGTGGTTGCCGGGAGAGGGGCCAGGCGGGGTCAGGGGCTGAGGCGGTGGGTGAGGGCGGTGTGGCGGCCGTTGCCGACGGTGCGGACCGCGGCGGCGAGGGCGCGGCGCGAGCCGACCAGCACGACGAGGCGCTTGGCGCGGGTGACGGCGGTGTAGAGCAGGTTGCGTTGCAGCATCATCCAGGCGCTCGTGGTCAGCGGGATCACCACGGCGGGGTACTCGGAGCCCTGGGAGCGGTGGATGGTCATCGCGTACGCGTGCTGCAGCTCGTCGAGCTCGTCGAAGTCGTAGTCGATGGACTCGTCCTCGTCGGTGCGGACCGTGAGGGTCTGCTCATCGGGGTCGAGGGCGGTGACGACGCCGAGGGTGCCGTTGAAGACGCCGGCCTGGCCCTTCTCGTAGTTGTTGCGGATCTGCGTGACCTTGTCGCCGACGCGGAACACCCGGCCGCCGGCGCGGCGCTCCGGCTGCCCGTCGCGGGACGGGGTGAGGCGCTCCTGCAGCAGGGCGTTGAGCGCGCCGGCGCCCGCCGGGCCGCGGTGCATCGGGGCGAGGACCTGCACGTCGCGGCGCGGGTCGAGGCCGAACTTCGCCGGGATCCGGTGGTGCACCACGTCGACGGTGAGCTGCGCCGCGGCCTCGGTGTCGTCGCACGGGAAGAGGAAGAAGTCCCGCATGCCCTGCACGACTGGCGGCAGGCCGGCGTTGATCCGGTGCGCGTTGGTGACGACGCCGGAGTCGGCGGCCTGCCGGAAGACCTGCGTGAGGCGTACCCGCGGGACGGCCTGCGCATCGAGGACGTCGCGCAGCACCGCGCCGGCGCCGACGGACGGCAGCTGGTCGACGTCGCCGACGAGGAGCAGGTGCGCGCCGGGCGGCACCGCCTTGACCAGCTTGTTGGCGAGGATGAGGTCGAGCATGGACACCTCGTCCACGACGAGGAGATCGACGTCGAGGGGGTTGTCCCGGTCGAAGCTGGCGTCGCCGCCGGGCTGGAGCTTCAGCAGCCGGTGTACGGTCGCGGCGGGCTGCCCGGTCAGCTCGGACAGGCGTTTGGCGGCCCGCCCGGTCGGGGCGACCAGCAGGATCTTCGCCTTCTTCGCGGCGGCGAGCTCGACGACCGACCGGACGGTGAAGCTCTTGCCGCAGCCCGGGCCGCCGGTGAGCACCGCGACCTTCGAGGTGAGCGCCAGCCGGACCGCCTCCTCCTGCTCGGGTGCCAGGTCGGCGCCGGTGCGCGAGCGAAGCCAGGCGAGCGCGCGGGTCCAGTCGACGCCGTGGAAGTGCGGCATCCGGTCGCCCCGCCCCCGCAGCAGGGTCAGCAGCGCGTTGGCCAGGGACTGCTCCGCGCGGTGGAACGGCACCAGGTACACGGCCGGCCCGTCGTTGCCGGGGACCGTCTCGCGCACCACCCCTTCCTCCGTGACGAGCTCGTCGAGGCAGCGGGTGGCGAGGTCCGCGGGCACGTCGAGGATCTTGGTGGCGTCGGCGACCAGCTGCGCGGCGGGCAGGAAGCAGTGCCCGTTGTCGGTGGCCTCGGAGAGGGTGTACTGGAGCCCGGCCTTCACCCTCTCCGGGCTGTCGTGCGGGATGCCGACGGCCTGGGCGATCGCGTCGGCGGTCTTGAACCCGATGCCCCACACGTCGGTGGCCAGCCGGTAGGGCTCGGTCTTCACCACGTCGATGGACTTGTCGCCGTACTGCTTGTAGACGCGCACCGCGATCGACGTCGACACGCCGACGCCCTGGAGGAAGACCATCACCTCCTTGATGACCTTCTGCTCCTGCCACGCCGCGGTGATCTTCGCGGTGCGCTTCGGTCCCAGGCCGGGCACCTCGACGAGGCGCTCGGGGTGCTCCTCGATGACGGTGAGCGTGTCGAGGCCGAAGTGCTCGACGATGCGTTCGGCGAACACCGGGCCGATCCCCTTGATGAGCCCGGAGCCGAGGTACCGGCGGATGCCCTGGATCGTGGCGGGCAGCACGGTGGTGTAGGAGACGACCTCGAACTGCCGCCCGTACTGCGGATGCGACGACCACCAGCCCCGCATCCGCAGGCTCTCGCCGGGCTGCGCCCCGAGCAGTGCCCCGACGACGGTCAGCAGGTCGGTGCCGCGCCCGGTGGCGACGCGGGCGACCGTGTAGCCGGTCTCCTCGTTCGCGTACGTGAGCCGCTCGAGGACCGCTTCGAGCACCTGCGGCGCCGGGCGGGAGGCGGCAGGTGGCGGCACGCGCACCATGGTGCCCCGGCCGCCACCGTCCTGGCAATCCGGCTCAGCGGGGCAGGCGGCGCGCCACGTAGACGACGTTCACCGCGTACCGGTCGGTGCCGGGCAGCACGCTCGCCGCCGAGTCGACGCCCCGCGCGATCCGGTCGAGCCCGCGCCGCTCGTACCAACCCTGGGTCAGCATCGAGAAGCCGCGCCGCTCCACGGTCTCGAACCCGTGCCTGGCCAGCAACCGGTCGACGTCGTCGTGCGACAGCTCGGCGAACCACCGCTGCCCCCGCAGCCGGTGCGCCCGCAGGTGCCGCAGCGAGTTGGCGTTGCCGTGGTTCTCGATGACGAGCAGCCCGGCGCCGGGGTCGGGCAGGGCCTTGGCCGCGAACGCGAGGGCCCGGTCGCGGACGGTGTCGTCGACGTTGAGCAGCAGCCGGAACACGGTGACGAGCGCCGGTCCGTCCGCCGGTGCGGGCTGCGGCACGGGGCCGTCGGCCGGGATCGCGTGCAGCCGCGCCCGGGTGCCGACCTCGGCGGCCTTGGCGAGCATGTCGGTGGACGTGTCGTAGCCGTGAGCCTCCCGGACGAGCCCGTGCAGGCTGCGGATCGCCCGGCCGGTGCCGCAGGCGAAGTCGTGCTGGACCGGTCGCTGGTCCGGTCGCTGGTTCGGTCGCTGGTTCGGTCGCTGGTTCGGGAACGACCGCCGGACGAGGGCCCGCAGGTACGCTCGCTGCCGCTCGTTGATCCGTGACGCGTAGCTGCCGGGTGCGTAGGTGACGTGCTCGTACTTGTCGACCGCGCCGGTGTGCTGGAACACCCGCGCGTAGTTCGTGTCCAAAGCTGATCCCCGTTCAGTTGTGCCGCCCTACCCAGGCCAACCGCGCCATGACGGATCGGATACGGCCAGCTACGGTCCGCAATCTTTCGAGACCTACGCTGAGGGTATATACGCGGCGTATACTCTCGGCGTATGGTGATCGGCATGAGCGTTCCCCTCACGCTGCTCGGGCTCCTGGAGCGCGAGCCCAGCCACGGCTATGACCTCAAGCGCGACTACGACACCTTCTTCGGCCGCGGCAAGCCGCTGTCGTTCGGGCAGGTCTACGCGACCCTCGGCCGCCTCGCCCGCGACGGCAAGGTCGTCATCAGCGACGTCGAGCCGGGGGAGGGGCCCGACCGGAAGCGGTATGTCATCACCGACGCCGGCGCCACCGAGGTCGACGCGTGGCTCGCCGAGCCCGTCGAGCCCGAGCCGCACCTGCAGACGGTGCTGTTCGCCAAGGTCGTGCTGTCGCTCATGCTGGGCCGCTCCGCCGAGGACTACCTGGACATGCAGCGCAGCGCCCACCTGCGCCGCATGCAGCAGCTGACCGAGATCAAGCGCGCCGGCAACCTCGTCGACGCGATGCTCGCCGACCACGGCCTGTACCACCTCGAGGCCGACCTGCACTGGATCGAGACGACGGTGGCTCGTCTCGACGCACTCACGAAAGAGGTCCGTCGATGATTGAGGCCAGGGACGTCCGGTTGTCGTTCGGGCAGACGCCGGCGCTGCGCGGCGCCACCCTCACCGTCGAGGAGGGCGAGATCGTCGCCGTGATGGGCCCCAGCGGCTCCGGCAAGTCGACGCTGCTGCACTGCCTCGCCGGCATCCTCGTCCCCGACGAGGGCGAGATCCACTTCGACGGCGCCCGCATCGACCGGCTCGACGAGACCCGCCGCAGCACCCTGCGCCGCGACCGGTTCGGATTCGTGTTCCAGTTCGGCCAGCTCGTGCCGGAGCTGACCGCCGAGGACAACATCGCCCTGCCGCTGCTGCTCGGCGGCGCCCGCCGCGCCGACGCCGTCGCGCAGGCCCGGCCCTGGTTCGCCCGGCTCGGCCTGGACGGCCTCGAGCAGCGCCGCTCCGGCGAGCTGTCCGGCGGCCAGGCGCAGCGCATCGCCCTCGCCCGGGCGCTGGTCGCCAAGCCCCGCGTCCTGTTCGCCGACGAGCCGACGGGCTCCCTCGACTCGCTCACCGGAGAGCAGGTCATGGACCTCATGGTCGACTCCGCCCGGGCGCAGGGCACGACCGTCGTCCTCGTCACCCACGAGGCCCGCGTCGCGGCGTACGCCGACCGCCAGGTCGTCGTCCGCGACGGCCGCGTCCACGCCCTCGCCAGGAGCGCGTCGTGATCCGGTTCGGGCTGCGCCTCACCCTCGCGAGCGGGCGCGAGGCCGCGATCAGGCTCGCCGTCATGGCCGGCGCGGTCGCGCTCGGCGTGTGGCTGCTGCTGAGCACCCTCGCCGGCGTCAACGCGGTCAACGGGCAGGTCACCAGGCTGGCCGCCCTCGGCGCGCACACCCCGTCCGACGGCGGCCCGCTGTGGTGGGCCGAGCGGAACGGCGAGTACTACGACGGGCAGAGCATCACCAGGATCGACGTCGCCGCGCTCGCCGCCGGTGCGCCCGTTCCCCGGGGGCTGCCGCGCCTGCCGGGGCCGGGAGAGTACTTCGTCTCGCCGGCTCTCGCCGACCTGATCGACGCGACCCCCACGGACCAGCTCGGCGACCGTTTCCCGGGCCGCCGGGCGGGGTTCATCGGCGACGCCGCGCTGCCCTCGCCCGACACACTCAGCATCGTCGTCGGCGGCACCCCGGAGTTCGTCTCGCAGCTGTACAACGCGCGCCGCGTCAGCGCGTTCCCCACCGATGCGATGGGCGTGCCCGTCGCCGCGCTCGACCTGATCCTGTCCGTCGTCGCCGGCGGGCTGCTCTTCCCGGTGCTCATCTTCATCGGCACCGCGACCCGGCTCAGCGCCGCCCGGCGGGAGCAGCGCTTCGCCGCGATGCGCCTCATCGGCGGCACGCCCCGGCAGATCTCCGTCGTCGCCGCCGTCGAGTCGACCGTCGCGGCGCTGCTCGGCACCGCCGCCGGGTTCGCGCTGTACCTCGCGCTGCGCGAGCAGGTCGCCGGAATCCCGTTCACCGGCCTGCCGTTCCAGCCCGACGACGTGACCCTCGGCCCGCTGATGGCCGTGGCCGTCGCGGTCGGTGTGCCCGTCGCCGCCGCGGTCGCCGCCCGGGTGGCGCTGCGCCGGGTCCGCATCTCCCCGCTCGGCGTCGTGCGGCGTGTCACGCCGAAGCCGCCCCGCTGGTTCCGCCTGCTCCCGCTGCTGCTCGGCATCGGCGAGCTCGCGTTCTTCATCGGCCGGGTGCCGGACAGCTCCAACAAGCAGGTCGCGGTCTTCCTGCCCGGGCTGCTGCTCATCATGGTCGGCCTGGTGATCGCCGGGCCGTGGCTGACGATGGTCGGCGCCCGGGTGCTCGCCCGCCGGGCGCAGCGGCCCGCGACCCTCATCGCCGCCCGTCGCCTGAGCGACAACCCGTCGGCCGCCTTCCGGGCGATCAGCGGCGTCGTCATCGGCCTCTTCGTCACCACCACGTCCGTCGGCATCATCCACACCCTGACCGAGGAGCGCGGCCGGCACGTCGACGCGCTCTCCGCCGCCACGCTGGTCACGATGTTCGAACGTGGACCGCAGAGCATCCCAGCGCCGGTCATCGCCTCCCTGATGGCCCAGCCCGGGGTCCGTTCCGTCACGGTCGTGCGGGGCAACCCCGAGCGCGACGGCGACTACGCCGGCCTGGCCCTGTGCGCCGACCTCGCCCGGGCGCCCGAATACGGCCGCTGCGCCGACGGGGCGACGGTCGCCTGGGTCTACGAGGACCTGCTGGGGTGGCGCACCACGCACGGCGCCGGCATCGTCTGGCCGGCGGCACCGTTGACCGAGGCGCAGCTGGCCGAGCTGCCCGTGGAGGCAGTCGTCACCGGCACCGACGGCGCCACGGCCACCCTGGAGCGCGCCCGCACCACGCTGGAGCGCGCGTTCCCCGACCTGCGGATCCAGCCGATCACCGAACGGGACCGCGCCGAGGACCAGAACTCGCAGCTCGCCGGCTTCGAGCAGCTCGCGGCGGTCATCATCTTCGCGAGCCTGCCGATCGCCGGGTGCAGCCTCGCGGTCGCCGTCATCGCCGGTCTCACCGATCGCAAACGGCCCTTCAGCCTGCTGCGGCTCACGGGTGTACCGCTGGCGGTGCTGCGACGGGTCGTCGCCCTGGAGAGCGCGGTGCCGTTGCTGGCCGCCGCCGCCCTCGCGATCGGGGCCGGGCTGCTGGGCGCGCAACTGTTCCTGAAGGCGCAGATGGACTACACGCTGCACCCGCCGTCACCGACCTACGCCGCGATCGTCGCCGGTGCGCTGCTGATGTCCCTGGCCATCATCGCCGCGACGTTCCCGCTGCTGCGGCGCATCACCGGCCCGGAGACCGCCCGGAGCGAGTGAGCCCCGTGCGGCCGCGCCGCTGGCGGGCTGTCGGCCGGCGTCGATCTACGATGTCCCGATGGCGTTCTACCTTCCGCTGGGCTCCGGCCGGTTCGCTTCGACAGCACACACGCGGGGGCCGTGGGACGCGGGATCGCAGCACGCCGGGCCGCCGGCGGCGCTGCTCGGCCGGGCGGTGGAGCAGGTTGCGCCGCCCGGCATGCGGGTCGCCCGGCTGACCTTCGAGATCGCCAAGCCGGTCCCCATCGCGGAACTGTCCGTGGATGCGCGGATCGTCAGGCAGGGGCGCAGTGTCGCGCTCGTCGAGGCGGCGATCGAGCCGTACATGCGCTGCACCGCGCTGCTGATCCGCGCGGGGGCGGACGTGGTGCCCGCCGCGGTCCCGCCCCCGACCGTCCACCTCGACGGCGCCACCGTCAAGCCGCTCTACCCGACGACCCACGACGTCGGCTACCACACGGCGATGGACTTCCGCTTCTCCGAGGGCTCGTTCCTGGAACGCGGCCCGGCGACCGCCTGGCTGCGCATGAACGAGTCCCTTGTGGACGGTGAGGAGCCCAGCCCGCTGACCCGCGTCCTGGTCGCCGCCGACTCGGGCAACGGGATCAGCAACGAGCTGGAGCTGCGCAGCTTCCTCTTCGTCAACGCCGACCTGACCGTACATCTGCTGCGGCACCCGATCGGGGAGTGGGTGTGCCTGCGCTCGGCCACCTCCATCGACCCCGCTGGCATCGGCCTCGCCGACACCGCCCTGCACGACCAGCACGGCCCCATCGGCCGATCGGTCCAGAGCCTTTTTGTCGCACCCCGCCGGTAGGGTGATTCTCGTACAGGTGATCGAATATTGGCGTATGGTGATCGCATGGTGGACAGTGGACTCAGTGACCGGCAGCAGCGCGTTCTGACCGTGATCCGCGGCTGGGTCGAGGAGCACGGCTATCCGCCTACGGTGCGCGAGATCGGCGCGGCCGTCGGCCTGGTCTCGACGTCGTCGGTGTCGCACCATCTCAAGTCGCTGGAGCGCCTCGGTTATCTGCGCCGCGACGGCCGCTGGCCCCGGGCGATGGACGCCAGGGAGGGCGTGCGCGCTGAGTCGGGCGACGCTCAGCCTGGCGCTGGCTCCGGTGCCGCAGGCGGGGTCGGGCCGGGTGTCGACGGCCGCGCTGGGGCGGGCCGTGGTGACGGTGGTGCTGACGTCCGGCTCGGTCCTTGGGCCGGGCTCGCGGGTGACGTGCGGTTCGGTGCTCGTGGTGATGACGGGGCCAGGGGGCGCCGCAGGGGTAGTGGCGCTGACGTTCGGCTCGGGCCCTGGGCCGGGGTGGCGGATGCCCTCCGATCCGGGACCCGGAGCGACAATCGTGCCGAGGGCGGCCAAGTTGACGACGTGACCGACGTCCGGACTGGGAGCCAGATCCGGGCCAGATCCGGCGGGCGGGCCGGTGCCCACGGCGCGTCGGGCACCATCCACCGTGACGCCGGGGTCAGCGTGCCGGTGCTCGGTGCGATCGCCGCCGGTCAGCCGATCCTCGCCGAGGAGCAGGCCGACGACGAGCTGACCCTGCCGTCCTCGCTCGTCGGCCACGGCAGCCTGTTCGCCCTCCGGGTCAAGGGCGACTCGATGATCGAGGCCGCCATCTGCGACGGCGACTTCGTCGTGGTCCGCCGTCAGCCGGTCGCCGACAACGGGGACATCGTCGCCGCGATGATCGACGGCGAGGCCACCGTCAAGGTCTACCGCCGCCGCGACGACGGTCATGTCGACCTCATGCCCCGCAACCCTGCGTACGACATCATCCCGGGCGACGAGGCCACCATCCTCGGCCGCGTCGTCAGCGTCCTGCGCCGCCTCTGACCCCCTCCGCCACCGCGCCGCCGTCCGGCCCGTGTCGGCGGCCCGTGTCGGCGGCCGGTGTCCGCGGCCGGTGCCCGCGGCCGGTGCCGGTGGGCAGCGTCGCGGCGTCGTCCAGGGCGTGTCCTGGCTGGACCGTGTCCGCACGTGTCCGCCGGGACCTGCCTTGGGCCCGCGCCCGCCGACAGTGCCGCGGGTCGTGTCCGCAGGTCGGTGCCGCGCCGAGTTGCCGGGCGGTGTTCCTTGCCCCGCCGCCCGCCGCCCGCCGCCCGCCGCCCGCCGCCCGCCGTGGGTCGTGGGTCGTGGGTCGTGTTCGCAGGGTCGGTGCCCGAGCCGCGTTGCCAGGCGGTGTTCCTTGCCCGTGTCCGCAGGGGGCGCTGTCCGGTTGTGTTCCCGTGGTCGGGTCCGCTGGGCGCTGTCTGGGTTGAGATGTCGGGCGTGTCCGCTGGGGCGTGGGCTGGTGGGCGGCGGTGGTTGTGTGGCGGTGGGGTGGGCAGAAGGGGCGGGTGGAGCTGGAGTTCGGCGAGGCGGGGCTGTCGGGTGTGGTCGACCTGATGGTGCGGGTGGTTGAGGCGGCCGGCGCGGTGGTCATCTTCGTCGGGGCGGTGGTGGCGTTCGCGCGGTTCGTGGTGGTGGCCGTGCGGACTCGGCGGGTCGAGGGGTTCACGCAGGTCAGGCTGGGGCTGGGGAGGTTTCTGGCGTTGGGGCTGGAGTTTCAGCTCGCCGGGGACATCCTGCGGACGGCGATCGCTCCGACGCTGCGGGAGATCGGGGAGCTTGCCGCCGTCGCGGCGATCCGGACGGGGCTGAACTACTTCCTCGGCCGCGAGATCAAGGAGGAGCGGGAGGAACTCGCCCGGGGGAAGGACGCGGCCGCGCCGTGATGCGGGTGCTGGTGGAGTACGCGGCGCTGGGGTGCGTCGCGGCGGGGGTGGTTGCGGGGTGGGTGACGTTCGCGCTCGGGCGGGACCTGCGGGGCGCGCTGGGGGTGGCGCTGGACTTCTGGCTCGCGGGCGGGATGCTGCGGCTCTCCGTCGGGACGGACTGGCAGCCGCTCGCGGCCGCGGCGGCGATCCTCGTGGTCCGGAAGCTGCTCGTGGCGTCGGTGGGCCGGTCCCGGGGTCGTTTGCGGAAGTGCAAAGAAGGGTAGCTATAACAGCGTTAACCAGGTATGTCCACGTTTGGAGGGACTCGTGTCGACCGACGCGATCGTTGTGCTCAAAGAGGACCACAAGACCGTCAAGCGGCTCTTCAAGGAGTTCCAGTCGGTGGGGGACGCGGCGAAGCGGCGCAAGGCCGAGATCGTCGGCAAGATCCTGGAGGAGCTGACCGTCCACACGTACCTCGAGAACGAGGTCATGTACCCGGAGGTCCGCAAGCTGCTGCCGGACGTCGAGGACGACGTGCTGGAGTCGTACGAGGAGCATCACGTCGCGGACGTGCTGTGCTTCGAGCTCGCCACGATGAGCCCGGACGACGAGCACTTCGACGCGAAGGTGACGGTGCTCATCGAGAGCGTGACGCACCACATCGACGAGGAGGAGCAGGAGTGGTTCCCGAAGGTCCGGGCGGGCCTCGGTCGCAACCAGCTGCAGGAGATCGGCGCCCGCATGGAGGAGCTTCGGCCCAGCGCGCCGAAGAAGCCGACCCAGCCGAAGGCGCTGAAGAAGGCGCTCGACGCGATGACCGCCTGACGGCGAAGACACCCCCGCGCCCTGCACCGGCCCGAGGTCGGCAGCGGGGCGCGTGCCGTCTCAGGAGGCCGGCACCAAACCTCACGAGGCCGGCACCGAACTTCAGGACGCCGGCATCAGGGCGGGCAACCTCGGCAGGAGCAGCAGGGCGAGCGCGGCGGTGGCGACGGTGACGGTGCTGGCGAGGACGGCCAGCGTGGTGAGGCCGGCGGCCTGGGCGAGCGCCGGGCCGGCGACCGCGCCGATCAGCGTGGCGAGGGCCTCGCCGCTGAGGAAGACGGCGCTCACCCGGCCGAGGACGGCGTTGGGGAGGGTGCGCTGCACCGTGGTCTGTGGCACCGCCCAGGTCATCGAGCCGGAGACGCCGATGCCGACGGCGGCGGGCAGCGCGACGGGCAGGCCGTCGGCGGTGAACAGCGCGAGGAATCCGGCGGCGGTGCAGAGCAGGCTCAGCGCGTACAGGTGCCGCGGCTGGACCCGGTCGACCAGCAGCCTGATGAGCGGGGCGCCGAGCAGGAACCCGGCCCCGAGCGCGGAGACGACCAGGCCGGCCTGGCGGGGGCCGCCGAGCTCGGTGACACCGAGCGGGACGAGCAGGGCGCTGAGGGAGCCGTTGGCGAGGGTGAAGAGCGTGCTGACGACCAGCAGCCACCGGGTCATCCGGTCGCCGCGGATGGTGCGCAGGCCGTGCCGCAGCTCCTCGCGGATCGCCGCGACCGTCGTCCGGGACGCCTGCGCGCCGGGGCGGCGGGTGGTGAGGAAGATGGCCACGGCCGAGCACAGGTAGGTGGCGACGTCGGCCCAGATGAGCACGGGGAAGCCGTAGGCCAGGAGCAGGACGGCGCCGAGCGGGGCGCCGACGAGCCGGACGACGCCGTCGGTGCCGGCGGTGAGCGCGTTGGCGCTGCTGAGGCGGGTGCCGGTGCCGACGACGGCGGGTGTGTACGCCTGTGCGGCCGGGCGGAACAGGACCGAGCCGGTGCTCTCGGCGGCGAGGGCGGCGTAGACGATCCACACGGTGCCGGGGGAGTCGGCGAGGAGCATCGTGGCGACCGCCGCGGCGCGGACCACGTCGGTGGTGAGCATGACCCGGCGGCGGTCCCAGCGGTCGCTGAGCACCCCGGCGAGCGGCCCGAGCAGCAGCACCGGCAGGTATTCCGCGGCGAGGGTGAGACCGGTGGCCATGAGCGAGCCGGTGATCTGCAGGACGTGCGCGGGGACAGCGACGGTCAGCAGCCAGCTGCCGAGCAGGCTGACGAACCGGCCCGTCCACAGCAGCCTGAAGTCCCGCACCCGCAGCGCCTCGGGCATCCCGGGCAGCTTCGGCATCCGTCGATCCTTGCACGGGCCCGGTGTTTCGGCGGACCCGTGCCGGGCATGGGACCCGCATGCGTGTGCTGGCCAGGCTGGAGAACGCCCGTTGGCTCGACCGGATCGGTGACGCCGTCCGGCGGGTCGTGCTCGCCACGGTGGGCAAGGGGCGGGTCGGCGAGGCACTGCACGGGCGGCAGCTGGGGCATCCGGCGCACCCGGCGATGGTGCAGCTCCCGGTCGGCGCGTGGATGAGCGCGGCCGTGCTCGACCTGCTGCCCGGCACCGAGCCCGCCGCGACCGCGCTGCTCGTCGCCGGCACAGCCGGGACGCTGCCGTCGGTCGCGACCGGCGCCGCCGACTTCGGCACCCTGTCGCGGGAGCAGCGCCGGGTCGCGCTGGTGCACGCGGCCGCGAACACCGTCGCGGTCGGCCTGTTCACCGCGTCGATCGTGGCGCGACTGCGCGGCGACCACCGGCGCGGGCGGGCGCTGTCGTTCGCGGGGCTGGGCGTCGCCGGGACGAGCGCGTATCTCGGCGGGCACCTGGCGTTCGCCCAGGCGGCCGGGGTCAACCACGCGGCTGCGGCGCTGCCTCGTGTACCGCGGGACTGGCAAACCGTCGACTCCGTCGACAGCTTCGCGGACCGGAAGGTCGGCACGAGGGCGTTCGGCGACACGACCGTGCTCGTGTACCGGGAGAGCGACCGCTTCAGCGTGATGGTGGGCGAGTGCGCGCACCGGGGCGGCCCGTTGACCGATGGTCGCACCGTCGACGTCGACGGGCAGGTGTGCGTCCAGTGCCCGTGGCACGGCAGCGTGTTCGCGCTCGCCGACGGGCACGCCGTGCACGGGCCGGCGGGCTCCGACCAGGTCCTGCTGCGCACCCGGGTCCGCGGCGGCCTGCTGGAGGCGACCCGGCCGTAAACGGAGGCGGCACTTCGACAGGGGGAGCACGGCATGCGCATCGTCATCGTCGGCGCCACCGGCAACGCCGGGACCGCGCTGCTGCGCCGCCTGCACCAGGACGGCACGCACGACCTCGCTGGCGTGGCCCGCCGGCTGCCGGGGCCGGCTGCTGGCGCACCGTACACCGGCGTCGACTGGTACCAGTGCGACGTCGGCGCGAAGGGCGCCACCCACCGGCTCGAGCCGGTGTTCGCCAACGCCGACGCGGTCGTGCACCTCGCCTGGCAGATCCAGCCGAGCCACGACCGCCAGGTGCTGCGCCGCACCAACGTCGACGGCAGCCGGGCCGTCATCGGCGCCGCCGTCCGGGCGGGCGTGCCGGCGCTCGTCGTCGCCTCGTCCGTCGGCGTCTACGCGCCCGGGCCGAAGGACCGCCTCGTCGGCGAGGACTGGCCGAAGACCGGGGTGGCGGCATCGTCGTACAGCCGGGACAAGGTCGTCGTCGAAGGCATGCTCGACACCGTCGAGCGCACCGACCCGTGGCTGCGGATCGTGCGGGTGCGGCCCGGCCTGATCTTCCAGCGGGACGCCGGCACCGAGATCGCCCGGTACTTCCTCGGCCCGCTCGCACCGACCCGCCTGCTGCGCTTCGGCCGGCTGCCGATCGTGCCGGACAACCCGCGGCTGCGGCTGCAGGCGGTCCACGCCGACGACGTCGCCGACGCGTACGCGCGGGCGCTCACCTCGGACGTGCGCGGCGCGTTCAACCTCGCGACGGACCCGGTCCTGACCCCGCGGGTCGCCGCCGAGCACTTCCACGGCCGGACGGTGCCGGTGCCGGGCGTGCTGCTGCGGGGCGGCGCCGCGCTCTCCTGGTGGCTGCGCCTGCAACCCGTCGACGCGGGCTGGGTGCAGCTGGCGTTGAGCGCGCCGCTGATGTCGAGCGAGCGGGCCACCACCGAGCTCGGCTGGCACCCGTCGGTCGACGCGGTCGCGGCGCTGCGCGAGCTCGTCGACGGCATGGCGGCCAGGGCGCACACGAAGAGCCCGCCGATGTCCGCCGGCCGCCTGCTTCCGGGTCGCACCGGCGGCCTGCTCCGGGGCCGGCTGCCGGGGACCGGCAACCCGTACTGAACCGGCGGGAACCACCGACGGCGACGAGCCGTCAGAACGGCATGAGGAGCAGCAGGCAGGTCATGGGGGCGGTGCTCGGACTTCTGGTGGTGGCGGCGGGCTGCGCCCGGCAGGTGCCGCCGGATCTCGTGGCGGGGGCGCCCGCCACGACGCAAGCAGGGACACCGGCAGGCGACATCGCGGTGCAGGTGCTGCGGCGGTATCTCGGCACGCCGTCGGAGAACTCGTTCCCCGAGCGGGCGTTCCCGACGGTGTACGTCATGGACCACACGTTCGGCGACGCCGCCGACCCGAGCGGGAAGCAGGCCGGCGGCGCGCCGATCCCGGCCGCGACGCAGCAGCGGATCGCCGAGGCGCTGGCGCCGGCGACGAAGGTCGTGTTCGTCGCCGACCGCGAGACCGTGCTCGAGCACAAGGAGAGCTGCGCGCGGGTCAAGGACGACGCGATCCTGATCACGCTGGGCCCGCCGGTCGGGGACGCGCGACGGGTGACGGTCGGCGTCAACGGGTTCGTCGCCTGCCTCGGCGCGACCTGGCTGACCTACGTCGTGCAGTACCAGAGCGGCGACGGCTGGCAGGTCACCGGGACGACCGGGTCGATGTCCATCGCCTGAGGCGCGAGCCGTCAGACGCGGAACTGGCCGGCCAGCGACTGCAGCTCGGAGGCGAGCCGGGCCAGGTCGTGGGTGGCGGTGCGGACATCCGTCACGCCGCGGCTGGTCTCGTTGGCGGCGATGGCGATGCTGCTGATGTTGCTCGCGATGACGCTGGCGCCCTCGGCCGCCTCGGTGATGTTGCGGCCGATCTCGGCGGTGGTGCTGGTCTGCTGCTCGACGGCGGTGGCGATCGTCTGCTGGTAGCTGTTGACCTGGTCGATCACCTCGGCGATCGCGGCGATCGCCGAGGTGGCGTCGGTGACGCCGCCCTGGATGGCCTGGATGCGGCCGGCGATGTCACCGGTCGCCCGTGCCGTCTCCTCCGCGAGGTCCTTGACCTCGGCGGCGACCACGGCGAAGCCCTTGCCCGCCGCGCCCGCGCGGGCCGCCTCGATCGTGGCGTTCAGGGCGAGGAGGTTGGTCTGCTCGGCGATCGCGGTGATGACCTTCAGCACGGCGTTGATCTCGTTGGAGGCGGCGCCGAGCGCGTTGACGGTGCCGGTGGCGGCGCGGGCGGAGTCGACGGCGGTGCTGGAGACGCTCGCGGCCTGGCCGGCGTTGCTGGCGATCTCGCGGACCGACATGTTCATCTGCTCCGCGCCGGCCGCGACGGTCTGCACGTTGTGCGACACCTCCTCCGCGGACCCGGCGACGAGGTCGGACTGGGTGCCCGCCTCCACGGCCGCGGCCGCGATCTGCTGGGTCGTCGCGGACAGTTCCTCGGCGCTGGCGGCCACCGCGCGGGAGTGCTCGGAGATCGCGGTGACCACGCCGCGGGTGCGTTCGTTGGCGCGGTTGAGCCCGGCGGCCATCTCGCCGAACTCGTCGCGGCCGCGCACGACGGCCGTGCGGGTGAGGTCGCCGTCGGCCACCGCGGCGAGGACCGACGCGACGGCCCGCAGCGGCGGCAGGATCGACGAGCGCAGCAGCCACAGGCTGGCGGCGGTCAGCGCCAGGGCGAGGGCGCTGATGGTGAGGATCCACCGGCGGGCGGTCGCTCCGGCGTCGTCGAGCCGCTCGTTGCTGCGCCGCGCCTGTGCCCGTGCCTCCGCGACCGCGTCGTCGCCGGCCTTGGCGATCCGGGTGAAGAGGTCGATCTCGGCCCCGAGGATGAGCTTGTCCGCCGCGGCGCGGTCCTGCGCGGTGCCCGACCGGTAGAGCGCGACGATCTGCTGGTCGACCTTCATGAAGTCGGCGAACGTCTGACGCATCAGGGTGATCTGTTCGTTGATGATGGCGTCGGTACGCCACGCGTCGAGCGAACCGAGCTCCCGCTCGAACGCGGCCGCCGAGTCCAGGAACGCCTTGCGGCTGCCGGACGAGTCGGTGGCGGCGGCGGGGCCCTCGCGGGCGACGTCGAACGCGTAGGCCGTCTGCCAGCCGTTGAGGTCCGCGCTGCGGAACTTGACCTGCAGCGCCGCGCCGACCGCCCGCTGGGCGTCGGCGGCCGCGGCGGCCTTGTCCCGCTGGCTCAGTGTGACGATGTAGCCGAGCGTGGCGACGCCGAGCACCAGCACCATCGTGACCACGCCGCTGGCGAGGAGCCGCGTTCCCACCCGGATGTCCCGGAACCCACTCACATCACGGCATATCGGCACCGAACTCCGACACTTCAGACATACCCGTCGGTAACTTCCGGTTCGGACTAGGCTGGCCCGGTCACCGACTCGAAGGGATCACCGCGATGGCGAAGGTCATCTCCACGTTGTTCATCTCGGCCGACGGCGTGGCTGAGATCGACCCCGACTGGCACTTCCCGTACTTCGACGACAACATGGGCCGCTGCGTCGGCGAGGACTACGACACCTCCGACGTGCTGCTGATCGGCCGCGAGACCTACGACAGCTTCGCCGGGGCGTGGCCCGAGCGGGAGGCCGCGGGCGGCGAGGACGCCGGGTTCGCCAAGCAGCTCGGCGACGTGCGCAAGGTGGTCGTGTCGCGGCAGCCGCTGGAGTTCACGTGGCGCAACTCCGAGCTGATCGCCGGCGACCTCGTCGAGGCCGTCACGGCGCTCAAGGCCGACCCCGGCGTCAAGGGCATCCTCATTCCGGGCTCGATCTCGGTGGTGCAGCAGCTGCTCGCCGCCGGTCTGGTCGACGAGGTGCGCCTGCTGGTGCACCCGGTGGCGGCGCGCAAGGGCCGCCGGCTGTTCGACGAGGGTGACGCCCCGTACCACCTGAAGGTGACGGCGACGGAGGTCTTCCCGACGGGCGTGATCCGGGTGATCTACGCGCCCGGCGAGCCGCCGGCGAAGGCCGGCTACGACGACGTCAAGAACCAGGTGTCCGCTGGCGAGTAGCCCCCCGAGCAGCCCCGGGGGCGCCGGTGCCGTCGCGGCGCCGGCGCCCTCGGGTGGCGGCGAGCGTTCTGTGCAAGCCGGGCCGCCGCCGGGTCGCGCAGACTGCCCGGCATGAGCGATGACTTCACCCCCGCGCTCGGCCGCCTGGCGCCGACGAGGTTCTACGATCCGGTGGTCGCACTGACCCGCGAGCGACGCTGGCGGTCATCGGTCGTCATGTACGCGTCGCCCCGCCCCGGCGAGACCATCGTCGACGTCGGTTGCGGGACCGGCACCCTCGCGCTGCTCCTCGCCCGCGCCGAGCCCCGCGCCACGATCGTCGGCGTCGACCCCGACCCGTCCGTCCTGGCCGCCGCCGAACGCAAAGCCGCCGCCGACCGGCCGGGTGCGACGGTGCGGTGGGAGCGAGGGATGGGTGACGCTCTGGTGTCGTTGCTGGGCACCGGATCCGTCGACACGGCCGTGTCCAGTCTCGTGCTCCACCAGTGCCCGGTCCCGGTCAAGCGGGCGATCCTCGCGTCCATGCACGCGGTGCTGCGCCCCGGCGGCCGGCTGGTCGTCGCCGACTACGGGTTGCAGCGCACGAGGCTGATGCGTCTGGCGTTCCGGACCGTACAGCTCGCCGACGGCAGGGCCGACACGCAGCCCAACGCCGACGGCGTCCTGCCCGAGCTGATCGCCGGTGCCGGGTTCGGCGACGTCCGCGAGGCGGAGGTCGTGCCCACGGTCACCGGGTCGATCTCGCTCTACGTCGCGCGCCGCCCCTGACGGGGCACCGGACCGGCGAGGGCCGCGACGGCGACGGCGGGGGTCAGGCCGATCATCTCGCGCATCCGGCGGGTCAGGTGGGCCTGGTCGGTGAAGCCCGCCTCGGCTGCCGCGTCGGCCGGTGACCGGCCCCGCTGCAGCGCCTCCGCCGCCCGCCGCAGCCGCGCCCACCCGCGCCAGCGGGCCAGCGGCATGCCCAGCTGCGCCTGGGCGAGGGCGCGCAGCCGCTGCGGGGAGAGGCCCACCGCGTCGGCCAGGTCGGCCATCGGCGGCGCGTCGCCGCGCAGCGTCTCCATGACCCGCAGCAGCCGCGGGTCGATCCCGCCGGCCGGGCACACGCTCGCCGGGC
Source organism: Dactylosporangium sp. NPDC006015 (assembly GCF_040614215.1). Classification (NCBI taxonomy): domain Bacteria; kingdom Bacillati; phylum Actinomycetota; class Actinomycetes; order Micromonosporales; family Micromonosporaceae; genus Dactylosporangium; species Dactylosporangium sp. NPDC006015. The sequence goes on from NZ_JBEXUD010000008.1 coordinate 293,712, forward strand.
CGAGATCGCCCTCGCTCATGGCGTGCAGCTCGGCCGCGTGCGCGATGCCTCCACCGTACCGCCGCCGCAACCGACCGGCGAAGACGCACTGCGGCTCGACGAAGAACGTGACGAGGTGCGCCGTCGCGAGCATCCTGTGCCGCACCATCGGCGCCACCACCAGCACCGCACCCCGGTGCTCGGTGCCGTCGGCGTCCACCATCCGCACCTCGCCGCGCGCGGCGATCGCCACCTGAAACGCGGCGTGGCGGTGCGGGGCGCTGTCCGCCGCGGGTCCCCGGTACACCGCGTACCCGTCGCCGACGCTGAACCGTGCGCTGGTGTCCATGCACCGATCCTGCACTGCCGTGCGATGGGACGCGGGGCCGCCAGTGGGTATGCGGGAGGTATGAGCGACGAGAAGACGGACGAGAACGCCACGATGGGCACCACCGGCACGCCCGGCACCGCGGGCGCCGAGGCGATCGACGACCCGGACCGCCCGAACGCGTCGGCCGTGGGGGCGCGCACGACGCTCGGCCCGGGCGGGCAGGCGGACGCGCCGGGGCTGCCGTTCGACCGCAAGCCCGACTCCAGCGACCCGGTCCACTCCGCGCAGACCGCGACCGAACGCGGCGAGGGCGGCAGCTGAGCCGGCGCCCCCTAGAGCCTGACGACGGCCATGTCCCACTGGAAGCCGGCCTCGTCGGACCACGACGCGACGACGGTGCCGCGGGGGACCTTGAACGGGCCGGTGCCGTTGAAGACCATGCCGGCGGTGCCGTCGGCGCAGCACCAGCGCAGGTGGGCGAGCAGCTCGTCGTCGACGCCGGCCTCGGCCAGGGCGGCCTCCCACTCCTCGTCGGCGTCGAACTCGAACTCGATCAGGTCCTCGGGTCCGTCGCCGACCTGCGTGGCGACGCGCATCGCGTCGAAGAGCGTGCCGTCGGAGGCGAGCCGCACGTACGCGACGCGCCAGTCCTCCGCAGGGGGCAGCTGGAGGTCGCGACCCTCCAGCAATCCATCCGCCGATGGAATGTCGAACAGTGAACCGGCCGCGTCGACCCGCAGCGGCCCTTCGTCGTTCATCGCCAGGTGCTGGTGCACCAGGACGGTGTCGCCGCGCAGGGCCGCGGGGTCGAGCCACGCCGGCAGCCGGTCGAGGCCGGTCTCACCGAGGAAGTTGCCCCACGCGAAGGTGGCGTAGGTCGCGTCCTCCGGGTGGTCGGACAGTGGGGCGCCGAGCAGCGCCTCGAACGCGGGGGTGAGCCTGGCACGCCATTCGTCGGACATGCCGGTTGATCTTAGTGAGTGGTCTTCGCCCAGACATCGACGGGCGGCGTCGCGGTCACCGGCTCGGCCGGCATGATGATCCACAGGATCGGGTAGATCAGGATCTGGCTGCCCGGGATCAGCAGCAGGATCAGGATGAACAGCAGCCGCGCCGGCCAGGGGTCGATGCCGAAGCGCCGCCCGAGCCCGGCGCACACGCCGCCGAGCACGCGGCCCTGCGCCGGCCGGACCAGGCCCTGTTGTCGCATCGACTGGTGCACGCTTTCCATCGTCTCGCTCCTTCGTCGCGTGATCGCGTTGTTCCTCAAGCGTGCGCCGCCGGGACCCTGGACGGCATCAGGGATCGGCCCCGGTCGCCCCCTGAGACCCGACAGTGGACCCGACGGCGGGCCCGGCAAGGGAAGCGGGCGGTGGCAGACTGCCGTCATGGCGGAGATCGTGGAGCTGCTGTCGTCGCCGTCGCACCGGTACGTGGGGCGCCCCGCCGACGGTCCGCTGCCGGCATCCGCCGGTGAGCTGGTCGGCGAGATCCGGATCCGGGCCGGGCTGGGGGTCGTCGGCGACCGGTACTTCGGCAGGCCGGCGCACCGGGAGGCGAGCGTCACCGTCATCGCGCGGGAGTCGCTGCCCGACGGGGCGGGGCTGACGCAGGTGCGGCGCAACATCATGGTCGCCGGGATCGCCGTCGACGAGCTCGTCGGCGCGGAGCTGACCCTCGACAGCGGCGACGGGCCGGTCCGGCTGCGGGTGCGGCGGGCCGCGCACCCGTGCGCCTGGATGGACGCGACCATCGGGCCGGGCGCGTGGAAGGCGTTGCGGGGCAAGGGCGGCGTGCGCTGCGAGCCGCTCGACGACGGGGTCCTGCGGGTCGGCCCGGTGGCCTTCACCGTGTCGCGCTGAACTCCCGCCGGATCGCGTCGAACAGCGGCGACTCCCGCAGCTGCCGCCAGGGCAGGAAGAGCGGCTCGGGGAGGTCGTCGAGGTCGTGCCAGGCGAGGCTCACGCACTTGTCGGGCTCGAGGATCGCCGGCTCGCCCGCGAGATGGTCGGCGAGCATCCAGACGGTGACGTAGTGCCGGTCCTCGTCGGCGAAGACGTCGTTGGTGACGGCGCCGAACCGGACGTTGGTGATCTGGACGCCGGTCTCCTCGAGGACCTCGCGGACCGCGGTGTCCTCGAACGACTCGCCGAACTCGAGGTGCCCGCCCGGCACCGACCACGTGCCGGCGCCGTGCGCGCCGCGGCGGCGCCCCATGAGGAACCTGCCGCCGCGGCACACGAAGACCGCGATCCCCACCCTGACCACGGCAGGGAGCCTACTCGAGCTCGTCCAGGTCGGCCGGGTCGAGCGTGATGCCGGCGGCGGCGACGTTCTCCTCGAGGTGCGCGAGCCGGGACGTGCCGGGGATCGGCAGCACGACGGGGGAGCGGTGCAGCAGCCAGGCCAGGGCGACCTGCGTCCGGGTCGCGCCGAGCCGCGCGGCGACCCGGCTGACGGCGTCCCCGCTGGTGTCGGAGCCCCTGCTCAGGGGCGCCACCGGCAGCCACGGCAGGAACGCGATGCCGTGCCGCTCGCAGTGCTCCAGCACCGGTTCGGAGGCGCGGTCGGTGAGGTTGTAGCGGTTCTGCACGCTGGCGATCGGCATGATCCGCGACGCCTCGACGAGCTGCTCGACGGTCACCTCCGACAGCCCGACGTGCCGGACCTTCCCCTCGTCGCGCAGCCGCCGCAGCGCCCCGATCTGGTCCGCGAGGGGCACCTCGGGGTCGACGCGGTGGAGCTGGTACAGGTCGATGCGGTCGACCTTCAGTCGCCGCAGGCTCAGCTCGGCCTGCTGGCGCAGGTACTCGGGCCTCCCGAGCGGGATCCACTCCCGGCCGAGGTTGACCTGCCCGCCCTTGGTGGCGACGACGACGCCGTCCCGGTAGGGGCGCAGCGCCTCGGCGACGAGCTCCTCGTTGGCGCCCAGGTCGTAGGAGTCGGCGGTGTCGACGAGCGTGACGCCGAGCTCGACGGCCCGGCGGGCGACGGTCAGGGCGGTCTCCCGCTCCGGCGACGCGGGCGGGCCGGTGAGCCGCATCGCGCCGAACCCGAGCCGGTGGACCTTCATGTCGCCGCCGATGGCAAAGGTTGTGTCCATGCGGTTCACCCTGCTGCCCGCGACTGGTAAGGACAAGTGAAAGGTTCTTCAGGCAATCGCGTAGCATCGCTACGGTGTTGAACCTGGAGCGCCTCCGCGTGCTGCACACCATCTGGACGACCGGCTCGGTCGGCGGGGCCGCCGCCGCGCTGCACGTGACCACGTCGGCCGTGTCGCAGCAGATGGCCCGGCTGGAGCGGGAGGTCGGCCAGCGCCTCGTCGAGCGGCAGGGCCGCGGCATCCGGGTCACCGAGGCCGGCGCCGTCCTCGCCCGCAGCGCCGCCGACGTGCTCAACCTGGTCGAGCGGGTCGAGGCGGGCCTCGCCGAGCACCGCGGCGTCGTCGCCGGGCCGCTCGCCGTCGCCGCGTTCGCGACCGCGGCCCGGGGGCTGCTGCCGGGTGTCCTGGCCGAGCTGACCGGCCGCTTCCCCGACCTGGACGTGTCGCTGTCGGAGCGGGAGCCCGACGCGGCGGTCGCCGCGCTGCGCCGCGGCCACCTGGACGTCGCCGTCGTGCAGGACTGGTCCGACGACGTCCTCGGCGTCCCGGACGGCCTGTCCCGCCGGCATCTGCTGGACGACCCGTTCGACGTGGCGCTGCCCGCCGGGCACCCCCTCGCGGGGCGGTCGGCGGTCGCCGTCACCGACCTGGCCGCCGACGACTGGATCGGCTGGAGCACGGGCCAGATCTGCCATGACTGGCTCGCCGCCACCCTGCGCCGGCACGGCGCCCAGGCCCGGATCCGGCACACCGCGTCGGAGCACTCGACGCAGCTGGCGCTCGTCGCCGCCGGTCTCGGCGCGGCCGTGATCCCGCGGCTCGGCCGCGACCCCGTGCCGGCGGGGGTCCGGCTGGTGCCGATCGACCCCCAGCCGGCCAGGCGGGTGTTCGCCCTGTGGCGGGACAGCGCCGCCGCCCGCCCGGCCGTCGCCGCCGCCGTCGACGCCCTTGCCGCCCACGCCGCGGCCATGGACACGGATCGCTCATGGGTGGCAGGCCATGGGGGCTCCACCTGATCGTCGCCTGGCTCGCCCTGGCGCCGCGCCGGACCGGCCAGGCCTTCAGCCTGCTGGTGTCCGGGGTGGTGTCGATCGTGGTTGGCGGTGGTGCGGGGGCGTACCTCGCCGCGGAGCGTTAGTCTGCCCGCCATGAGAGCGACGGGTCTGGTGGCGGCCGTGGTGAGCGCGGGGTTGTTGGCGTGGCCCGCTCCGGTGCTCGGTGCGGCGCCTCCCGCGGTGGTGCCCTGCCCGTACGCCTCGATCCCCACCATCCCGCCGACGCCGCCGTCGCCCGTGCTGGACCCCGCGGCCCAGGCCGTCGGCGGGGACCAGCTCGGCACGACCGGGCTGGCCGTGGCGGCCGGGACGGCGGCGCCGCCGACGCTGTCGGCCATGTCGTGGATCGTCGCCGACCTCGACACCGGCGAGGTCCTCGGCGCGTGCGCGCCGCACCTGCGCCGCCGGCCGGCGAGCGTGCAGAAGCTGCTGCTCGCCGCGACCGCCCTGCCGAAGCTGGACCCCGCGCAGGTCGTCGAGGCGACCGCCGAGGACCTCGACCTGCCCAAGGACAGCTCCGCCGTCGGCATGATCGTCGGCGGGAAGTACCCGGTGTCGACGCTGTGGCTCGGGCTGCTGCTGCAGTCCGGCAACGACACCGCCAACGCCCTCGCCCGCGTCGCCGGCGGGGAGGGCGGGGTGGCCGCCACGATCGACGCGATGAACGCCGAGGCGCGCCGGCTCGGCGCCGACGACACCCACGCCGTCACCCCGTCCGGGCTCGACGCCCCCGACCAGCTCACCAGCGCCTACGACCTGGCCCTCATCGCCCGCGCCGACTTCGCCCGGCCGGACTTCATCACGTACGACACCACCCTCGCCTACCAGTGGCCCGCGCAGCCGCCGAAGGACCCGAAGGGCTTCCAGATCCAGAACGAGAACAAGCTCCTCACCAGCTACCAGGGCGCGATCGGCGGCAAGACCGGCTTCACCGACGAGGCCCGGCACACGTACGTCGGCGCCGCCCAGCGCAACGGGCGGCGGCTCGTCGTCACCGTCATGGGCGCCGAGATCGTGCCCGCCCGCGCGTGGAAGCAGGGCACGATGCTGCTCGACTGGGGGTTCGCCCTGCCGACCGGGACGTCCGTCGGGCACCTCGTCACCCCGGAGGAGGCGGCCAAGCTGCACGCCGCCCCGCCGTCCGCCGCGCCCGCGACGGCGGTCGCCCAGCCCGCGACCGGAAAGACCGGCGGCTACTCGATCTGGCCCACGATCCTCGCCGTCGGCGCGGTGGCGCTGACCGCCGGCGTGGTGGGCGTCGTCATGCTCATCCGGCGCCGCCGCACGGCGTAGGACTGGCATAGGATCGGTCATGCCGTTCGAACCGCCCGCGATGCGCATCGGCCTCGGGCTCGCCGCCGTGGGGCGGCCCGGGTACATCAACCTCGGCCGGGAGCGGGATCTGCCCGCGGACCGGTCGGTCGAGGCGCTGCGGGCCCGCAGCCACGAGCTGCTCGACGCCGCGTACGCCGCCGGGGTCCGGTATTTCGACGTGGCCCGCTCCTACGGGCTGGCGGAGGAGTTCCTCGCCGGCTGGCTGCCCGGGAAGGCGGGCGCCGTCGCCGGGTCGAAGTGGGGCTACACGTACACGGCCGGATGGCGGGTCGACGCGCCCGTGCACGAGGCGAAGGACCACTCCGTCGCCACGTTCGACCGGCAGGTCGCCGAGACCCTGGACCTGTTCGGGGACCGGCTCGACCTGTACCAGATCCACTCCGTGACACCGGAGAGCACCGCGCTCACCGACGCCACCCTGCACCGGCGGCTCGCGGACCTCGCCGCCACCGGCATCACCGTCGGGCTGTCCACCAGCGGGCCGTGCCAGGCCGACGCGATCCGGGCCGCGCTGCGCGTCGAGGTGGGCGGCGAGCCGCTGTTCCGCACCGTGCAGGCGACGTGGAACCCGCTGGAGCCGTCCGCCGGGCCGGCCCTCGCCGAGGCGCACGCGGACGGCCGCACCGTCATCGTCAAGGAGTCCCTGGCGAACGGGCGGCTCGCCGGCTGCGACGCGGCCGCCATCGCCGCGGCGCTGCACCAGCCGTGGGCGGGTGTGGTGCTGTCCGGCGCGGCCACGACCGCGCAGCTGGCCGCCAACCTGCGCGCCCTGGACGTCGACGACCCCGGCCCAGTCCCGCCCGCCGAGACCCCCGCGGCCTACTGGGCCCACCGAGCATCCCTGACATGGTCGTAAGGGCGCCCGGGCGGGCGTGACCGGCGCTACCGTGTCGCGATCCAGACGGAGTGCGGCGGCGGGAGTGCATGACGCTCGATGCTGTTGCGCGTGCCAACCATCCGCCTCGCCCGCGCCGCGGGCGCCCTGCTGATCATCGCCGTGCTCGTCGGTGCCGCCCCCGCCGCCGCGGAGCCGGCTCCCGGGCCCGACTGCCCCGAGACCCGGGCGCAGCTCGCCGGGCAGCACATCACCACCACCGAGGGCCTGCCCGACCTCACCTGCGCCGACCTGCACGGCGCCGTCCTCGACGGCCTCGACCTGGGCCAGGAGGACCTGTCCGGCATCGACGCCCACGGCGCCTCGTTCCGCGGCACGGACCTGGTGCAGGCCACGCTGACCGGTGCCAACCTGCGCGGCGCCCGGTTCGACGACGCCGACCTCACCCAGGCGCACCTGGACCGCGTCGACGCCCGTGACGCGTCGTTCGACGACGCCGACCTCGGCCAGGCGCACCTGGATCTCGTCGATGCCCGTGACGCGTCGTTCGCCGGCGCCGACCTCGGCCAGGCCGACCTGCCGAAGGCGGACCTGCGCGGCGCCGACTTCACCGGCGCGTCACTGACCCAGGCGGACCTCGGCGGCGCGGACCTGCGGGGCGCCCGCACGCTCTTCGCCGAGGCGATCCAGGCCGACGCGTCCGACGCGAGGGTGGACATCCTCGACCCGCGCACCTTCCAGGCCGCGCTGCTGGCGATCCTCGTCGGCCTGGTGCTGCTGGTGAAGTCGCTGATCGACATGCTCAGGGGGCTCACGCCGGGCGACAAGCCGCTCAGCCGGGGCCTGAAGCGCCTGGCCGTCTATGCGGTGGCCGGCCTGATGGTCTGGCTCCCCGCCGGGATGATGCTGCCGCTGATGTTCGTCTCGGTCCTGTACCCGTGGCTCGTCGGCGCCCTCCTCGTCTACCTCTCGGGCGCCGTGCGCGGCTACCGTCCCGCCCGGCACAACGCTGCCCCGGACCCGTCGAACCTCAGCATCAACTTCGGGACGGCCCGCTGACGTCGCCCTCCTCGAAGTGGCGGATCAGGTCGCCGACGCTGCGCAGCCAGCCGCGGACGCGCCCGCTCCAGTCCTCGCTGCCGAGCAGGACGACGGCCTCACCGCCGAGGAACGACAGGCCGATGAGCCCGGCGACGTCGCCCGGGCGCATCGGCCCGAGCGACCCGAACCGCTGCTCGGCCTCCGTCGACACCTGCACCAGCACGGCGAACCACGCCTCCAGCATCGCGGTCACCCGCGCCGCCACCTGCGGGTCGGACCAGCCGGCCGCGATCATCTCCTGCAGCACCCGCACGTAACCGGAGGCGAGGTCGTCGTCGAGGAAGTCGCACGCCTGCTCGTAGCGCTTCCAGAGGGGGGTCTCGGCGCCGTACATGCGGACCTGGCGCGCCACGAGCTGCTGATTCTCATGGTCGAGCAGGGCGAGGATGACGCCCTGCTTCCCGCCGAAGTGGTAGTGGATCTGGCTGAGCGGCACGCCCGCCCGCTCGGCGACCCGGCGGGTGGACAGCGCGGCGTATCCGTCCGCGAGCAGGCACGTCCTCGCCGCCTCGATGATGCGGCCCTGCGTGTTCAAACCGTCCCCAATCGATGCGTGCTTGTTCGGTCGGTCGACCGAATGCTACCTTGCTGATTGTCGGTCGGTCGACCGAACAAGGGAGGTGGCACCATGATTCGCAAGATCTCGGTGGTCGGCTACGGCGCGGCGGCCTACCTGGCCTTCGTCGCCGCGCTGCTCTACGCGATCGGGTTCCTGGCCGGCGTCGGCGTGCCCAAGGGCATCGACGACGGCACCGCCGGCCCGGCCTGGCGGGCGCTGCTCGTCGACTCGGCGCTGCTGACGCTGTTCGCCGTCCAGCACAGCGTCATGGCCCGCCCGTGGTTCAAGCGCTGGTGGACCCGCTTCGTCCCGGCCGCGATCGAGCGCAGCACCTTCGTCCTCGCCTCGACCGCGGTGCTGGTCCTGCTGTTCTGGCAGTGGCAGCCGCTGCCCGCCACCGTCTGGTCCGTCGGCCCGGCCTGGGCCCGCGGCGTCCTCTGGGCGGGCTACGCGCTCGGCTGGGCGATCCTGGTGTTCAGCACGTTCGCCGTCGGCCACTTCGACCTCTTCGGCCTGCGCCAGGTGCTGGCCCGCGCCCGTGACCGGCACTACGCCGAGCCGGGCCTCCGCGAGCCGCTCGTCTACCGGCTCGTCCGGCACCCGCTCATGGTCGGCTTCCTGATCGCGTTCTGGGCGGCGCCGGACCTGAGCGTCGGGCGCCTGGTCTTCGCCCTCGCGTCGACCGGCTACATCATGGTGGGTGTCCGCCTGGAGGAGCGCGACCTGCGCGGCCGGCTCGGCGAACCCTACGAGGACTACCTGCGCCGGGTGCCGCGCTTCGTGCCCCGTCCGGTGCGCTGAGGGAAGGGTACGGGCGATGCGGGCGCGACAGGCCGACGCCGAGGGGTTCGTCGAGCACGACGGCGTCAAGATGCACTATGAGGTGCACGGTGCCGGCGGCCCGACGATCCTGCTGCTGCCGACGTGGACGCTGGTGCACAAGCGGGTCTGGAAGCTGCAGGTGCCGTATCTGGCCCGGCACTTCCGCGTCGTCACGTACGACGGGCCCGGCAACGGGCGGTCCGACCGGCCGGTGACCCCGCGGGCGTACGGGCAGGCGGCACAGGTCGCCTACGCGCTCGCCGTGCTCGACGCGACGGGCACGGACAAGGCCGTCGTCGTCGGGCTGTCCCGCGCGGTCAACTGGGCGCTGGAGCTCGCCGCCGAGCATCCCGGGCGGGTGCACGGCACGGTCGCGATCGGCGCCTCGATCGCGCTCACGCCGCTCTCGCTGGCCCGCGCGGCCTCCGGCGGGCTGGACGACCGTACCTCGCCCGACCTGCCACCGTCGGCGGTGCCCCGGCTCGGCGCCGACCCGGCGAACCACTGGCGCAAGTACAACCGGCGGTACTGGCAGTCGCGGTACGAGGACTTCGCCTGGTTCTTCATGGGGCAGTGCTTCAGCGAGCCGCACTCCACGAAGCAGGTCGAGGACGGCGTCGCCTGGGCCCTCGAAACCACCGGGGCCGTGCTCGACGTCGAGAGCCAGGCCGACCGGCCCGGGCGCGAGGAGATCGAGGACTGGTGCGGCCGGCTGCGCGGCCCGGTGCTGGTGCTGCACGGCAGCGACGATCGCGTCGCCCCGCCGGCCCGCGGCGAGGCGCTCGCCGAGCTCACCGGCGGCGACCTGGTGGTCATCGACGGCGGCGGCCACATCCCGCTCGCCCGCGACCCCGTCCAGGTCAACCTGCTGGTGCGCGGGTTCGCCGAGCGGTTCCGCCCGGCGGCGCCGGTCCGCCGCGCCTGGGGCCGCTGGCAGTCCCGGCCCCGGCGGGTGCTCTACCTGTCCTCGCCGATCGGTCTCGGTCACGCCCGGCGCGACCTCGCCATCGCCGCGAAGCTGCGCGAGCTGCGGCCCGGCGTCGAGATCGACTGGCTCACCCAGGACCCCGTGACCCGGATGCTCGCCGACGCGGGCGAGCGCGTCCACCCCGCGAGCCGCTTCCTGGTCAACGAGTCCGCGCACGTGGAGAGCGAGTCCGGCGAGCACGACCTGCACTGTTTCGAGGCGCTGCGCAGGATGGACGAGATCCTCGTCGCCAACTTCATGGTGTTCCACGACCTGCTGGAGGCGGAGCGCTACGACCTCGTCGTCGGCGACGAGGCGTGGGACGTCGACCACTTCCTGCACGAGAACCCCGAGCTGAAGCGTTCGGCGTACGCGTGGCTCACCGACTTCGTCGGCTTCCTGCCGATGCCGTCCGGCGGCGAGCGCGAGGCCCTCGTCGCCGCCGACTACAACGCCGAGATGATCGGCCACATCGACCGGTACCCGCGCCTGCGCGACCGGTCCATCTTCGTCGGCGACCCCGACGACGTCATCGACGAGCCGTTCGGGCCCGGGCTGCCCCGCATCAGGGACTGGACCACGGAGCACTACGACTTCGCCGGCTACGTCGCCGGTACGGCGACCGACGAGGAGCGGAGCGCGTTGCGGGCGTCGCTCGGGTACCGGCCCGGCGAGCGGGTCTGCGTGGTCACCGTCGGCGGGTCCGGGGTCGGCGGGCACCTGCTCCGGCTCGTCGCCGCGGCGTTCCCGGAGGCGGCCAGGCGGGTGCCGGGCCTGCGGATGATCCTGGTGGCCGGCCCCCGCATCGACCCGGCCACGGTGGCGGCCCCGCCGGGGCTGGACGTCCTGCCGTACGTGCCGGGGCTGGACCGGCACCTCGCCGCGTGCGACCTGGCGGTGGTGCAGGGCGGGCTCACGACGTGCATGGAGCTGACGGCGGCGGGGCGGCCGTTCATCTACGTGCCGCTGCGCAACCACTTCGAGCAGCAGTTCCACGTCACGCACCGGCTCCGCCGGCACGGCGCCGGGCGGCGGATGGACTACGACACCCTCACCCCCGACTCGCTCGCGGCGGCGATCGCGGAGGAGATCGACCGCCCGGTCGCCTACCGCGCCGTGCCGGCCGACGGCGCCGCCCGCGCCGCCGCCCTGCTCGCCGAGCTCTTCTGACCCGGTGTGCGGCGCCTGTCAGGATGTGCGGATGAATCCTCTGCGCTTGATCGAGACGTCGCCGGGCAAGTACTCGCTGCTGCTGAACGCCGGGAGCACCCAGGTCGACACCGCCGTCGAGTCCCTGGGGCACGAACCGCACGGCTACTTCTGGGAGGCGATCGCGCGGCTGCTGGTGAGCGTCGAGGAGCCGGACCTGGGCCGGCGGTTCTCCTACGACCCGGAGGCCGGCATGTTTTGCGCGTACGGGACCGACCGGGGCGCGCTCGAGGCCCTGTCGAAGCTGCTGACCCCCGTCGTCACGGACGTCGAGCAGGCCAGGAAGGCGGTCGCCCTGGCCGTGGCGAAGGGGGTCGACCTCGACGACTGAAGGCCGGGCGAAAAAGTTCCGGGGCGGATGTCGAAAGCGCGGCGAGCCGTTCGACGCGTCTGTAGCGGCACGGTGAGCGTGCCGGTGACAGAGGAGACCGACATGTCGTTCCAGGCGTACCTCGACAACATCGAGACCAAGACCGGCAAGACCCCGCGGGAGCTGCTCGGGCTTGCGGCGGCGCGGGGGCTGGACACGCCCGGGGTCAAGGCCGGCGCGATCGTCGACTGGCTGAAGGCGGACTTCGACCTCGGGCGCGGCCACGCGATGGCGCTCGTCCACGTGATCAAGAACGGCCCGAAGATCCCCGGCAAGCACGTGGGCACGACCGGCACCCACCGCGACGGCAGCGACACCCTGTGGCTGGACGGCAAGGCCACCCGCCCAGCATGAACCGGCGGACCGGCGAATTCGATCAATCTTCGAGTTGATCAGCGAATCTCGATAGATCCGGCATTGACGGTAGTACAAAGGTCACTGATTGCAATATGGTGGCCTGACGTGTCGCGCACCCCGGCGACCGGGGAAAACGCCGCATTCGTCATTGAAACGCGTCTTCTTGCACATGGTGAAAAGCGCAGATTCGAGCCACCGTCAATCAGCTGCGTCACATCGGAGGAGCCGTGCACCGCGTCCGTCGGATCTTCACATTGTTATCGGCAGCAGGCCTGCTCGCGCCGGCATTCGTCGGCGTGCCCGCCGGCGCGGCCGCCGCGGAGACCGTCACCTCCGGCGCCTACACCGCGGTGATCAGGCGCACGAGCTACGGCGTGCCGCACGTGCTGGCCACCAGCGTCGGCGGCGCCGCGTTCGGGCAGGGCTGGGCCTACGCCGAGGACCGGTTCTGCGACCTCGCCGACCAGGTCGTCAAGGTCCGCAGCGAGCGGTCGCGGTGGTTCGGCCCCGGGCCCGACGGCGCCAACCTGGCGACCGACTTCGCGTACCAGTCGCTGGGCCTCGTCGACCGCGCCCGGGAGCAGCTCACCAGGCTGCAGCCCGAGGAGCGCGACGTGCTCAACGGCTACGTGCGCGGCTTCAACGCGTTCCTGGCCGCCGCCGGCCCCGCCAGGGTGCCCGGCTGGTGCGCCGGCCAGCCGTGGATCGCGCCGATCTCCGCGGTCGACGTCCTCGCGTACCAGCGCGACATCGCGCTGCTGGCCAGCGGAGGCGCGCTGCTCGCCCCGATCGCCTCGGCCACCCCGCCGGGCAGCGCGAGCGCCGCGCTCGCGATCGCGCCGGAGGTCACCACCGACGGGCTGGCCGCGCTGCGGCAGCAGAAGGCCCTGTCCAGCAACGGCTGGGCGCTGGGCGCGGACAAGACCCAGACCGGGCGGGGCATGCTGGTCGGCAACCCGCACTTCCCGTGGGAGGGCGAGCTCAAGTTCTGGGAGTCGCAGCTGACCGTCCCCGGGAGTCTCAACGTGTACGGCGCGAGCCTCGGCGGCATCCCCGGGGTGCAGATCGGCTTCACCGACAAGGTCGCGTGGACGCACACGGTCGCGGAGGGGTCGCGCTTCACGTTCTACTCCGTCGACCTCGTCCCCGGCTCGCCGACCACGTACCTCGTGGACGGGCGGCCCGAGGCGATGACGTCGAAGCAGGTGACGATCCGGGTCAACCAGGGCGGCGCGCTGCAGACCGTCACCCGCACCATGTGGTTCACCCGGTACGGGCCGGTGCTGGACCTGTCGGCGATCGACCCCGCGTTCGGGTGGACGGCGACGACGGCGTACACGTACCGCGACGCCAACATCGACAACGACCGGCTGCTGCGGGTGTGGATGAACATGGCCCGCGCCACCGACGTCGCCGGCCTGCGCGCGTCGATCGGCCGCGACCAGGGCATCCCGTGGGTGAACACGGTCGCGACCGACTCTGCCGGCAACGCCTGGTACACCGACTCGTCGCCGACGCCGAACCTGTCCGTGGCGTCGCTGACGGAGATGGCGAACCACCCGCTCGGCGCGCTGAACGGCAGCGACAGCGCCAACGCGTGGGTCGTGCAGCCGGGGGCGCGCTCGCCGGGGCTGATCCCGTTCGCCCAGCAGCCGCAGCTGCAGCGGCGCGACTACGTCTTCAACTCCAACGACAGCCACTGGGTGCCGAACCAGAACGCCTTCCTGACCGGCTTCTCGCCGTTGCAGGGCTCGGAGGGCACGCCGCTGTCGGCGCGGTCGCGGCAGAACCTGCGGCTCATCAACGGCACGGCCCGCTTCGACCTCGCCGGCCTCGGCACCGCCATCCTCTCCGGCGACTCGCTGACGGCCGCGGAGCTCGCCGGGTATACGGTGGCGTCCTGCCGCGCGCAGGGCACCCGGCCTGTGAACGTGGACGGCACGCCGGTCGACATCAGCGCCGGTTGCGCCGCGCTCGCCGCCTGGGACCGGCTGTTCGACCTGCCGAGCCGCGGCGCGGTGCTGTGGCGGGAGACGATCGGCGCGGTCCTCGCCGAGCACCCCGACGCGCTCACGACCGCGGGTCCGCTGTTCGGCGTGGCGTTCAACCCCGCGGACCCCGGCCGCACCCCGCGCGGCGCACCGGCCGACCCGGCGCCGCTGCTGACGGGGCTCGCCCGCGCGATGCTGCGGATGCGCGCCGTCGGCCTGCCGCTGAACGTGCAGCTGCAGTCCGTCCAGTACACCGTGAAGGCCGGCCAGCGGATCCCGGTGCCCGGCTCGACGGAGAACGTCGGCATCGCCAACATGGCGCAGTACGAACCGTTCCCGGGCTCGTCCCGTGAGCCGTTCATGAACCCGGGCACGTTCGCCGAGGGCAGCGACCTCACCGACCGCGGGTACGTCGTGAACTACGGCACCAGCTTCCTGCTGACGCTCGCGTACACGTCCTCCGGCCCGTCGGCGCGCTGCGTCCTCACCTACAGCGAGTCCACCGACCCGAGCTCGCCCAACTACGCCGACCAGACGCTGCTGTTCCGCAACAAGCAGCTGCGCGACTGCCGCTACTCGGAGGCGTCGATCGCCGCCGACCCGAAGCTCTCCGTCAGGACAGTGCGGGGGTGATCGCGGCGACCCGGGCCGCCGCCGACCGTCGCAGCCATGCGACCGCGTCGGCGGCGGCCGGGTTCGCGCCGAACGCCGCCGCCAGGGCGACGTACTGCTCCGGCGGCAGCGGCACCCCGTCGCGGCTGGTGAGCGGCGCGGCGACGGTGTGCGTGTCGCCGCTCCGAGTCCATCCGGCCATTCTGCCAGCCCTCCCGGGCGGGGCGCCGGACCACCTTGCGCTCACCCCGCAGCCGGTGGATCCGTCGGTACGGTGGGAACGGTGACCACAGGAGGACCGGTGATCCTCGGTTTCGACGGCTCCGCGGCCGCACGGCAGGCGGTGCGCGACGCGGCGGCCCTGCTCGGCCCGCAACCGGCGCTCGTCGTCACGGTGTGGGAGGCCGGGCGGCGCTTCGAACCCCTGACGCTGCCCGTGCCGGGCTTCGAGCTCCCACCGGCCGCACTGGACCTGCGCAGCGCCGCCGAGATGGACGAGGCCGCGTACGAGTCGGCGAAGCAGACCGCCCGGCAGGGCGCGCAGCTCGCCCGGGAGGCCGGCTTCACCACCGCCACCGCGCTCGCGGTCGCCGACGACCTGACCCCCGCCGACACCCTGCTGCGCGTGGCCCGGGAGCACGACAGCCCCGGCATCGTGGTCGGCGCGCACGGGCACCGCAAGCTCAGCGAGCTGCTGCTGGGCAGCACCTCCGACACCCTCGTGCACAAGTCCGACCGCCCGGTCGTCGTGGTCCGCGCCCGGGCCAGGGACCATTCCGGCACCCCGGGGACGACCGCTTCGGGCTGACCCGGTCCGGATCACCCGGTGCGGGTGGACGGGTGCCAGACTTGGTGCATGGGTCTGTACACAGTGGCGGAGGCGCGGGCGGCGCTCGGCCGGCTGCGGCCACTGCTCGACGAGCTCGTCGCCGTGCGGGCGGACGCTGCGGAGCTGGCGGCGGCGCTCGCACCCGGCGGCGCCGCGACGGCGCTGGGTGGGCTGCCGGAGTGGAAGGCCAGGTCCGCCAGGTTCGACGAGCTGGTCACCGAGGTGCAGCAGAGCGGGGCGCACCTCAAGGGCGTGGCGCCGCTGCTGCTCGACTTCCCGGCCGAGCTCGACGGCATGCCGGTGCTGCTGTGCTGGCTGGAGGGCGACCGCGACCTCGCCTGGTATCACCGCGCCGACCTCGGCTTCGCCGGCCGCCGCCGGCTCGACTGAGCCAGGTCTACCGGGCGGGGATCGCGCGGTCGGCGACGACCTCGTAGACCATGTCGGTGGTGATGGAGCCGACGCGGGCGAGCTCGGAGGTGATGCGGGCGAGGTCCGGCATGTCGGCGGCGACGATCTCGGCGACGTAGCACGCCTCGCCGGTCACGCGGACGCAGCGCACGATCTGCGGCTCGCGGTCCAGGACGGCGGCGACCTTGTCGTACAGGGCGCCGTGCACCTTCATGCGCACGACCGCGCGCAGCGGCAGGCCGCAGGCGACCGGGTCGACCCTGGCCGTGTAGCCGGTGATGACGCCCCGCTCCTCCAGGCCGCGCAGGCGGGCCCGCGTCGCGGACACGCCCAGGTGGATCGCGGCCGCGAGGGACGTCAGCGACGCGCGGGCGTCCCGCTGCACCGCCGCGAGCAGCTGCCGGTCCACCTCGTCGAGCCCGGGTGCGGTCATCGCGGCAGGCTACCGCAGATCCTGCGGCGAACCGCCCGCGATGCCGCACAAACGGCCTCCACCCGGTGGGTGGCGGGCCGTAGCGTCGAGGTGTGCCTGAAACCTCGTTCGTCTATGTCGACGTGTTCGCCTCGGCCCCGCTCACCGGCGCGCCGCTCACCCTCGTGACCGACGCCGACGGGCTCACCGACCCCCAGATGCGGGCGATCGCCCGCGAGTTCAACCAGTCGGAGACCACGTTCGTCCAGTCGCCCACGCGGCCGGGGGCGACGCGGCGGCTGCGGTCCTTCACGCCGACTGGGGAGGAGGTGTACGGCGCCGGCCACAACGCCCTCGGCGCCTGGCTGTGGCTCGCCGGCCCGGGCGGCCTGGACGGCGGTGGCGACTTCACGCAGGAGATCGGCGAGGACGTGCTGCCCGTCCACGTGCGGCACGACGACGGGCGGGTGGTGGTGACCATGGAACAGTCGCCGCCCGTCTTCGGCGCCGTCGTCAGCGACCGGGCCGGGCTGGCCGCCGCGCTCGGGCTGCGCGAGGAGGACCTCGTCGCCGACCGGCCCGCCCAGGTGGTCTCCACCGGCGCGGGGCACCTGCTCGTGCCGGTGCGCGACCGCGTCGCCGTGGACCGGGCCGCGCCCGACGACGCCCGGCTCACCGCCGCGCTCCGGCAGGTCGGGGGTGAGGGCTGCTATCTGTACACCGGCGACACCGTCGACAAGGACGCCACGGCCTACGCGAGATTCTTCAACCCGGCCATGGGCATCGCGGAGGACCCGGCGACCGGGACCGCCGCCGGCCCCCTCGCCGCGCTGCTGGCGGCCGGTGAGCCCGGCGGCCAGGGAGAGGTCACCGTCATCGTCGAGCAGGGGCACTCGATGGGCCGGCCCAGCCGGATCACCGTGACCGTCGCCGGTCCGCGGGTGCGCGTGAGCGGCTCCGGCCTGGTCGTCGCCCGCGGCACCATGACCCTGCCGGAGGCGTCGTGACCCCGGACGACGAGCGGTTCCTGCGCCGGGCGATCGCGATCGCCGTCGAGGCCCGCGCGGCGGGTGAGGCGCCCTTCGGGTCGCTGCTCGTCGCCGGCGGCCGGGTCCTCGCCGAGGAGCACAACACGGTCCTGTCCGACGACGACATCAGCGCCCACCCGGAGCTGAAGCTGGCCCGCTGGGCCGCGCGCCACCTGACCCCCGAGGACGCCGCCGCCACCACGATGTACACCAGCTGCCAGCCCTGCGGCATGTGCACCGGCGGCATCGACCGCTCCGGCCTCGGCCGGGTCGTGTACGCCCTGTCCGCCGGGCAGCTCGACGCGCTGAAACCCGCCGGCGGCTTCCCGCGGGTCCCGCAGGAGGGGCCGGCCCTGCTCGACGCGGCCCGGGCGGCCGTCGAGGGCTACTACACCGCGTGACCGGGGTGGCCTGGGAGCGGGTGTACGGCTGCGACGGCACCTCCGAGCACGTCCCCGACCTGCTGGAGGCGTTGACGGCGGCCGAGCCGGAGACCCGTGCCCGGGCCCGGAACGAGCTGTCCGCGCACCTGTACCACCAGGGGACCCGGTGGCAGGCCAGCGCCGTCGTCGTGCCGTTCCTGGTCGCGCTCGCCGACGACCCGGCGACCCCGGACCGGGCCGACCTCCTGCGGATGCTCAGGAAGGTGGCGATCGGCGACCACCGCGACGACGCCCTGCCGTTCGACGCGCGCGCCGCCTACCCGGCGGCGGACGCGGTCACCGACGAGCAGCTGCTGCGGCTCAACCTGTGGCTCACCGGCGACGAGGCCGGTGACGACGAGGCCGGCGACGCGGGAGCCGACCGCTGGGCCCGGGACGCGTACGACGCCCTCGCCGCCCACGCCGGGACCGTCACCGGCTGGGTGGGTGACGCGGATCCGGCGGTCGCGGAGCTGGCCGCCGGGCTCCTGGCGTGGCTCCCGCCCACCCCGTCGGCGGTGGCGGCGCTGCTGGGGACGGCGAGCGCCGCGGCCAACCTGACCCTCGCCCACCTGCCGGTCGACGACCCGGCCGTCGACACGCACCTCCGGGGGCGGCTCGACCATCCGGATCGGCAGGTGGCGTTGACGGCGGCGATCGCGCTGGCGTACCGGCACCGCGCCGCCACCCCGGAGCCCGCCCTGACGATGCTCGCCGTCGCCGCCGACCCGGACGGGCCGCTCCCGCCCGACGTGCCCGGCTGGGACGACCGGGCGCTGCGCGGCTTCGTGGCCCTCGCCCTCGCCCGCATCGGCTGGTGACACCCGGCCCGGCCGTCAGCGGTTGGGCGGGTCGGGCAGCGGGTCGCCCTGGCGGACCAGGCCGCTCTGGTACGCGAGGACCACCAGCTGCGCCCGGTCCCGGACGTTCAGCTTCGTCATCGCCCGGTTGACGTGCGTCTTGGCGGTCAGCGGCGACACGAAGAGGCGCTCGGCGATGTCGTCGTTGGACAGGCCGTGCGCGACGAGGACGAGGACCTCGCGCTCCCGGTCGGTGAGCAGGTCCAGCGCCGGCAGCGCCCCGTCGGCGTCCGGCCGGAGGCTGGTCAGGAAGCGGCTCACCAGCCCGCGGGTCGCCCGCGGCGACAGCAGCTGCTCGCCGCCCGCCACCACCCGGATCGCGTGCAGCAGGTCGGCGGGGGCGACGCCCTTGCCGAGGAACCCGCTGGCGCCCGCCTGCAGCGCGAGGACCACGTTGTCGTCGGTCTCGAACGTGGTGAGCACGAGGATCCGCACGCCGGCCAGGTTGTCGTCGGCGCCGATGCGGCGGGTCGCCTCGAGGCCGTCCATGCGTGGCATGCGGATGTCCATGAGGACGACGTCGGCGCGGGCGGTGCGGGCCAGGTCCACGGCCTCCCGCCCGTCGGCCGCCTCGCCGACGACCTCGAAGCCGGGCTCCGAGTCGATGATCATCTTGAAGCCGGCGCGGATCAGCGCCTGGTCGTCCGCGAGCAGCACCCGGATCGTCACGCGTGCTCCGCCGGCAGGACCGCGTGGATCCGGAACACCATCGTCATGCGTGCTCCGCCGGCAGGACCGCGTGGACCCGGAACACCGAGGCGCCGACCGGGCACGCGGTCACGCTCCCACCGGCGGCCGCGGCGCGCTCGCGCATGCCGAGCAGCCCGTAGCCGGCGCCCTTCTGCGTGGCCGCCCGCATCCGGTTGCTGACCTGGAGGACCACGTCGTCCGGGGTGTACTCGACGAGGAGCTGCGCCGAGCCGTCGCCGTAGCGGTGGGCGTTGGTCAGGGCCTCCTGCACGATGCGGTACGCCGCGAGGTCCACCATCGCGGGCAGCTCCCGCGCCTCCCCGACCTGCCGGAGCCGCACCGGGAACCCGGTCGTCTCCAGCGTGGCGAGCAGCTCCGGCAGCCGCGCGAGGCCGGGGGCGGGCTCGGTGGTCTCGCGCTCGTCGGCGCCGCGCAGCACCCCGACCACCGACTGGATCTCCTTCAGCACCGTGTCGGACGCCTCGCGGATGTGGTTCAGGACCGGGCCCACCTGGTCCGGCCGGCGCTGCAGGACGTGCGCGGCGGCGCCCGCCTGCACGCTGATGACCGCGATGTGGTGCGCGACGACGTCGTGCAGCTCCCTGGCGATCCGCAGCCGCTCGTCCATGACGCGGCGCCGGGCCTCGTCCTCGCGGGTCTGCTCCGCCCGGCGGGCGCGCTCCTCGACCTCGGCTACGTACGCGCGGTGGGTGCGCGCCGCGTCGCCGACCGCGGCCGCCATGAAGATCCACGCGAAGATGCCGAGCGTCTCGCCCCGCCACCAGTCCTCGGCGGCGACGATGAGGCCCGTCAGGTACACGAACCCGGACGCGGCGAGCGCGCACACCCAGCCCTTGCGCCGGTCGGTGTGCGCCGCGATCGAGTACGTGATGACGCCGAGCGCCACGATCAGCCCCGGGTTGCTGACGCCCTGCAGGATCGCGCCGATGGTCGCGGACGTGGCGATGCCGAGTGCCGCCAGGGGCCGCAGCCGGCGGATGAGGACGGCGACGAACGCCACGCCCGCGACGATCACGTCGCCGTTGGTGGCCCGGTCGTCGGCGGCGGCGCGCAGCACGGCGAACGCCAGCACGAGGGCGAGCAGCATGTCCAGCAGCAGTGGCCTGCCCGCCGCGTATCTCCACACCCTGGTGAGCGCGGTCTCGCTGGCGTCCATGCTCTGCACCGTACGCGGCCTTTCGCGACGGCGGCGTCGTCTGGCCGCAGTAGCCACCACCCGGGCGGCTACCACGCCCGTGGTAGCCCGGTGTCTGCGCCGGGACGACGCTTTCCGGGCCGCCGCCCGGGACCGTGGTCGGCATGGCAACCTACCTGTACCGGCTCGGGAAGCTGAGCTTCCGCCGCCGGAAGCTCGTCCTCGTGCTCTGGCTGGCGCTGATCGCGGCCCTCGGCGCCGGCGCGGCGACCCTGTCGGGACCGACGGCCGGCTCGTTCGAGATCCCGGGCACGCAGGCGCAGGAGGCGCAGGACCTGCTCGCGCAGCGCTTCCCGCAGGCCGGGGCGGGCGGCGCGCAGGCGCGGGTGGTGTTCGCCGCGCCGGCCGGCCAGAAGCTCACCGACCCCGGCAACGCCGCCGCCGTCGAGCGGACCGTCACCGCGCTGAAGGCCGGCGGGCGGGTCGCCGGCGTCTCCGACCCGCTGCAAGGGACCGTCAACCAGGCCGGGACCGTCGCCTACGCGCAGGTGACCTACACCGTGCAGCCGATCGGCCTGACGGACGCCGACCGGGCGGCGCTCGTGGACGCGACCCGCGCCGGGCGCGACGCGGGCCTGACCGTCGAGATCGGCGGCGACGCCCTGCAGGCGCCGGCGGAGCAGGGCATCGGCGAGGTGATCGGCCTGCTCATCGCCGCGCTCGTCCTGCTGGTCACCCTCGGGTCGCTGGTCGCGGCCGGCCTGCCGCTGCTGACCGCGCTGCTCGGCGTGGGCGCCGCGATGGCCGGCATCCAGATCGTGACCGGCTTCGTGGACCTCAGCAGCACCACGCCGACCCTCGCGCTGATGCTCGGCATCGCGGTCGCCATCGACTACGCGCTGTTCATCGTCTCGCGGTTCCGCCACGAGGTCGCGCTCGGCCGGTCGCCCGCCGAGGCGGCGGGGCGGGCCGTGGGCACGGCCGGGTCCGCGGTCACGTTCGCCGGGCTGACGGTCGTCATCGCCCTGGCCGCCCTCGCCGTCGTGAACATCCCGGTCCTGACCCAGATGGGGCTCGCCGCGTCCGGTGCGGTCATCGTCGCGGTGCTCATCGCCCTCACCCTGCTGCCGGCGCTGCTCGGCTTCGCGGGCGACCGGGTGGCCAAGGGCCGCGTCGCCGCCCGCAGGCACGGCAACGGCACCATGGGCCGCCGCTGGGCGGCACTCGTCACCCGGCGGCCGGTCCTGACGCTCGTCGCCGCGGTCCTCGGCCTCGGGATCGTCGCCATGCCCGTCCTCGACATGCGCCTCGGCCTGCCCGGCGACAACATGGCCGGCCCCACCACGACCCAGCGCAAGGCCTACGACCTGCTCACCGAGGGCTTCGGCCCTGGCTTCAACGGCCCGCTGCTGGTCGTCGTCGACGCCGCCGCCAGCCCCGACCCGCAGGCCGCCGCGACCGCCGCCGCCGCGCGCATCGCGGAGCTGCCCGGCGTCGTCACCGTCAGCCCGCCGGCGCTCAACCCGGCCGGCGACACGGCGATCCTGCAGGTGATCCCCGCGACCGCGCCCGACGCGGCACAGACCACCGACCTCGTGCACGCCATCCGGGCGATGCCGCCGTCCGGCGGTGCCGCGCTCGCCGTCACCGGCACCACCGCCGTCAACATCGACATCTCGGCGAAGATGGGGTCGGCGCTCGGGCCGTACCTGGCGGTGATCGTGGTGCTCGCGTTCCTGCTGCTGACGCTGCTGTTCCGCTCGGTGCTCGTGCCGCTGAAGGCGATCGTCGGGTTCCTGCTGAGCGTCGCCGCCACGTTCGGCGCCGTCGTCGCCGTGTTCCAGTGGGGCTGGCTCGCCGACCTCATCGGCGTCGAGCAGACCGGCCCGATCGTCAGCCTGCTCCCCGTCATCCTCATCGGGATCGTGTTCGGCCTCGCCATGGACTACGAGGTGTTCCTCGTCAGCCGCATGCGGGAGGAGCACGTGCACGGCGCCGCGCCCAAGGACGCCGTCGTCAACGGGTTCAGCCACGGCGCCCGGGTCGTCACCGCCGCCGCGATCATCATGATCAGCGTGTTCTCCGGCTTCATCCTGTCGCCCGAGGCCATGATCAAGTCGATCGGGTTCGCGCTCGCCGCGGCCATCCTCTTCGACGCGTTCGTGGTGCGGATGACCCTCGTCCCGGCGGTCATGACGCTCCTGGGCCGCCGCGCCTGGGCGCTGCCGCGCTGGCTCGACCGCCTCCTGCCCGACGTCGACGTCGAGGGCACCCGGCTGCACGGCGAGGAGCCGCCGGCGGTCGAGCCGGAGCTCGTCAGCGCTGGAACTGCCGCTCGATGAGGTCGAGCAGCGCCGCGTGGGTCCGCTGATCCGCGGCGGCGACGAGGCCGCCGGCCCCGGTGTGCAGCGGCTGCCCCCGCAGCCCGGTCACCACGCAGCCGGCGGCCTCGCACAGCGCGATCCCGGCCGCGAAGTGGACGCTGTCGCGCAGGTCGCCGTCGGTCACGTACGCCGCCCGCCGGCCCGCGGCGACCCACGCGACGGCGAGGGTGCTCGACACGACCCGCGGCCGGAACAGCTCGCCGAACCCCGGATCCGCGAGGAGCCGCGCCGGGTGGAAGGCGGGACCGTTCGGGAACGGCGGGTCGAGGTTCACGTCGACAAGAGCGGACCGCGGCGTCGGTACGAGGTCCGCCTCCACCCCGTCGCGGCGCACCCGGGCCACCCCGGCGGCCGCCGAGAACGTCTCCCGGGCGAACGGGTCCACGGACACGGCCACGGTGGTGCCCGCGGGCGTGCGCAGCGCCACGTTGACGGCCACGAGCATCGCGCCGGCCGCGTAGTTGAGCGTGCCGCACAGGGGGTCGACGAGCCACGTACGGTCGCCGCCGCCGATGCGGCCGGACTCCTCGCCGTGCACGGCGTCGCCGGGCCGGGCGGCCCGCAGCACCGCCAGGATCGCCCGCTCCGCCTCGATGTCGGCCTCGGTGGCGAAGTCGCCGCCGCCCTTCGCGAACCGGTCCAGGCGGGTCCCGAAGCGCGAACGGACCACCGCCGCGCCCGCTTCGGCGGCGGCGATGGCCAGTTCGAGATCGTCTGTCGTCACGCCCCGACGATAGCCGGGGACTTCTCCTCGATCGGCGTCCTCCCGCGACCGCGCAGGGCGATCCCGGCGGCGCAGAGCACGGTCACCGCGAGGACGCCGGCGGCGAGCAGCGTCCTGCCGTCCGGGTCGAGCAGCGGCTGGCCGCGCAGCGCCTGCCAGGTGAGCAGGGCGATGAGGCCGCCGTACCCGAGCGCCGCCGCCCGCACGAGCCCCCGCGCGACCCGCTGCTCCCCGAGCACCGAGGACAGCCGACCCCGCGCGGCCTGCTGCTCGCCGGGCACCGACGACGGCCGGCGCCGGGCGGCCGCGGCGAGCAGGAGCGCCAGCAGCGGCAGGGCCTGCAGGGCGTGGATGCCGACGAAGTGCGCGACGCGCAGGTCGCCGCCGGTCGTCGACCAGCCGGTGACGGGCATCGCCGGGCCGCCGTCGGCGACGCCGACGCTGTGCGCGCCGATGATGCCGACCGTCTCGCCCCGGTCCAGGGCCGCGTCCTGCTCGGCGGTCGGCTGCGTCATGAGGAACGCGACCAGCATCCCGGCGAGCGACAGCGTGAAACCGAGCCGGGCCGCGGACTTCAGCACCGGGTCGCCGCCGCGCTGGAAGGCGACCACGATCGCGACGACGAGGCTGGCCGTCCACAGCACCACGACCAGGTTGCCCATGAGCGACCACACGGTCTCGTCGAACGGGGTGGAGTTGTTGAAGTGGCTGGGCCGGCCCCGGACCCCTTGCAGCACGATCAGGGCCATCTCGACGGTGGCGGCGACGGCGACGACCGTCCCGGCCCACCAGCCGGTGCGCCGGCCACGCCGGGCGGCCCGGAGCAGCCACGCCAGGGTCACCGCGTACACACCCATGGAAACGGCGAACTTGAACGGCTTGAGCCAGGTGGGGCTGCCGACGACCAGCCGGTCGTCGACGAAGATCCCGACGAGGGACACGAGGGCGAGGACACCCATCGCCGCCGCGAACCACAGCAGCGGACGGTGCCATCGGACGGGCTGCGGACCGGTCATGGTGGACTCCACGAAGAGGGCTGATGATGCGTCCACGGTCCCAATCCGGGGGTGCCCCGCACATGCCCGCCGACCCCCTCATTCCGCGTCCCGCCTCCCTCAGGCGCCGTGGTGGGGCTGTCCCTACCAACGTCAGGTGAGCGTGCCCGCGACGAAGGCGAACGCGGCCGGGACGACGGTGCTCCAGTACCCGAAGTTGTGCCTGCCGCCGGTGTACGAGCCGGCGACGGGCGCCTCGGGCAGCTGCCGGTGCAGCGCACGGACGTCGGGGTGGAGCGGGTCGTCGCGGCCGCACCAGAGGCCGACGGGCGTCCCGCGCAACCGGTCGCGGCCGGCGAACACGGCGTCCCCGGGCGCGACGGCCGGCGAGAACGCGGCGACCGCGCGCACGAACCCGGGAAACGCCTCGGCGAGCAGCAGCGCCCCGGCCCCGCCCATCGACCAGCCCCACACCGCGATCCGCGTCGTGTCGAACCCCCGCTCGGCGCACCACCGCGGCACCTCGTCGTGCACCATCCGCTGCGGGTCGTCACCCCCCGAAGGCCGCCAGCCGAGGCGGTCACCGGTCGCGCCCGCCAGCACGAACGGCGGCGCGCCCCCTGCGACGGCCGCGGTCAGGAACCGGCCGAGACCCATGGCCGGGAAGTCCCGGACCGTCTTCGACCCGCCGTGCAGGACCAGGCACACGGGCAGCCCGCGCCCGTCGCCGTGCCCGGCGGGCACGCACGTGTAGACGTCGACGCTCCTGCCCCGCGCGGCCGACACCCGCCGCTCCAGCCGCTCGTCGCCGACGGGCGCGTCCGGCACGACCGGCTTGTCCCCGCCGCCCGCTCCGAGCAGCCGCCCCAGGTCACCGAACCCGACGCGGGCCGCGGACGGCAGCCCGCCACCCGACCGCACGTCGACGAACCGCACCCCACCGGCCGCCACCGCCGCGGCGACGCCGATCCCGGCCACCCCGGCGAGCACAACCCGTCGCCGCATCCGGCCCTCCGTCACTGTCGCCCTGCCGGGTTCAACGACGGACGGGCCGATCAGTGGTAGAAGCCGACGATGCCCTTCTGCTCGGCGGCGGCGCCGGCGGTCCAGGCGGCGACCGCGCGCACCTCGTCCGTCGTGCCGGACTTCAGCGGCTCGGCGGCGGCGGCGACCTCGGCGGCGGTCCAGTAGCCGATGGACGGGAAGTCGTCCGGCGACGGGAAGCTGACCGGCGCGCCGCGGAAGATGAGGTCCGACATGCTGATCGCGGCGCCGGTCGCCTTCATGGCCGGGTCGACCGTACTGTCCAGATAGGACGACGGGCACGGGTAGAACTGCGAGTTGTCCAGGAACCGGCCGGAGAACTCGACCATGTACTTGAAGCCGTAGCCGTACAGGTGGCCGGGCAGTGTCTTGTCGCCGCCCATGACGAGGTGCTCGATCGCGGTGAAGACCGACGGCGCGCCGCGGTCGTTGGAGCAGTCGAGGTCGTCGTTGAGCCGGGCGATGTCGGTGCGGAACCTGCCGCAGATCGCCCGCCGTGCCTGGTTGTCGCCGCTGCCGCACAGGGCGGCCAGCCTGTCGATGTCGACCCGGTAGGCCATCACGCCGTATCCCATGGAATCTCCCTCTGTCCGTTACGTCGTCGGGTCCGGCGAGCGCGGACAAGCGGGAAGCCGGGCGCGGAGCCGCCGGAGACGGGCATGACTCCGGCGACTCCGCTGCACACAGCTTGACAGCAATCGTGGAATGCTGGGGGGCGTGCCGATCATCGGGTTCCTGCACACGGCCGACGTCCACGTCGCGACGTTCCGCACGCTCCTCGCCGGCGCCGCACCCGACGCGCGGGGGCTGCACGTCGTGGACGCGGCGCTGCTGGAGGACGCGCGGGCCGGTGCCGACGTCGGGGAGCGGGTCGCGGCGCGCCTGCGGAGCCTCGCGGCGGACGGCGCGGACGTCATCGTCTGCACCTGCTCCACGATCGGCGGGCTCGCCGAGACCGTCGACGCCGGCGTGCCGGTGCTGCGGGTCGACCGGCCGATGGCCGAGGCGGCGGTCGCCGGGGGAGGCCGGGTCGCGGTCGTCGCCGCGCTCGCCTCGACCCTCGCGCCCACGACCGCCCTGTTGCGCGAGTGCGCGGCGCTGGCCGGTGTGACGGTCGAGATCGTCGAGGCGCCGTGCCTTGACGCGTGGGCGCTGTTCGAGTCGGGGGACCTCGACGCGTACGTCCGGCGGGTCGCCGGGCACGTCCGGGCCGTCGCCGCGACCGCCGACGTGGTCGTCCTCGCCCAGGCGAGCATGGCCCCGGCCGCCGACCTCGTGCCGGACCTGCCGGTGCTCAGCAGCCCCAGGACCGCCGTCGCCCGCGCCGTCGCCGTCACCCCGACCTGACCTGCGGGGAAGATCCGCCGGGCGTATACCGTGGACGGGTGACGGCAGAGCGACCCGCCCGGCGGGCACCACAGGCACACACGGGCCGGGTGGTCCGCACCGAGCGGCTCACCCCGAATATGCACCGCGTCGTGCTCGGTGGCGAGGGTCTCGACAGGTTCGACGCCGGGCAGTACACCGACCACTACGTGAAGCTGATGTTCCCGCCCGCCGGCGTCGTCTACCCGAGCCCGTTCGACCTCGCCGCGATCCGCGAGCAACTGCCCCGCGAGCAGTGGCCCGTCACCCGCACGTACACGGTGCGCGACTGGGACCCGGTGACGCGCCAGCTGACCCTGGACTTCGTCATCCACGGCGACACCGGTCTCGCCGCCCAGTGGGCGGTCGCCGCCCACCCCGGCGACGAGGTGTCCTTCGGCGGACCCGGCGGCAAGTACGCGCCCGACCCGGCCGCCGGCTGGCACCTCCTCGCCGGCGACGAGAGCGCCCTGCCGGCCATCGCCGCGGCCCTGGAGCGCCTTGCCCCGGACGCCGTCGTGGAGGCGTTCGTCGAGGTCGCCGACGCCCGCGAGGAGCAGAAGATCCCCGGCGTCACCTGGCTGCGCCGCGGCGACCGGCCCGTCGGCGCGGCGCTCGTCGAGGCCGTCACGGCCGCCGAGTGGCGCGGCGACGACGTGCACGCGTTCGTCCACGGCGAGGCCGGCTTCGTCAAGGAGCTCCGCCGCTACCTGCGCCTCGACCGCCGGGTGCCCATGGAGCGGCTGTCGATCTCCGGGTACTGGCGCCTCGGCCACGACGAGGACGGCTGGCAGGCCTCCAAGCGCGACTGGAACACCCAGGTCGAGGCGGAGCAGGAAGGCGACCGGCAGCAGTGACCCTGCTGCTGAAGCTGCTGCTCGCCCCGCTCCTCGTCGTCGCCTCGTCCCTCGCCGGCCGCCGCTGGGGCGCCCCCGTCGCCGGCACCCTGGTCGCGCTGCCGATCGTCGCCGGCCCGATCCTGCTCGTCACCTGCCTCGAGCAGGGCCCCCGGTTCGGGGCCCGGACCGCGTCGTCGGCGCTGCTCGGCCTGGT
This sequence comes from Dactylosporangium sp. NPDC006015, assembly GCF_040614215.1. Lineage (NCBI taxonomy): Bacteria > Bacillati > Actinomycetota > Actinomycetes > Micromonosporales > Micromonosporaceae > Dactylosporangium > Dactylosporangium sp. NPDC006015. Next base: position 321,711 of record NZ_JBEXUD010000008.1, read on the forward strand.
GTCCCTCGCGGCGTTCACGGTCGTCTTCGCCTGGTGCTCGCGGCGGACCGGCTGGGTCGGCTCCCTCGCCGCCGCATGGCTCGCGACGCTCGCCCTGGACCTGGCCCTCGCCCGCCTGACCGTTCCTCCGTTCGCGGGTTTCGCCATCGTGCTGGCGGCGGCCTGGCTCGCCCTCCGCGTCTTCCCGGCGGCCCCGGCCTCGTCCGCGGAGCAGTCGCCGTCCTGGCCCTGGTGGGACCTGCCGGGGCGGGCCTTCGCGACCGCGGCCCTGGTCGTCACCGTCACCACCGCCGCCGACACGGTCGGCCCGTCGTTCACCGGTGTCCTCGCCCCGTTCCCGATCGCCACCAGCGTCGTCGCCGCCTTCGTCCTCGCCCAGCAGGGCACCGACGGCGCGGTCCAGACCCTGCGCGGCGCCCCCCGCGGCCTGCTCGGCTTCGCCGTCTTCTGCCTGCTCGTCGCCGTCCTCGTCGAGCGCCTCGGCACCCCGGCCACGTTCGCCGTCGCGCTCGCCGCGACCCTGGCGGTGCAGCTCGCCTGGCGCTGGGCCCTGTCCCGCCGCACCGAGCCCGCCCTGGCGTCGGGCTGACATGCTCTCCGCCCGCGCCAAGCGGTTCCTGGCCGAGCACGCCACCCGGCACCCTCCGATGCCCGAAGCCGCGATCCGGGCCGCCGCGGGAGACCTGCCCGGCGACGCCGTCGAGGCGCTCGTGCGGTTCGAGGCGAGCTACGGCGGCCTGTGGTACCGGGTCATCGGCGGCAACCCGATGGAGCACGGCCTCGACGGCGAGGTCGAGGTCCACGACACACCTCTGGGCCCCGCGTTCACCGGCATCCTGGACGGCGCCTGGACCTGGCCCGTCGACGTGCTCCTCGACGGCCGCACCGCGCTGGACCTGGGGAGCTGGCCGTTCCGCGTCATCGACCGCTCCGTCGAGCAGCGCATCGAGAAGCACGCGCTGCTGGTCGAGGTCAAGGGATGGCCGCACCGCACGTACACCTGCCGCACACCGCCACTCGTCGCACCGGTCGCGGACGAGCGGCTGCTGCCGCCCGCGGTGCCCGAGGCGAGCGGCCCGGCCGACCTGTGGTGGCGCGACGACGACACCGCCGTCGAGGCGACCCTGCACGCCTGGGGCGGCGGGCAGGACCTGTGGACGGTCCGGCACTTCGGCCGGGTGCCGCACCTGGCGCACCACGCGGACCCCATCGTCTACGCGGCGATGGGCCACGAGACGGTCCCCGCCACCTGGTGCATCCTGTGCTCCGAACCCGTCGCTCCGGAACGGATGTGCCCGCCGCCGGCCTCGCCTCAAACCTCCGGCGGCAGGCTCAGGAGGCGCGCAGGCGGGTGACGAAGCCGATCCGGCCCCCGGGGATCCGCTCGGCGGTGACGACCCGCCGGCCCGGCCGCTGCCCGTGTCGCGCAGCGCTTCGGTGCACGACACCAGCTCCAGCGGCTGGATCAGCTCCGGGGCGGCGACGAACGTGCCACCGCCCCGGTAGGCGCGCAGGGGACCCTCACGGCCGTCGTGAGGGCCCCGCGGGCAGGGATTACGCGATGCGCAGGTCGTCGATCGCCCAGTACCAGTTGTTGTTGGCGTCGTAGTAGCGGAACTTGACGACCATCCGGGTCGCCCCGGCCGGGACCGTCACGGGCAGCGACTCGACCTTCGCCCGCGCGTCGGCGCTGTAGCGTTTGACGAGCACGTCGGCGCCGCCGTTGAACGACACGAGGACGTCGGCCTTCTGGGCGCCCTCCTGCCGGTAGTGCGTCACGTAGTTGAGCCGGACCGTGCTGCCGGCGGTCACGGTGTAGGACGGGGACAGCAGCGTCGAGTCGAAGCTGGTGCCGCCGGCCTTGTCGTTGAACTCGTCGGAGTCGGCGACGGCGAAGACGCCGCGGGTGCGCAGCGCGTTCTCCCGCTCCTGGCCGCTCTGCGCCCGGCTCCAGAACTCGTCGGTGGTGAAGCTCCAGCCGCGCCACTCGGTGACCCCGCCGGACGGCATGCGGCTGCGGTCGACCGACCAGCCCGTGGGCGCGGTCGGCGTCCAGCCCTTGAGCGTGGCCGGGATGCCGGTCTCGTCGACCCGCGTCTGCAGTGACGGCGCGAGGGTGTCGAACGCGTCGGTGGACCGCACGGAGACGGGCTTGCCGTCCAGGGCGGCGCTCACGCCGAAGTGGCCGAGCGCGGTCGAGGCGACGTCGGCGAGGCGGGTGTCGACCGGCCGCGCGCCGGCCGCGACGCCGGTGCCCTTGGCGAGGACGAACGTGCGGCGCTCGTCGATGCCGCAGCCGCCGTGGCCGCCACCGGGGTTCGCGTGGCCGTGGTCGGTGGTGACGACGACCAACCAGTCCTCGCCGCTGTACGTGGGGCGCGCCGCGATCGCCGCGAGCAGCTGGCCGAGCTGCTGGTCCTGCTTCTCGATCGCGGTCCGGTACGCGGTGCCGGTGCCGCTGGCGTGCGCGACGACGTCGGTGTTGCCCAGGTAGACGAAGGACGCGTCAGGGTTCTCGCTGCGCAGCCGGTTGACCGCGTCGGAGGTGATCTTCGCGTCGGCGCTGACGTAGCCCTCGGCGTCGCCGTCGAACGTGACGCGGGTGTCGATCGCGGTGCCGAACGTGCCCTGCGTGTGCAGCACCGCCCAGTCGACCGCCGAGTAGGTGCGGTAGGCCGGGTTCGCGCTCTCCAGGCGGGTGAGGAAGTCCGGGTAGGTCCCGTACTGCTTGCCGGCGAACGTGTTGTCCTTCACGCCGTGCTTGTCGGGGAACACGCCGGTCGCGATCGTCGACCAGCCGGGCCCGCTGGAGGAGGCCGCGACGCCCGGGCAGTACACGAGGCTCTCGCCGAGGGTGCCGCCGGCGGCGAGGGCGTCGAGGTTGGGCGCGTTCGCGGCCACGACGGCCGCCCAGTTGAGCCCGTCCATGCCGACCACCAGCAGCTTCTTGACGGGCGCGGCCGCGTGCGCGGGCGTTGCGGTGGTGACGAGCGCGGCGCCGGTGAGCGCCAGGCCGGTGGCGAGGGCGCCGGCCACGATCGATCTTTGCATCGAAAACCTCCGAGTCGGGGTCGCGTCGCAACGCATCGAAATCAATCAGGATGAACGGCGTCCCCCCGCAAGGCGGGCTCCCGGATAACAGGTCCGGACCAATTCGCGTTTTCGGCAGATGTACGAGCTGCCGCCACGCCAGCTGCGTCGCCGGATGCGACGGGGAGCGGCTCCGCGGGCCGCGGCGGGGCCGTCGCGGTCGCGGGATTCGGCTTGGTGGGGGTCGCGTTCGCGGCGTGCGGCTTGTCGGGGGTCGCGTTCGCGGGGTGCGGCTTCGCGGGACGTAGGAGGGCTGTCGCGGTCGCTGGGTGCGGCTTCGCGGGGCGCAGGAGGGCTGTCGCGGTCGCGGCGGCGGTGAGGTACAGCAGGGCCTGGCCGTTCAGCAGCGGCACGACGCCGAGCCGGTCGGCGAGCAGGCCGGCGGCGAGCATGCCGGCGCCGCTGCTGCCCTCGAAGACCGCGCCGAACACCCCGAACACCTTGCCCCGGGCGCCGTCGGCGGTCTCCTGCTGCAACAGGCTCACCAGCCCGGTGATCATGACGACGCCGGGCGCGCCGACCAGGATGAACAGCGCGACGTACACCGGAAGGGCCGTCGTCACGAGCGGCCCGTTCCACACCGCCAGCGACAGCAGCCCGAAGGCGCCGGCGCCGACGGCGATCAGCGTGCCGGGCGCCGGCGAGCGGCGGGCCACGGCGAGCAGCAGGCCCAGCGTGATCGCGCCGATCGCCTGGACTCCGCGCAGCAGGCCGGTCTCGGCCGCGCCGCCGCCCAGCTCGCGGGCGACCCACACGACGAACAGCACGACGAAGACGCCCTGCGCGGTGCCGCAGAGCGCGGCGACCCCCAGCGCGGACCAGACCCGGCGCCCGCCGAGGCCGCCGCCACCCGGGGTTTGCGGATCCGCGGCCTCGCGTGCCCCGCCGGCGACGCCCGCGATCAGCAGGCCGGCCGCGAGGAACGTGACCAGGTCCACCGCCACGATCACGGGCAATCCGCTGACCGCCAGGAGCAGGCCGCCCAGCGGGCCGCCCACCAGCCGGCCCGCGTTCTGGCCGAAGCCGAGCAGGGCGTTGGCCGGCACCAGCTCCGCGGCGGGGATCAGGGTCGGCAGCAGCGCGTTCCTGGCCGGGCCGAACACCGCGAGCGCGGCCGCCTCGACGGCGATCACCGCGTAGAGGATCGGCAGGTCGCCCCGGTCGTGGACGAACAGGAGCGGCAGCAGTGCGGCCGCCTGGACCGTCACGACCGTGACCAGCAGCCGGCGGCGGTCCCACCGGTCGGCGAGGTGCCCGGCGACGGGGCCGAGCAGGACCGCGGGTGCCAGCTCGATCAGGAACGCGAACGACGTCTGCAGGGACGAGCCGGTCAGCTGGTACACGAGAATCGGCAGCGCGACCAGCAGCAGCCAGTCGCCCGAGTCGGAGATCAGGCCGGCGAGCCAGAGTCGCCGGAAGTCACGGTGTCGCAGCGGCCGCATCGGGCCCCTCCTCGTCGTCGCGCATGAGCGGAAAGCCGTGGAAGCCCAGGTGGGCCATCTGGGCGCCGTCCGGGGCGTCGTCGCGGGTCGCGGCGATGAGCGGGCGGATCAGCGCGTCGATCTGGTCGCCGAGGACCCGCAGCTCGTCCGGGGTGACCTTCAGCGTGTAGAGCCCGTAGTGGTCGGCGTCCCGCCACCGTGCCGGGGCGTTGTCGCGGCGGGCCAGCCAGTCGCGCACGAGGCGCTGGTCGCGCTGGACGCTGAGGGCGGCGATGGTGGCCGCCTGCCGGCCCTCCGGGGAGTCCGCGTCGGCGTCCGGCTGCACGGAGAAGCCGGTGACCAGGGCCCGCCAGGGCCGCTCGCGCCCGTCCCGCTCGCTCGTGTCGTCCGGCGCGACGAGGCCCGCCTTGGCGAGGGCGCGCAGGTGGTAGCTGCAGTTGGACGGGGTGTCGCCGACCGCCCGCGCGCACTGCGACGCCGTCGCCGGACCGGTGGCGATGAGGTGGCTCAGCAGCTCGTAGCGCACCGGGTGGGCCAGGGTCCGCAGCTCCTCCGGCTCGCTGAGCGTCCGTCGCGCTTCTCTGCCCACCGTGTCCTCCAACTCCTTCAACTCTGAAAGTGACTTTCAGAATGCCACAGGTCGATGCAATGTGAAAGAGTCTTTCAGACCTCAGATCCAGCCGGTCTCGGTCGCGATGCGGATCGCGTCGACGCGGTTGCGCGCGTGCAGCTTCGTCCCGGCGGACATCAGGAGGTCACGGACCGTGCCGACCGACAGCACGAGCGTCGCGGCGACGGCGGGCGGCAGCGGCGGCACTGCACGGGCGCGTCGAGCCGGACGCCGGCGGTCATGAGCACCGGACTCGGCGTCATGGACTTCGTGCTGTTCCTCCTCCTGACCGTCCTGCTCTGCGGCTGGCTCGACCAGTCGCCGACCACGGAACGTCCGGTCGCCGGCTCGAAGACCCGCGTCGCGATGATGGCCCCGAAGCTTCGCCCTCGGCGCCGATAAATCAGGCCCGAAGCTGGCCGTATCTGCGAGCAGGCTGTGCCGTAGCGGGCAGGGATGCCCGAAGCCGATGACCGAGGAGTGCGTGCGATGGGCAACGAGATCACCCCGTTCCGGATCCATGTCGACCAGGCGGAGCTGGACGACCTGGGCCGCCGGCTCGCCGGGGTCCGCTTGCCGGCGCAGGTGCCGGGGGTGGGCTGGGAGCGGGGCGTGCCGGTCGAGCACCTGCGGGAGCTCGTGGACCAGTGGACGAAGTTCGACTGGCGCGCGGTCGAGGAGCAGATCAACCGGCACCCGCAGTACACCACCCGCATCGACGACCAGGACATCCACTTCCTGCACGTCAGGTCCCCTCACGACGGCGCGCTGCCGGTGCTGCTGGCGCACGGCTGGCCCGGTTCGTTCGCCGAGTTCCTCCAGGTCATCGAGCCGCTGACCAACCCCGCCGACCCGGCCGACGCGTTTCACCTGGTGATCCCGTCGCACCCCAACTTCGGCTTCACCGGGCCAGCCGGGGCCGGCTGGGACGCCCGGCGGATCGCCACCGCGTACTCGGAGCTGATGGCCCGGCTCGGCTACGACCGTTACGGCGCGCAGGGCGGCGACTTCGGCGCGTTCATCGCCCCCGACCTCGGCCGCGTCGCACCCGAGCACGTCGTCGGCGTGCACGTCAACGCCGCGACGGCCGGCTTCATCCCGTTCGGCGGCCTGCCCGAGGGCGCCGTGCTCACCGACGCCGAGCAGGCGCGCCTCGACCGGATGCAGCGCTTCCTCGACTCCGGGAACGGCTACTTCCAGATCCAGGCCAGCAAGCCGCACACGCTCGGCTTCGGCCTCGCCGACTCACCCGTCGGGCAGCTCGCCTGGATCGGCGAGAAGTTCCACGACTGGGCCCACCCGGCCGGCTCGATCGACGCCGAGCACGTGCTGACCCACGCGACCCTCTACTGGCTCACCAACACCGGTGCGTCGTCGGCGCAGATGTACTACGAGTCGATGCACACCCACAACTGGCCGACCCCTTCCACCGTGCCGACCGGCGTGGCGAACTTCGCCGAGGACATCGCGATCCGCCAGTTCGCGTCGCAGCTGAACAACATCACCCACTGGGCCGAGTACGACCGCGGCGGCCACTTCGCGGCCCTCGAAGTGCCCGACCTGTTCGTCGACGAGGTCCGCACCTTCTTCCGCACCGTGCGCTGACCCGGCCCGCGGCTGCCCTAGCTGCGGCCGCCCTGGCCGCTGTCGCCCTGGTCCCGCCGTCCGAATCGCTGCCATTGCCGCGGGCAGTCAATTCAGGCGCCTCGTCGCGGGACCGGGCCGACATCGATCACGACCCCACCACTGTCCACAGTGGAGACCAGGTGCTCGTGGCAACGGGCTCGCCGCTGAGCCTGCCTGCCGCCTCAGCCGCGCACGTTGACCACCGGCACGGTGTCCAGCGTGATGCCGAACGTGTCGCGGTACACCGCCAGCACCTCGGCATCGTCCTCCAGAACGCGCTCCGTCCGTCCACCACCGCCACCGTAATCACCATTCCCGCCGACGGGAGCGGTCGTGGTGATCAGGGTGCGCCCACTGAGCGTGACCCGGCCGGTGTCCGTCACGACCGAGCAGGTCAGCTGCCGCGTGAAGTGCGACGCCGGCGACGTCCGGTGCCACCAGCTCAGCGGCGTGAAGTCGCTCAGCTCGTACGGCCGCTGATCCAGCAGGTACTCCCACCCTCCGTCACCGCGGACCGCCAGGTCAGGCCCGTCGGGCAGCACCTCGAAGACGCCCGCCGGGTCGGCCTGCGGACCGGCGACGTCCATTCGCAACGGGTGCTGGGCGAACCTGCCGAACCCGACGTCCACCAGATACGGCGCGTCCAGCTGCACCCGCAGCGCCATGTGATCCAACGGCACCCCGAACCGCTCACCCGTCCACACCCGGCACGAGTGCAACGTCACCTCGTACCCGAGCGACGCCAGCAACGCCGCGAACGCACCGTTGAGCTCGTAGCAGAACCCGCCGCGCCGCCGGTCGACGACCTTCGCGACGAGCGCGGCGGGCTCCAGCACGATCTCTTCTCCGAGGTGCACGCTCAGGTTCTCGAACGGCACCGCCATCAGGTGCGCCCGCTGCAACACCCGCAGCGCGGCCAGGTCGGCGACGGCTGGCCGTGCCACGCCGATCCTCTGCAGGTAGGAGTCCATCGCGCCAGCCTACGTCGCCGTCACGCCACCCTGATCCGCCACAGCGCGAGCGCGGCGAGCAGGAGCGCCGCCGTCACGTACAGCAGCGACTCCAGCCACTGGAAGCGCCAGTAGCGTTCACCAGGGTGATAGGCGACCTCGACATGCAGGTCCAGGGCGGCGAGGCACTGCGCCATGACGTCGAACTGCCCCGACAGGCAGCCGTTGTACCGATCGAGCCCGACCACCTCGCCGTCCGCGGTCAGCAGCCGGCTGTTCGACACGATCCAGGTGTTCGGCACGCTGAGCCCCTCGACGTCCGCATCCTTGCCGAGGAAGCTCAGGTTTCGGATGGCCTCCGCGGACATGACCTGCGACCCGTGCACCGGCGCCGCGAGGTGCGGCCGTGCCACGATCGGCATCGCGATCTGCACCGCCGCGAACAGCAGCGCCGTCAACGCCATCGCCGGCACCGTGCGCCGCAGTAACAGCCCGCACAGCGCACCCAGCACGACGCCGCAGCAGGTGTACGCTACCGGCACCAGGTTGCGCGTGCCGAACATGACCGCGTCGAACCGATCCGCGGCGACCGCGTCGTAGGGACTCGACGCCCACGTCAACAGCAGGCTGAACACCCCGGTCACTGCCGCCGCCGCGACGCACACCACGCCCAGGCGCACGACCAGCCAACGGCGACGGGTCACACTCTGGTTCCAGACGAGCCGATGCGTGCCCGACTCCAATTCCCGGGCGACGAGCGGCGCCCCCCAGAACATGCCGAGCAACGCAGGCGTCACGACCAGCAACGCGTCCACGAGATACAGCCGCCCCTCGAACCGCGACTGAAACTCCCGCAACGCCGATCCACACGCATCCCCGCACCCCGCGACAGCGTCGTGATGCCCGTCGCGGATCTGCACCCCGAGCACGATCAGATACACGGCGAGCACTGCGACCGCACCCCCCGTCACCAGCAGCTGCGCACGCAGCTGCCGCCACGCGAGCCACGTCATCGCGCACCGCCCTGCAGATCGGTGAGACGGAGCTGTTGCTCTGCGAGCCGCGTCATTTGCGCACGGCCCTGCGGGTCGGTGGGACGGAGCTGTCGGTCTGCGAGCCGCGTCAATTGGGCACCGCCGTGCGGATCGGTGGGACGGAGCTGTCGGTCTGCGAGCCGCGTCATTTGCGCACGGCCCTGCGGGTCGGTGGGACGGAGCTGTCGGTCTGCGAGCCGCGTCAATTGGGCACCGCCCTGCGGATCGGT
>NZ_JBEXUD010000008.1:330788-374869 GCF_040614215.1 Dactylosporangium sp. NPDC006015
GAGCTGTCGGTCTGCGAGCCGCGTCATTTGCGCACGGCCCTGCGGGTCGGTGGGACGGAGCTGTCGGTCTGCGAGCCGCGTCAATTGGGCACCGCCCTGCGGATCGGCGAGACAGAGCTGCCACCCTGCGAGCCGCGTCATCGCGCACCGTCCCGCAGGTAGGCGAGCACGAGCTCCTCCAGCCGCACAGGCCCCGCGGCCGATGCTCCCTCTGCTCGCGCGCCGTGGAGACCATCACCAGCGGGCAGCGGTCCACGCACGACCGCGCCATGCACCACGTCAGCGCCCGGCGGTGGTGCAGGCGCCCTGTGGTGAGCGTCCAGGAGCGCGGTGACATCGCCCGCCAACTGCACCCTGCCGCCCGCGAGGACGATCAGGTGGTCGCAGACCCGCTCGACGTCCGACAGCAGGTGCGACGACAAGATCGCGGTCGCACCGAGCTCCGTCACCGACTCGATCAGCGTGCGCAGGAATCCCTCCCTCGCGAGCGGGTCGAGCGCCGCGACGGGCTCGTCGAGGATGAGCAGCTCAGGTCGCTTCGCGGCCGCGACGGTCAACGCCAGCTGGGCCCGCTGCCCGCCGGACAGACGGCCAGCGCGCTGCTTCGGGTCGAGGCCGAGCGCCCCCACGCGCCGCTGCGCGAACGCGGCGTCCCAGCCCGGGTTGAGACGCGCCCCGAGGCGCAGATGCTCGGCGACGGTCAAGGTCGCATAGACAGGCGTGTCCTGGGCGACGAACCCGACCCGGTCCAGCCGCGTCCCGGGCCGAGCCCCGAGCACCTGGACGGCCCCCGACGTGGGCGTGATCAGCCCGCAGGCCAGCTGCAACAGCGTCGACTTGCCGGCGCCGTTGGGCCCGACGAGCCCGACGACCCGCCCCGGCGGCACCCGCAGCGTGCAGTCGGCGAGGGCGGTCCGTCGCCCGTAGCGTCGCGTGAGGCCCTCGGTCTCCAGGGCCGGCGGTGGTGCTGAAGTGAACATGCGCCAATCGTCGTCACGTCGCGGCGGCGGCACATCAGTCCGAGGACGGGTCCGCAGAACCCTACTTTTGACCGGTACGGCCCGCCCGTGACACTCCTAGGCTGGTCCCGTGAAGCTCGCGGGGAACATCGGTCTCGCCGCCGCGCTCGCCATCGTGGTGGCCGGCACGGCGGTTGCCATCGCGGCCAGTTGGGGCGGCGCATACTTCCTGCCAGGCGCGCTCGCCGGCATGCTGGCCGGCGTCGCTGCGCTGCTGCGGCACCGTGGCAGGCTGCGGGCGGCGGTGGCCGGCCTGACGGTCGCGGCCGTTGCCGTGTCCGCCGCGCCGATCGCCGGGCTGCCCGCGGAGCCGGGTCCCGCCGTGTCCCTGGCGCTCGCGGTGCTGGTGGGCTCCGTGACCCGCGTCGGGCCGTTGCGGGTCGCTGCCTGGATCGCCGCGGCGAGTCTCGCCGTCATCGCCGTGGGCGCGTTCGCCCACCCCGGCGAGTCCGGCGCGTTCGCAGTGACCATGTTCGGCGCGCTCGCGTGGGCCGCCGGCCTGCTCATCGGGGTCGGGCTGCGACTGCTCGACGCGCGCCGGCTCGCGGCCGTGGATGCGGTCCGCCGCGACGAACGGCTCACCATCGCCCGGGAGCTGCACGACGTCGTCGCCCACTACGTCACGGGCATCGTCGTGCAGGCCCAGGCGGCACAGTTGATGGCCCGACGGGACCCGGTGAAGGCGGGGAAGACGTTCGCCGACATCGAGGCCGCCGGCGCCGAGGCGCTCGCCGCGGTCCGCCGGGTGGTCGGAGTGCTCCGCGACGATGCAGGCGACGGAGCGGGCGGCTGGGACGTGTCGGCGGGGCAGGAGCGGATCGCCGACCTCGTCTGGCGGTTCGAGCGGACCGGTCCACCGGTCCACCTCGAGCTGCCGGCGGACGAGGATCAGTGGCCGGTCGAGGTGGCCGGCGCGGTCCACCGGGTCGTGCAGGAATCACTGACCAACGTGGCCCGTCACGCCGCCCGCGCGCGCTCGGTCACCGTCGCACTGTCCGAGTCAGAAGGGACGGTGATGGTCCGCGTCGCCGACGACGGCGAGGGCGCCCCACCACCGGTCCACAGTGGATACGGAATCGTCGGCATGCGCGAGCGGGTCGAGGCCCTCGGCGGCACGCTCTCCGCGGGTCCTGCTCCCGGCGGGGGATGGCAGGTGCAGGGCACCCTCCCGCTGCCCGGCCATGCAGTGGCATCGCTGCACAGGCCGTCGCCCGCGTCATCGTCAGGACCGCCGTCGTGTGGATCGCCGCCCGCGTCATCGTCAGGGTCGGCGTCGTCTGGGACGTCGTCTGTGTCATCGTCAGGGTCGGCGTCGTCTGGGACGTCGTCCGCGTCGCCGCCAGGATTGCCATCGCCTGGAGCGCCGTCTGGGTCGTCGCCGGGCGCGCCGGCCGGTGGGTCGTCAGGGTTGTCTGAGCGGCCTGTTGAGTCGTCAGGTGTCGTGCCGCCAGGGTCGTTGGGTGAGTCGCCGTCCGGGCCGTCAGTTGGGTCGTCCGACGGGTTGTCGTCCGGGCCGTCGGGTGGGGCGTTGCCGGGTTCGTTGCCAGGGTCACGATGACGATTCGGGTGTTGATCGCTGACGATCAGGCGTTGATCCGGAGCGGCCTGCGGTTCATCCTTGAGGACCAGCCGGACATCGAAGTCATTGCGGAAGCCGCTGATGGGCTCACCGCGATTGAGATGGCTCGTCGGTTGCGGCCTGATGTGTCGCTTGTGGACGTTCGGATGCCTGGTGCCGATGGGCTGGAGGTGACCAGGGCGCTTGCCGGGCCGGGCGTCGCGGACCCGTTGCGGGTCATTGTGGTGACCACGTTTGACATCGACGAGTACGTGTACGGGGCCCTGCGTGGTGGAGCTACCGGGTTCCTGCTGAAGGATGCCGGGCCGGCGTTGCTTGTTGAGGCGGTTCGGGCGGCGCATGCCGGTGATGCGCTCATCTCGCCGTCGGTGACGGTGCGGCTGTTGCGGCGGATGGCGGTGCCGGCGGCGACGGGCAGCGCGAAGCCGTTGACGGATCGGGAGACGGATGTGGTGCGTTCGATCGCCCGCGGGCGCACGAATCTGGAGGTCGCCAGTGAGCTGTTCATCTCGCTGAGCACCGTCAAGAGTCACGTGTCAGGAATCCAGTCCAAGCTGGGCCTGCGCAACCGGGTCGAGATCGCTGCTTGGGCGTGGGAGCACGGCGTCGTCACCGGTCCCGGAGGAGGCTGAGAGGTCGACGGTGGCTGATCGGCAGACGAGGCAGCGCGCACCGCGACGGGCGGTGATGGACTGGCAGGCGGCGGCGTGCGTGCCGACGGAGGTGACGGACTGGCAGGCAGCGGCGTGCGTGCCGACGGAGGTGACGGACTGGCAGGCGGCGTCGTGCGTGCCGATGGTGATGATGGGGCGGCGGTGGGGCGCCGTTGGATGTGGGCGTGGGCGGGGCAGTTCCGTGGTGACGGTGGCGGATCGGCGGGCGGCGAGGGGGTGGCGTGCGTGTGGAAGGGCGGTGACGGACCAGCAGGCGGGGGCGTGGGCGCCGAGGGGGGCGTGGTCAGCGGTCGGCGATGACGAGGCGGTAGCCGCCGTCGAAGTCGGGTTGTGACAGGAGGTGGTGGTAGCGGGTGTGCCAGGTGCCGGAGGTGAGGTCGGCGGCGAGGCGGTTGAGGCCCGGTTGCAGGGTGACGGGGTCGATCTGGGACAGCATGGACATGCCGGCGCGGACGAGGGGGTTCAAGTAGGCGTCGGGGCGGCGCCAGAAGGCCACGCCGAAGCCGTCGCTGCAGTCGTGGGGGACGTGGACCGGTTCGATGCGGGCGCCGCCGAGGAGGGCGGCGAGGGTGCGCGGGTGGGACGGCGCGGGTGTCGTCGAGGGCGGCGGCTTCGGGCAGGTAGTCCTTGACGAGCCAGAACTCGCGGGTCACGGACTGGTCCCAGGTGAGGATGACGACGCGGCGGCGGGCGGTGCGGCGCAGCTCGGCGAGGCCGGTGGTGAGGTCGGTCCAGTGGTGCACGGTGAGCACGGCCATGACGGCGTCGACGGCGTTGTCGGCGACGGGGAGCGCCTCCGCGCGTGCCTGGACGACGGGGGCGGAGCCGGGTGGGCGTTGGTCGATCATGACCTGGCTGGGTTCCACGGCGAGGACGGTCTGCGGCGGCTCGTAGGCGCCGGTGCCCGCGCCCACGTTCAGCACCGACTGGGCATCGCCGAGGGCGGCGGCGATGCGGGCGCCGATGCGGGGGTCGGGGCGGCGGGTCGCGGTGTACGTGGTGCCGATGCTGTCGTAGACCGTCATCTCCGCAGTATGCAAGACGTGCGGGTGGCCGACTGCCGGCGAAGTGCGGTGGGACGTCAGGAACGGCCGTCGGTAGGATCGGCTGCCGTGTCGACGGTGCGGCGGGCTGAGGTGCTCATCGTGCTGTCCGCGGTGCGGGACGTCGAGGGGTTCGAGCTGGAGCTTGCCGCCCGTACGCTCGCCGCGGGCTGGGGTGGTGACGTCCGGCAGTTGCTCGAGGCGACCGCTGGCATCGTGGCGTTGCGGGAAGGTGCTGACGGCGTCGATCCGGTCACGCTCGCGGGGCGGGTTCCGCAGCTCGGGTACCTCCTTGCCGTCGAGCGGGCGCTGGCGGAGCGGGGCGTTGGTGTGCTGTGCCGGGAGGTGGAGCAGCCGACGCTCGACCTGCGTGGGCGGCTGGTGATCGACCTGGCCAGGGCGGTCGGGGCGCACCCGATGGCACGTGGGTTCGTCGTCGAGTGGAGCAGTGGGCGCGGCTGGTCGACGGTGATCGACACGCTGCCGCAGGAAGACCAGGAAGACCGGGGAACAGTGCAGCGGTGTTGGCACTGGTTCGACGGGGTGCTGCCCGAGCCGGAAGAGGTGACGGAACGGATCGTACGGCACCTTGACGGGGATCTGGCGGTGCCGGGGCGGGAAGCGTGGCGGTGCAGCGGACGGCAGCTGCTCGACGGGCTCGGCGCGTATCCGGTGACGGCAGGGGCCGACGGGGTGCCGACCGTGTGCCGCAGCGATGCTGAATGGCGGCTGGAGCATTTCGGGCGGCGGTTGCTCTGGTACGAGCCGCCGCCCCTCCCACGCGTCGGCGACGAGCTCCAGGTCCCGGGGGTGCCGGGCGAGCGGCGGACCGTGGTGGCGGTGCTGCCGCAGCGGGCTGGTGACGAGGACCTGTACTGGGTGCGGCTCGCGGGGCATGACTTCCCGATCAGCTGGGACGCCGTCTGGCAGTACGTGACGGATTGAAGTTGCACCCGTACTGAGCGTTAGCGGCGTCGTGGGTTGGAAAGGGGTACGTGAGACAACGCCGCCAACATTGGAGGTCAATGCCATGCGTGCCGCACTCATCCGGCTCTGTGCCCTGCCCGCCGCCGTCGCGCTCGCCGCAACCGGGGCCGCGGCCCCGGCGTCCGCCGCGGGGGGACGGGTCTCGGCGCAGGACCGGGCGTTCGTCGCGGAGGCCGGGCACGGAGGCGCGTTCGAGGTCGCCGCCGGCCGGATGGCCGCGCAGCAGGCGCACGACAAGGGGGTGCGCGCCTTCGGCAACCGGATGGTCGCGGACCATACGAAGGCGGGCGCGGAGCTGACCGCGCTGGGGAAGGAGCTGGGCCTGGAGGTGCCGGACGCGCCGAGCGAGGAGCAGGACGCGATCCTGACGCTGTTCGGGACGACGACCGGGCCGGTGTTCGACTGCTCGTACGCGCCGGTCGAGTACTTCGACCACGTGGCGGCGATCGGGGCGTTCGAGAAGGAGGCGGACCAGGGGCGCAACGCGAAGCTGAAGACGTTCGCGCGGAAGGCGCTGCCGCTGCTGCGCGAGCACCAGACGATGATCGCCGACACGCTCGCCGACGTCCGGTGTACCGCGCCCGTGCCGCTGCCGACGCCCATCCCGATCCCCGGCGACTGAGGCCCGGAGCAAGGCGACAGAAGTGCGGTCCAGACCCAGAGGGCCAGAGGCTGCGGCAGCGCGGTTCAAGGCTGAAGGCGGTTCAGAGGCTGAAGTAGGCGCCGGGGGAGACGCCGAACGCCTGCCGGAACGCGGCGATGAACGCGCTCGGTGAGCGGTAGCCGACCCGTCGCGCCACCACCGCGACCGGCGTGCCGGTGGCGAGCAGGGACAGGGCCGCGCGGAGCCGGACGTTGGTGCGCCAGCGGCCGAAGCTCATCCCCGTGCTGTCGGTGAACAGCCGCGCCAGGGTCCGGGCGCTCGCGCCGGCGTGCCGGGCCCAGCCGTCGAGGTCGCGCCCGTCGGAAGGGCGGGCGACGACCGCCTCGGCGACCAGCAGCGCCCGCGGGTCGGCAGGCATCGGCACGTCGATCGTCGCGACCCCGGCCGGCTGGAGGAGATCCAGCAGCACCGCCTCCGCCCGCCGCCGCGCGGCCGCAGAGGACCGCACAGGCCCAGCGAAAGCGGCATCCAAAGCAGAAGCCGAAGCGGCAGCAGGAAGTGGCGGGAACGTCGCGAGGTGCGCGGCCAGCTCCCGCAGCAACGGCGTGACCACGACGACGGTCGGGGTGTGGAAGCCGCGCGGGGCCCGGTCCACGTAGACGGCCCGGGCCACCGCCGGCCCACCTTCCAGGGCGTGCGGCGTGCCCGCCGGGATCCACAGCGCCCGCGTCGCCGGCAGCACCCAGACCCCGCCGGGCGCGGTGACGCTGACGACGCCCTTCGCCGCCCACGTCAGCTGGTGCGTCGCGTGGCGGTGCACGGGGAACCTGGTGCCCGCCGTGAGCTGGAAGTCCCGCGCGACGATCACCGGATGGCCGGAACTCGACATCGGTTGGCAGTGTAGCGGCGGGCGGCCATCGTACCGTCGCAACCATGAACGGCATCCACAACGTCCTGTGCCGCTCCGCCCGCTGGGGCGGGACCGTCGAGCGCCGGCTGCTGCCGTGGGCGCTCAACGGTGTCCCCCTGCACGGCCGGGTGCTGGAGATCGGGCCGGGGTTCGGCGCGACGACCCGCGTCCTGGCGCGTGCCTGTGCGGACCTGACCGCCGTGGAGATCGACCCGCGGCACGTGGCGCGGCTGCGGGCGACGTTCGGCAACGTCGTGCGGGGCGACGGGACGGACCTGCCGTTCCCGGACGGCAGCTTCGACACCGTGGTGTGCTTCACGATGCTGCACCACGTGCCGTCGCGTGAGCTGCAGGACCGGCTGTTCGCCGAGGCGTGCCGGGTGCTGACGGCGGGCGGTGTGTTCGCCGGCAGCGACAGCCTCGTGAGCCGTCGCTTCCGGCTGCTGCACCTCGGCGACGTCATGGTGCCCGTCGACCCCGCGACCCTCCCGGAAAGGCTGCGCCGGGCCGGTTTTCCCGACCCGGCCGTCAGCACCGGCGGCCCCTCCCTGCGATTCCGTGCCGCGAAGCACCCATGAATCCAACAGTCAGAGGCGTTGCCACAGGGCCGGCACGTTCGGCGGCTCCCAGCCGGGCTGCGCGGTGTGCCCCTGCAGGCAGCGGTACGCCACCCCGGCGTAGGTGACCTGGGCGCCGGCGGCGTACACCTGACCGGCGGCCCACGTGCCACCAGGGGTCGACGGAGGCGTGGTGGGAGGCGTGGTCGGCGGGGTGGTCGGCGGCACGCCCGGCACGTCCAGCACGAAGTCGAACGTCGCCTCCCGGCCGCCGCTGACGGACCGGACGGTCATCAGCAGCCGCGGGTCGTAGAGGCTGTCGGTCGAGTTGCGCGGCTCGCCCGGGAAGTACAGCTGCGTGGTGAGGATCGGCTGGCCGGGCGCCTGCACCTTCACGTGGATGTGCCGCGTCCGTCCCGGGTAGAGCCCCGGCACGATCGTGGTGAGGCTGAACGCCCCCTGCCCGTTGGTGTACTGGTGGCCGCGCAGCCGGTATCCCGCGTTGTCGTACGCGCCGGCGTTGTCCGCCTGCCAGAAATCCAACAACGCGTTGGCGACGGGGCTGCACGACGTACCGAAGACGTAGCCGGACACCGTGAGCCGGGTGCCGGGCAGGCCGGTCGCGATCGCGGTCCGCTGCGGCGAGTTGGGCTTGAAGTAGGGGCCTTCCATCTGCGGCGGCGTCTCGTCGTCGCCGTCGTCGCACATCGGCGTCGGTGCCAGGCTCACCTGGTCGGTGTCCCGGGCGAGCGCGGGCACCCCCGCGAGCAGGATCGGCACCGGCGCGGCGACGAGCGCGGCGCGCAGCAGTTGCTTGCGGGTCAGAGCGGGTCCGCCCGGACGGTTCTCGTCCAGGGCGGCGTCGTCGTCGTGCTGGCCTGTCATTGCCGGCTCCTCGGTTCGCTGGTCGGCCCGCTCGTAACGGGCCCGACCGCGACACTAGGCAAGGCAATCGGCACTGGTCGATGGACGTAACACCGCGATCATGGTGCATTTGCAGCAGTGAACGGCGGCGTGCGGGTGGCGGCACCGCCGACGGCACCCTCGTCCAGCTGTGGGAGTGCAACGGCAGCGCGGCGCAGGTGTGGTCGGCCCGCTGAGCACCAAGCGCAACGGCCCGCCCGACGAGGGCGGGCCGTTGCGCTCAAACCATCAGGCGCCGAGCGTGACGTGGAAGAGCTTCTCGTTGCTGTTGTTCGGGATGCTGTCCTTGTCGCCGGTGGTGCTGGTGGTCAGCCACAGGCCGCCGTCCGGCGCCGGTTCGACGGTGCGGAGCCGGCCGTACGTGCCGTTGAAGTACGCCTGCACGTTCGTCAGCGAGGTGCCGCTGATGACCGCGCGGTACATGCGGGTGCCGCGCTCGCAGGCTATGTACAGCACGTCACGGACGATCGCGATGCCGGAGCAGGAGCCCTCCGCCGTCGGGTACGTGCGCTTCGGCGCGATGAACCCGGCGGTGCCGCACGTGCCGCTGGTGCCCTCGCACGCCGGCCAGCCGTAGTTGCCGCCCTTCTGGATGAGGTTGGTCTCGTCCATGATCGCGTTGCCGAACTCCTGCTCCCACAGCCGTCCCTGCGAGTCGAACGCGAGCCCCTGGGGGTTGCGGTGCCCGTAGCTCCAGACGTAGTTGCCGAACGGGTTGTCCGACGGCACGGTGCCGTCCGGGTTGAGCCGCAGCACCTTGCCGTTGAGGCTGTTGAGGTTCTGCGCGTTGTCGCCGTTCTGCGCGTCGCCGGTGCTGGCGTAGAGCTTGCCGTCGGGGCCGAACCGCAGCCGGCCGCCGTCGTGGAACTTGTTGCGCAGGATGCCGCTGAGCAGGACCTGCTCGCTGCCGGTGTTCAGGGTGCCGTTCTCGTACCTGATCCGCACGATCCGGTTGTCCGACGGCGAGGTGTGCATGATGTACAGCCAGTGGTCGCTCGCGTGGTTGGCCGAGATCGCGAGTCCGAGCAGGCCGCCCTCGCCGTCGGTGTTCTGCACGTTCGGCACCGTGCCGATGCTGTTCTTCGCGCCGGTGTTGGGGTTGAGGTGGACGATGTCGTGCGCGTCGCGCCGGGTGTAGAGGATCGTGCCGTCCGGCAGCGTGACGAGGCCCCACGGGATGTCGGTGTCGGTGCCGATCTGCGTGACGGCGCAGACCGAGCTGCCGCATGCGGCGCCCGTGGTGACGGTGGCGGTGTCGCTGCGCGGCGACACGTTGCCCTGCGCGTCGCGGGCGACGACCTGGTAGGCGTAGGCCCGGTTGGCGGCCAGGGCGCTGTCGATGAACGTGGTCGCGGGGGTGGTGGTGCCGGTCCCGGTGATCGTGCCGACCTTCGCGTTGTCGCGGTAGACGTCGTACGCGCGGACCTGGATGTTGTCGGTGG
Source organism: Dactylosporangium sp. NPDC006015 (assembly GCF_040614215.1). Taxonomy (NCBI): domain Bacteria; kingdom Bacillati; phylum Actinomycetota; class Actinomycetes; order Micromonosporales; family Micromonosporaceae; genus Dactylosporangium; species Dactylosporangium sp. NPDC006015. The sequence continues at coordinate 340,528 of NZ_JBEXUD010000008.1, forward strand.
CGGCGGTCCACCGCAGGGTCACGGTCGTGCCGGACGCGGATCCGGTGAGCCCGGTCGGCGCGGTCGGCGGCGTGGTGTCGGCCTGGCACTGCGGCGGCGTGATCGGCACCGTGGTGCTGGCCTGCGAGACGTTGCCGGCGGCATCGCGGGCGTTGACGTACAGGCCCCAGGTGACCCCGGGCACGACGGTGAGGTCGGTGGACAGCGTGGTCACCGACTTCATCAGCTGGCCGTCGTGGAAGACGTCGTAGAACGCGACGCCCACGTTGTCGGTGGACGCGTTCCAGGAGAACGTGACGGCGTCGCAGACGAGGTTGCTGACCCGGGGGTTGCCGGGCACCGTCGGCGGCTGCGAGTCACCGGCCGCGGTCGTCCACCGCTGGTTGCTCTGCCCGTTGCAGGTCCACAGGGCGACCGGCGTGCTGTTGGCGGTGGCGGCGCCGGTCACGTCGAGGCACAGGCCCGACTCGACGCCGGTGATGGTGCCGTTGGTGTTGATCCGCCACTTCTGGTTGGCGCCGCCGTTGCAGGTGTAGATCTGCGCGGTCGCCGGGGCGGTGGTGTCGTGTCCGGCGACGTCCAGGCACTTGGGGGAGTCGTACACCCGCAGCTCCCCGGCGGCGGTGAAGGTCCACGCCTGGTTGGCCTGGCCGTTGCAGTCGTAGATGTTGACGAGGGCCTTGTCCGCCTGCGACTGGCCGACGACGTCGAGGCAGCGGCCGGAGGCGGCGCTGACGACGGTCGAGCCGGTCGCCGCCTCGGCCGGTGCCCGGACCGCGACGGTGACGACGGTGATCACGCCCGCGGCGGCGATCCCCGCCGCCAGCAGCCGTTTCGGGATGCGCATCATGCCTCCAATGCATTGATCAGTGCAAAGTGCGACAACTCCGATCGAAGAGCAAAAATAGGCGTGTGTCAACGTTGTCAGTACAGCTCGGGGCAGCATTTAAGGCGTATTTCAGGCCCCCCTCAAGTGGGCCTTCCGTGGACCCGGACGGCCGCCGGCCGATACCGTCGACATCATGGCCACCTACTCGGGACCCGCGACGCTGGTCCTCACCACCGGGGCGCGGGTCACCGGCATGGCGTCGCTGAACACCAACAACCGCGGCGCACCCGGCGGCTGGAGCGGCACGTTCCGCCCCAATGAGGTCAGCACGGAGGTGCGCGACGCGACCGGCGGGCAGATCGAGCTGCCGTACGAGCAGGTCGGCACGGTCGCCGTCACCGGCGTGCGGCGCCTCCTGGCGACCCAGGTGCTGATGTCGCTGACCGGCAGCGGGCCGGCCCCGTTCTGATCAGAAGCGGTCAGGCGCCCATCAGGTCGTTGAACCGGGTGGTGAACCCGACCTCGTCGGGGCGCTGCGTGTCGCGACGCTCCGCCGCCCGCCGCACGAGGATCTCGACCTCGTCGGTGGCGAGGACCGCCATGGTCTCGTCCAGGTAGTCCCGCAGCGGCATCGCCCGGGGATCGGTCAGGTTCACGTCCATGAGGTGGGTCTGCGTGTAGGGCGGCGCGATCTCCAGCACCGACACCGGGGTGCCGCGCAGGCGGTACCGCAGCGACAGCGTGTAGGAGTGCAGGGCCGCCTTCGTCGCCGAGTACAGCGTCGAGGAGGCGAGTGGCGCGTAGCCGAGCATCGAGCTGACGTTGACGATGGTCGCCGACGGCAGCGACCGCAGGTGCGTGACGAACGCCGAGTTGAGCCGGATCGGGCCGAGCAGGTTCGTGGCGACGATCGCGGTCAGCGCCGCGTCGTCGATCGGCTCGGCCGGGTCGTCGCCGAACATGATGCCGGCGTTGTTGACCACCACGTTGAGGTCCGGATACGTGGCGATCAGCTGCGGCACGACGACGGCGATCGACGCCGGGTCCGACACGTCGAGCCGCACCCACCGCATGCCGGGGTTGGCGGCGGCGACCTCCTCCAGGGCGGCGACGCGCCGACCGGCGACGATGACCGTGTTGCCGCGCCGGTGCAGCTCCTCCGCGAGCCCACGGCCGATGCCGCTGCCGCCGCCGGTGATGAGGACGGTGTTGCCGGTGAGCTTCATGCGACTCCGTTCGCGTGCTTGCGCACGTACGCCTCGAAGGTGGTGGGCGGGCGGCCGAGCAGCCAGGTGAGCACGTTGGGGTTGCCGACGAAGTCGTGGCTGCTGTACCGCTCGGTGATGGAGCGCAGCACCCGCAGCTGGTGGGTCACCTCGCGCGGGTCCGCGTCGCCGACCCACGCCTTCAGGTAGGTGTCGGCGTCGATCCGGCGCACCTCGACGGGCCGCCCGAGGACCCGGGAGATGATCTCGCCGAGCTCGTGCGCGGTGTACCGGCCGGGCCCGGCCAGCTCATAGGTGGCGCCGTAGTGGCGCGCGCCGTCGGCGAGGACGGTGCGCGCCACGTCGGTGACGTCGTCGAGGTCCACCATGGACTGGCGGCGCTCCAGGGACCATGACAGCTCGAACACGCCGCGGGAGAAGACCGGCTTGAGCTTCAACGGCAGCATGTAGTTGGCTGGCTGGAGGATGGTGAACTCCAGCCCCGAGGACAGCAGGTGCTCCTCGACGTCGCGCTTGATCTCGTGCTGGACGAGGTCGGTGGTGATGGCGTGCAGCACCGAGCTGAAGACGAAGTGCCGCACGCCGGCGGCGCGGGCCGCGTCGACGACGGTGCGGCCCATCTCGCGTTCCCGCGGGTGCAGGGTCGGGCCGATGTGGTAGACCTGCTGCGCGCCGTGCACGGCCCGGGCCGCGACGGCCGGGTCGCTGACGTCGCCGACGACCACGTCCGGCACCCCCATCTGGTGCAGTCGCCGGGCCGACTCGACGCTCCGCACGCACGCGCGGACCGGCAGCTTCGCGTCGAGCAGCTTGGGAATCAGCAGCCGCCCCTGGTTGCCGTTGGCGGCGGTGACCACGATCATGTCGTTGCCTTTCCGTCAGGGGGCGGTCAGCGGACCCGCGTGCCGCCGATCCACACGCCGCGGATGTCGCGGGTCGCGGTGATGTCGGCGGCCGGGTCGCCGCCGACGAGCAGCAGGTCGGCGCGGCGGCCGGGGGCGATCACGCCGCGGTCGGCCAGGCCGAAGGTGTCCGCGGCGGCCGACGTGGCGCCGCGCAGCGCCTCGGCCGGGGTGAGGCCGGCGTCCACCAGCCGCCGCAGCTCCTCGTGGATCGACTCGCCGTAGGGCACCTGGCAGGGCGTCTTGACGTTGTCGTTGCTGTCGGTGCCGACGAGCACCGTCATGCCCGCCTTCCGGAACGTCGACACGGTCGCGGTGGCATGCTCGTACCGCATCCGCATCCCCGGCATCAGGGTGCCCAGCACCCGCATGATCAGCTTGCCGCCGATGTTGCGCACGACGCCGTCCATCATGGTCAGCGTCGGCACGATGACGACCCGGCGCCGGGCGAGCAGCGCCTCGAACGCGGCGTCCAGCTCGCTGGTCAGCGCCGTGTGCGTGACGATGTCGGCGCCGGCCCGGACGGCGACGGTGAGCGTGTCGGCGCTGACCACGTGCGCGATGGTCAGCAGCCCGGTGGCGTGCGCCGCCTCCACGACAGCGGCGACGGTCTCGGGGCTCAGCGCCTTCGTGCCGGGGATCTTCGGGTCCTCGACCGCGATCTTGATGTAGTCGGCGCCCTCGGCGACCCGGTCCGCGACGAACCGGGTCGCGTCCTGCGGCCCCGTCACGGTGCTGGACGGCCCGAACCCCATGTGCTTCACGAAATGCGAGCCGGGCGCGTTGGCGAGGTTGCCGGCGATGCGGACGTCCGGCAGGCCCGGCAGGCCCTTGAGCCTGCCGGGGATGCCCGCGTCCCAGCACCCCATGTCGAGCGCGGTGGTGACGCCCCACCGGGCGGCCGCCTCCAGGTGCGCGACCTCGGTGACGTGGACGTGCGTGTCGATGAGCCCGGGCAGCAGCGCGGCTCCCCGGGCGTCGATCGTTTCCGCGGCCGCCGTGCCCGGTGGTGCGATGAGACCGTTCGCGATCACGACCGTGGCGGGGTCCCCCAGGCGGGACCCGTCGAACACCCGGGCGTTCAGCAGAGCAGTGCTCAACTGGGGTCCTTGGCCACGCTGACCTCCAGGGCGAACGCGAGCTGGCTCAGCTGCAGGGCCGCGCCGGCGTTGTGGAAGTCGACGCAGTGCCCGGCGTTTCGCACGAGCCGCCCGTCGACGACCGGTGCGGACGTGAACGACGCGGCGTAGTCGGCGGCCTGGGCGGCGTCGGTGATCCACAGCGCGTCGAACTCGCCCTGCCGGGCGTGCACGGGCACGGTGACCTGGGCGTTGACCTCGCGTACCCGGGAGATCCAGCCGTTGTTGATGTCGATCAGCTCGGCCCGCGGCACGGACGTGTCGGAGCTGTGGCTCAGCTCGGGCATCGTCGTGTCGTGCGTCCAGGCCGGGCCGAACATGACGCTGTCCTTCATCGGGCCGGGCAGGTCGATCATCAGGATGTCGGGCAGCGCGTCGAACGCCATCCGCGGGCCGTCGGGCACCTGCAGCAGGCAGCCGGAGACCGCGATGCCGAGCAGTGGCCAGCTCGGCTGCCCGGCGGCGATGGCGGTGGTGACGGCGCCGCCGATGGAGTGGCCGATGACGAACACGCCGGCGTGGCCCTCGCCGTGCCGCTGCCACAGCTCGCCGATGACCCGGTCGAGGGCCTTCGCGTTGGCGAGGATGATCGACTCGCCGGGCTCCACGTGGGTGCTGCCGAGGTAGCCCGGGCGGTCGAGGGCGATGACCGGGATTCCGAGCGCGGCGGCCCGCTCCAGCAGCGAGTAGCCGGGGATGTCGAAGTACTCGGAGGTGTACGTGCCGCCGTGGATCGCGATGACGAGCGGCACCTGCGCGGCCGCGGCCGGCGTCTGCGGGGTGTTCCGGCGGCCCGTGACCGTCAGGCCGTCGGCACTGGTGTGGGTGAAGGGAGTGGCGGTGGGTGTCATGGTTGGTGTCTCCATTCTCCGCGGATCGCCTCGTCGACGATCCGCTCGGCCTCGGCGTCCGGGACCGGACGGCCGATCCATGCGATGTGCTGGTCGGGGCGCACCAGCACCAGTCGTCCGCTGAAGAACGCGTCCAGTCCGAGCGAGGGGTCGTCGAGCACGGCCAGGGGGATGCCGTGCCGCTCGGCGTGGCGGATGAACACGGCGGCGTGCCAGGCCGGGCCGATGATGGTGAGCTCGGGCCCGAGCCGGTCGAACAGGGACTGCCCGTCGGGCAGCCAGGTGTGGGGGAGCCGGTTGCCCGGGGCGGCCACCGGCAGGTAGTCGGATCCGTTGGTGGTCTGCACGTCGGCGTACTCGGTGTAGCCGACGCCGAGCACCAGGCCGTCGCTATGGAACTCGGTGCGCTTCGCCGCCTGGATGACCGCGGCGGCCTCCTCGGTGGCGCCACCGCTGGTCAGGCCGGCCGCGGCGGAGAGGACCGCCGGCCCGCTCTTGCCGTTCTCCGCGGCGGCCGCGACGAACCGCTGCGCGACCGGGCGGCGCTCGGCCTCGTAGCTGTCCAGAAGCGCCTCCGGCGCCCACCCGTTGATGACGGCGGCGAGCTTCCAGCCGAGGTTGACCGCGTCGCCGATGCCGGTGTTGTACCCGTGGCCGCCCCACGGCGGGTTCTGGTGCGCGGCGTCGCCGGCGACGAACAGCCGCCCGCGGCGGAACCTGTCGGCGATCAGCGTCCGTGCCCACCACGGGTCGGTCGCGATCACCTTGATCGGCAGCTCCCGGCCGAGCAGCCGGTGCACGAGCGCGGTGGCGTCGACCTCGCCGGTGTGGTCGTCGTCCTCGTCCTCGTCCGGGCGGACCGTGGCGATCGCCCACCAGGTGCCGTCGAGGTCGAGGCGGCCGACGAGCCCGGGTGCGGCGGCGTCGAGCACCCAGTACTGGACGGCGTTGCCGTGCGGGATCAGGTCGCCGAGCTCGGCGCACTCGAACGTGATGCTGACGTTCGGGCGGGGGAGGCTGGACCCCTCGTACACCGCGCCCATCGCGGTGCGGACGGCGCTGCGCGGCCCGTCGGCGCCGACGACGTAGTCGGCCTCGACGGTCGACGTGGTGCCGTCCGCGTCCTCGAGCGTCACCACCACCGTGCTGCCGCGCTCGTCGAACGCGACGGCCCGCCGGCCGAGCAGGAGCGTCGCGTGGCTCTCCGGGCGGCCGAGGGAGTCGCGCATCGCCTGCTCGACGATCGGCTGCGCCACCTGCTGGCCCGGCTCGGCGGCGACGTCGGTGCCGGCGAGGGCGAGCCCGAGCGTGCCGGTCAGCCGGGTCACCTCGCGGCCGGTGACCGACATGCAGAAGACGATGTCCTTGGACCACTCGACGTGCAGCGGGGCGCGCTGCCGGACGGTGTCGGCGAGGCCCCACCGGCGGAACAGCTCCATCGTGCGCGCCGACGTCGTTTTCGCGCGGGGGCGCAGGTAGGAGACGTGCTCCCGCGGCTCGACGACCACCGACGCGACGCCGTGATGGTCCAGCTCCATCGCCGTGGCCAGCCCGACCGGCCCGCCGCCGACGACCAGCACGCTGGTCCTCAGGTGCCCGCTCATGCGTTCACGGGGGAGGAGACGGCCAGCTCCTGGAGGTAGTCCTCCACGGTGCGGGGTGCGCGGCCGAGGACCCGTTCGACGTCGGGCGTCACGAACTCCGACTGCCCATCGCGGAACAGCTGGTACATCTCCTGGAAGTGCTCGGCCTCCCACAGCGCGGTGCCCCGCTCCAGCAGCGAGGCGCGCACGTCGGCAGGGGTGATGTCGACGGTCTCGGCGCCGAGCAGGCCGGCGATCTCGCGGTACGTGACCGCACGCCCGCCGGTGAGCACGACGGTCTGCCCGGTCCAGCGGTCCTCGGTGAGCAGCTCCGCGCAGACGTCGCCGACGTCGCGGGTGTCGACCAGGCTGATGCCGGCGTCGCCGATGGCGTTGGGGATGCGCCCGGTCGCGCGCACGGCCGGCATCATGATGGTGCCGATCAGCGTCTGCATGTAGCCGTTGGGGCGCACGATCGTGAACGGCTGCCCGCTGTTGACGAGCACCTGCTCGATCTCCCAGTGCTGGCGGCAGGTGTACGGGCCGTCGGGGTTGATCGCGGTGCTGGTGCCGGACAGTTTGACGATCCGCACCGGCAGGCGGCGCAGCGCGCGGATGATGCGCAGCTGCAGGTCGGCCATGTCGTGGTCGTGGCCGCTGAGCAGGAAGACCGCGTCGACACCGGCCGCGGCGGTCACGACCGTGTCGTCGTCGCCGGGGTCGCCCTCGACGACCTGGCAGCCGGGCGGCAGGACCGTGGCGGCGCGGGCGGCGTCGCGGGTGAGGACGCGCACGACGTCGTCGCCGCGGCGCAGCAGCGCTCGGGCGACGTGCGGGCCGACGTTGCCGGTCGCGCCGATGAGCAGGACGGCCATCAGTCGAACACCGTTACCTTCGCGTCGGCCGGGATGTCGTCGTTGACCCGGTCGGTGTCGTCCGCGCGGCGCCACAGCTCGTAGCCGTTCTCCCGGCAGATCTTCCCGTCGCGCATCTGGAACGCGTGGATCAGCCTCATGCTGCACCGGGTCCCGGGCGGGAACGGGCAGTTGCGGAACCCGTCGGTCTTCACCGTGATCTCGAAGATGCTGTCGTCGAACACCCACTCCTCGGTCGCGAACCGGTAGAGGTTGGTGATCCTGTGGACGTGCATGGCGTCGAAGATCTTCAGGTATTCGGCCTTGACCTCGGCCTTGTCCTTGAGCAGGAGGCCGCGGGCGGGGACCTCCCAGATGATGTCGTCGGTGTAGACCGCGATGGCGAGGTCGATGCCCTCGGGGTTCTCGTTGTGGAAGTGCTGGTCCACGGTCGCGTTGTTCCGGGCGATGATCGCCTCGCGGACCAGCTCCGGGGACCCGGCGTCCATCTCTACAGACATGGGGCAACTCCATCCTGTGGCGGCGCTAGGATATACGTTTGACTCCAGACGTTCGCACACGATCCGTTCTCGCACAACCAGCGTAGGCGGAGTTCCTCGCATCGCGTGGCCAGTGCTGCAGCTTCCGCCGTTCGGGCGAGATCCGGAAGGTCTTGTGCTCGCCCGGGCAGCATGTCAGGCTAGAAAATATATTCTAGCGTCCGTCCCCTGCCGGGCGCGTGCACTCCTTTGCAAGAAACGGAGCCACCCATGTCTGCCCAGACCGAGGCCGAGAAGCGGGAAGCGATCATCGCGTTGAACAACGCGACCGTGGACGAGCACTTCCACAACGAGAACCCGGAGAGCATCGACCAGGCGATCGCGGTCTACACCGACGACATCGTCTGGGAGGTCCCCGCCCGCGGCCTCGTCCATCGGGACAAGGAGACGGTCAAGGCCGAGTACCTGCAGATCTTCGCGGCGATGCACGTCCACAAGATCACCAACCTGCACCGGTTCGCGACCGAGGAGTGGGTCTTCGACGACAGCATCTTCGAGCTGACGATCACGCAGGAGGGCTTCCGCAACTGCCCGTTCCCGCCCGGGACCCGGTGCAGCATGAGGCTGATCCACGCGTTCCAGATGCGCGACGGCAAGATCTGCCGGGAGAACGGCTACGAGATCTGGCGCCGCGCCGACGACACCGACCGCGTCAACGACGACATCCACGCCGACGCCGTCGTCACGGTGTTCGACTGATGCGGCTCGCCAACGTCGCCGGCCGCCTCGTCAGCCAGGAGGGCGCCGACCTGGTCGACGTCGCGTCCGCCAGCGGCGGCCGGTTCGGCCCCGACCCGCACGACGTCCTCGACCACTGGGACGAGTTCCTGGCCTGGGCCGACACCCGCCCGCCGGCCGGTCCGCCGCTGCCTCCACCGCCGGACGCGGGCCCGCCGGTGCCGCGGCCGTCGCAGGTGTTCGGCGTCGGGCTCAACTACGCCGACCACGCCGGCGAGTCCGGCATGGTGCTGCCATCGCAGCCGATGGTCTTCCCCAAGTTCAGCTCCTGCATCACCGGCCCCGGCGCCGTCGACCTGCCGTCTTCGACGGTGGACTGGGAGGTGGAGCTGGTCGTGGTGATCGGCCGCCCCGCCCGGCACGTCGCCGAGGCGGACGCATGGTCGTACATCGCCGGACTGACGATCGGGCAGGACCTCAGCGACCGGACGCTGCAGTTCGCCGGCGGCACGCCGCCGCAGTTCGGCCTGGGCAAGTCGCTGCCCGGCTTCGGGCCCATCGGCCCGTGGCTGGTGACCCCCGGCGAGCTCGGCGACCCCGACGACCTGGAGATCGGCTGCCGCCGCAACGGCGACGAGGTCCAGCACTCACGCACCAGGCACCTCATCTTCACCGTGCCCGCGCTGGTGGCGTTCCTGTCGTCGCACCTGCCGCTGCGCCCCGGCGACCTCATCTTCACCGGGACCCCGGCCGGCGTCGGCTTCGGCCGCGACCCGGCCGTCTACCTGCGCCCCGGCGACGAGCTCGTCAGCACCATCGAGGGCCTCGGCTCGCTCGTCACCCGCGTCACCGGGAGCGCCTCGTGACCGCCGGCTGCACACCCTGCGAGATGGAGGCCCTCGAGGACGCCGCGGTGGTCTTCCGCGACGACCTCTGGGCGTGCGAGGTGCTCGACGGCTTCGACGTCCCCGGCTGGTTCGTGCTGCGGGTCCGCCGCCACGCCCTGCGGATCAGCGGCCTGAGCGACGCGGAGCTGGCCACGTACGGCCGCCGCGCCCGCGACCTCTCCGCCGCCGTCAGCGAGGTGACCGGCGCCCCGGCCACCTACATGCTCACCTTCGGCGAGGCGAACCCGCACTTCCACACCCTGGTCGCCGCCCGCGGCGACGAGGTCCCGCCGGAGCGCCGGCTGGGGGGCATCATGCAGCAGCGCACCGACCGGCTGGACCGACCCGCCGCGCTGGCCCTCGTCCCGGCGATGGCTGAGGCGTACGCCCGGCACGCGGCCCGCTAAACACCACGAAGACCGCCGGCCGGGGCGCCCCGCGCGCCGCAGCGACGCCCTGGCCGGCCCTCGGACCCGATGCACGGACGTGTCCCGTCCGGGGTCGGGTCCTTTGCCGTCCCTGCGGTGTCAGGAGGTTGGGGGAAGAGCGGCCATCCACTCGAGGCAGGCGAGCTCGTGCTCGGCGAGGTGCTCGTTGACGGCCAGCTTGAGCTCGGCCGGGGAGCCGGTGCGGGCGGCGTCGATCAGGAGGCGGTGGGCGATCTCCCGGCGGCGGCGCTCCTCGCGGTCGATCTGGTAGGTCTCGTAGACGACGCGGGTGTAGCGGTCGCAGGCGTGCCACAGCTGCTCCAGCAGGCGCAGGTCCCACTCGGTGAGGGCGGGGCGGAGCAGCGCGAGGTGGAACTGCTTGTGGATCTCCCAGGACTCGTCGGCGTCGAGCTCGTAGTGGGTGAACGCCTTGAGCAGGCGCTCGGCCTCGTCCAGGTCGGCGGGGGTCAGGCCGATGCAGGCGCGGGCGGCCAGGTCGCACTCGATGAGCTTGCGCAGCCGGTAGATCGAGCGGAGCTCGTCGCGGTCTAGCGGGTTGACGATCGCGCTGCGGCCGGGGCGCAGGGTGATGAGCCCCTGGGTCTCCAGGCGCCGGAGGGCCTCGCGGACGGGGATGTGGCTCACCCCGAGCTGCACGCTCAGGTCGGCGATCGAGAAGCTCGAGCCGGCCTTCAGTGTGCCGTTGAGGACGCCGCGCCTGATCTCGGCGGTCACCCGGTCCACGGCGGAGTTCGGCCCTGCGACGGACCGCAGTCCGACCCGGCCGGCTGACTTCTCGAGCGACGCCTCAGACACCACGAATATACGGTAGCGCATCCGCGTGCGTTTCGGTGTGTTGCCTGGATCGCCTTGCCACGCAGGGGAGTCGTACACCTGCAACGGCTGCCACAGGAGACTCTTGCGTCTATCATATATTCCACCCTACTGTGGCATCATGACCAGCATCCTCCACACACCGGTGGTGCCCGTGACGGATCAGGCCGAGCCCGACGCCCTGCAGCAGGTCCAGGACCGGGTGCTGTGGCTGTCCACGGCCATGGTCCACCATGCCAACCGGGTCCGGCCCAACCCGAGCGGGCTCAAGGTCGGCGGGCACCAGGCGTCGTGCGCGTCGATGGTGTCGATCATGACGTCGCTGTGGTTCGAGCAGCTGCGGCCGGGAGACCGGGTGTCGGTCAAGCCGCACGCGTCGCCGGTCCTGCACGCCGTCAACTACCTGCTCGGCGAGCTGGACGAGTCCTACCTGCCACGGCTGCGGGAGTTCGGCGGGCTGCAGTCCTACCCGAGCCGCGCGAAGGACCCCGACCCCGTCGACTACTCGACCGGCTCGGTCGGCATCGGCGCGACCGCACCGATCTGGGGCGCGATCGCCAGGCGGTTCGTCGACGCGCAGACCGACGCGAGGACCGGCGGCGGCCGGCAGTACTCACTCGTCGGCGACGCCGAGCTCGACGAGGGCGCCGTGTGGGAGGCGATGCTCGACGCGTCCGTCGCGGAGCTCGGCGAGGTCGTCTGGATCGTCGACCTCAACCGGCAGTCCCTGGACCGGGTCGTGCCGCACATCGCCGCCGGCCGGCTGGAGCAGATGTTCGCCGCCGCCGGCTGGCAGGTGATCACGGTGAAGTTCGGCCGGCTCCTGGAAGAGCTGTTCACCCGGCCGGGCGGCGCCGAGCTCAAGCGCCGGATCATCGACATGCCCAACCCGGAGTACCAGCGGCTGCTGCGCTGCGGCGCCGACGAGCTGCGGGCCCGGTTGCCCGGGACCGACCCGAAGGTCGCCGCGCTGGTCGCGGACCTCGACGACGACACCCTGACGAAGGCGATCCGCAACCTCGGCGGCCACGACCTCGACGCGCTGCGAGCCGCCTTCGCGCAGATCGACGACACCCGCCCGACGGTCGTCATCGCGTACACCATCAAGGGCTACGGCCTGCCCACCCAGGGCCACCCGCAGAACCACTCCTCGCTGCTGACCGTCGAGCAGTACGAGCAGCTCGCCGCCGGCCTGGGCATGGACGCCGGTCGGCCGTGGGTGCGGTTCGCCGCCGACTCCGCCGCGGGCAGGCTGTGCCGCGACACGGCGGACCGGCTGCGGCGCGAGACCCCGGCGGCCGTGGCGCCGCCCGCCATCCCCACCGATATCGGCCGGACGCCGTCCGGCACGTCCACCACGCAGGCCGCGCTCGGCCGGGCGCTGCTCGACCTGACCCGCGAGGCGCCCGAGGCGGCCCGCCGGGTGGTCACCGTCAGCCCCGACGTCAGCTCCAGCACCAACCTCGCCGGCTGGCTCAACAAGGTCGGCGTGTGGTCGCCGACGGAGCGGCACAACTGGTTCGCCGACGACAGCGAGACCACCATGCACTGGCGGGAGCGCCCCACCGGCCAGCACATGGAGCTGGGCATCGCCGAGGTCAACCTGGTGGGTCTCATCGGCGAGCTCGGCGCCACCTGGAGCCGCTGGGGCCAGCCCCTGTTCCCGATCGGGGTGCTGTACGACCCGTTCGTCGAGCGGGCCCTCGAACCCTGGTCCTACGGCATCTACGCCGGCGGCCAGTCGATCCTCGTCGGCACCCCGTCCGGGGTGAGCCTCGCGGCCGAGGGCGGCGCGCACCAGTCGATCAAGACGCCGTCGATCGGCCTGGAGCAGCCCGGCTGCGTCAGCTTCGAGCCGGCGTTCGCGATCGAGGTCGAGTGGACGCTGTTCGACGCGATCTCCCGCCTCGGCCGGCCCGACGGCAGCTCCTCCTACCTGCGGCTGTCGACCCGCCCGGTCAACCAGGCCCTGGCCGCGGTCCCCACCGACCCGGCCGCCCGCGAGCGGCGCCGCCGCCAGGTCCTGGCCGGGGCGTACACGCTGCGCGCCGCGACGGGAGCGACCCCGGCGGTCACGCTCGTCGGGATGGGCGCGATGGTCACCGAGACCCTGGCGGCCGCGGACCGGCTCGCTGGCCTCGGCGTCGACGCCGAGGTCATCTGCGTGACCAGCCCCGGCCGCCTGTTCGAGGCGGTCCAGGCGCGCCGCGGGCAGGGCGACGGGCCGTCGTGGATCCTCGACCAGGTGTTTCCCGAGCACCGGGCCGCGCCGATGGTGACGGTCCTCGACGGGCACCCGCACACACTCGCGTTCCTGGCCACGGTCAACCGGGTGCGGACGCTGTCGCTGGGCGTGTCACGGTTCGGCCAGGCCGGCGGCCTGGAGGACGTCTACCGCTACCACGGCATCGACACGGACTCCGTCGTCCGGGCCGCGCTGGACCTGACCGGCTGAGCGGTCAGTGCCGGTGCACGGCGTCCGGGTGCCTCGGGTCGCCGGGGTGCTCGTAACCGGGCGCCAACCGCACCAGCGCGGCGCAACGCTCCTCGAGCCACCGCGCGAACCGCCGCTCGGCGTCCTCCGCGCCGAGCCGGGCGGCGAGCGCGTCACGCACCTGCGCGAAATCCAACGGGAAGAGGTCCCGGTTGCGGTCGTAGTACGCCGCCGTGTCCGCCTCGGTGGCGGGCACCGGCGGCGCCACGACCGCGCGGAGCGACCGTGCGAGGGGATGGGCCGCGACGACCGCCGCGGTCACGCCGCCGGACCGCAAGGCCTCCGCGAGCGTCACCTGCCGGGGCGCGTCGCCGGAGGCCGCTGTCACCCCGAGCGCGTGTGCCTCGTGGGCGACGACCGCCTCCACGGTCAGCACCTGCACCAGCCAGCGGCGGAGGTTGCGGCCCTCCGCGGTGGCCGGGTCGGGGAGCCGCGCCGCGTAAGGCCCCTGGCGCATCGCCGCGAGCCGCGCGTCGACCGCGGCGACGTCGAGCGGCCTGCCGGCCACCCAGGCGACGGCGGTCATGGCAGCACCGTGACGGTGACCGGCGCCGTGTAGTGCAGCTCGCCGGCGTGGGCGACCTTGCACAGCGCCCACCAGGTGCCCGGGTCATGCCCGTCCGGGACCGTGACCGGGATCCGCAGCGTCGTCCGCCCACTCAGGTCCACCCGGCGCGAGGGTGCCGGGAACACGTCCCAGGTGTGCCACGGGCTGATGAGCTGCACGTCGACGACGATCGGCCCGGCGGCGTCGGTTTCGAGCGAGAGCTCCAGCTGGCTGGACTGCCCGGGGCGCAGTCGCAACGGGCCGGGGTCGCTCCAGGCGGCCGTCACGGTTTCGGGTCCGTCGACGCCGACGAGCAGCCGCACGAAGTCCTCAACACCGTGCGAGGTGCTGGCGCGCAGCCAGTACACCCCCTGCCGAATATCCAACGGAGGATGGATTACGACCTGGTGCCGGACGAATTCGCCCGGCGGAAGGTCGAACGCGAACCCGCCCGGCTCCGCCCCGAACCCCGGCGGCACCTCGAGCGAGACGGTGCCGGCAGCGCGGTCGCGGGCCAGATCCGACGCCACGGTCACCGTCACGGCCACCGCCCCGCCGCCGCTCACGACATCAGTGGCGGGTGTGACGGCAGCAGCCAGCGCATCGGAAGCCGCCGACGTGACAGGAGCTGCGGACATGGCGGGCACGGCGAGGGTTGCCGGAGGTGCCGGCGCTTCGGGCGTTGTGGGAATTGCGGTCGCGTCGAAAGCCGCGGGCACGGCGCGCATGGCGGGAGATGTCGGAGTCGCGGGAGTTGCGGCTGTGTCAGGCGCGTCGGGTGCGGCGGCCGCGTCAGGCACGTGGGGCGGGGCGGTTGTGGTGGGCGCGTCGGGTGCGGCGGCCGCGTCAGGTACGTGGGGCGGGGCGGTTGTGGTGGGCGCGTCGGGTGCGGCGGCCGCCTCAGGTACGTGGGGCGGGGCGGTTGTGGTGGGCGCGTCGGGTGCGGCGGCCGCCTCAGGCACGTGCGGCGGGGCGGTTGTGGTGGGCGGGGCGGTCGGCGTGGGGGTGATGGTGGCGACGGGTGGGTCGAGGTGGACTGTCACCGGGAGGTTGCCGGTCGGGGCTGGGCCGGTGTTGTGCAGCCAGTACTTCGCGTAGGCGGGGGCGGCCGGCGCCGGGGCCGGGGCGATGGGGTCTGTGTCGGCCGTGAGCTGCGCGATGCTTGCACCGTCCAGCGACAGCAGCACCGCGCCGTCGCGCACGGGCAGCACGGGGGCGGGTGATTCCAGGAGGTTGGTCGAGTGGGCGGCCGTCACCGGGGTCCACAGGGCGAGCCGGACGTCGGTGGGGGAGCCGGACGCCTCGTAGAGGCGCACCGTGACGTTGTTGACCGTGGCTGGGGGGATTCCAATGGCGAGTGGATTTCCTGAAGGCTTGAGCGCGGTGACGACGATGTCGCCGGTGGATGAGACGGTCAGGTAGCTTGCGGACTCAGCGGAGGAGCCGGGGACCACGCGGGCGTGCAGTGGGTGGTTCACCTCGTGGCCGTGCCGCACCAGGGCGGTGGCCCGCCAGTCGCCGGGGCCGGCGACGAGGGCGGCGTCGAAGGTGTGGGTCCAGTGCTGCTGCTGAAAGGTCGAGCCGTCGGGTGCGGTGCGGCGCGGCGGGTCGATCCACACCCCGGACGGCCAGCCGGTGCAGGAGCGCAGCAGCGACAGGTGCAGCGCGCCGGTGGTGTCGACGGCGAAGCCGGGGATGCCGCGGTTGACGATGGCGACGGTCCGGTCGTCGAGATCGGGGTCGGGCATGACGGTCAACGGCTGCGTCACCGGCACGGTCCCGGTGGCGGCGAGGTCGTCGCACAGCGCCTCGACCGCGCCGGCGCCGATGACGATGAGCACCGGCAGGTCCAGGACGCCGGTGAGGTCCGCGTTGGGCACCCACACGTCCGTCAGCGGCCGAGCCGCGGGCACCAGCACCCGGGCGCGGCCCGCGGCGGCGAGCTGCCGGTCGACCTCGCCGGCGTACGAGGGGTCCGCGGCGGCGAGGACGGCCTCCGTGAACGCGGTCCGGCCGACGCTGATCCGCACGTCCGGCAGGTTGGAGTCGACGGCGAGTCGCCCGTAGCGCGGGCCGCCGGGCCGGGACGTCGTGGCGGTGACCCCGCGCCGCACCAGCGCGACGGCGAGGTCCCGCACGTCCTGCGCGGCAACGATCTCGGCGATCCCGATCGCTCTGGTGTGCCGGCGTACGCCGGACAGGTCGTGCACGTCGACGCGGGCGGTGCTGGAGACCGCGAACCAGTGCTGCGCCGGGTTGTCGAGGGTCCACGGCGCCTGCCCGCTGTCGACCTCGACGAGCCCGAAGCCGCGGCCGACGACGGCGTTGCCGACCTCGCTGACGGGCAGCCCGCCGGGGACGTCCACCGGCCAGCACAGCCGGACGAGATGGTCCTCGCCGGTGAAGTCGTCGACCCGGGTGGCGAGGCCGAGGCGCTCGTCGCCGTGCCAGAGGGTCAGGGTCTGCGTGAACCGCAGCGGGCCGGCCGCGCCGGTGACGGTGATCCGCTCGCCGAGCGGGCCGTGCTCGACCAGGACGCCCGCGGCGGGCTCCCGGGCGGAGCCGTGGGTGGCGGGGCCCTTCGGCAGCAGGTGCCAGGGCCCTTCGTGGAAGCGGGGGTGGGCGGAGTACTCGTCGTAGACGAGCAGCTCGTTGCCGACCCGGCCGGGCCGCAGCAGCTCGCGGCCGGTGCGCAGGTCGACGAGGCTCGACACGCAGCCGCCGCGGGCCGGGTCGACCGTGAGGCGGTAGACGTCGTTGGCGATGACCGGCTCGCCCCCGGTCGCAGTCCAGCCGAAGGCCGGGGCGGAGGCAAGGGCGGAGGCCGGGGCGGAGGCCGGGGCGGAGGCCGGGGCGGAGGCAAGGGCGGAGGCCGGGGCGGAGGCCGGGGCGGAGGCAAGGGCGGAGGAGAGCGTCAGGGGGAAGGCGCGGTAGCCGAGCGACGGCACGTCGGTGGCGCGGAAGACCACGTCGACCGAGGCGAGGGTGCCGTCCTCGTGGTGGCGCGGGTGCTCCAGCTGGACGGGCACGTCGCCGACCGTGAGGCCGGTCGTGCCGGGGCGGGGCAGGTCGACGCGGACCCGGACCAGGTCGGTGCGGGGCCAGGCCGACGGGTTGAAGACGACCACGGACCGGTCCGGCCCCCCGCCGGGTCGCGGGCCGAGCCGGTCCAGCGCCCCGTCCAGCACGGACCCCGCCAGGTCGTGCGCCTCCCGCCAGCCGGTCAGCAGGTCCAGGTACACCTGGTCGGACTCGCTGCCGGTGATGGCGTCGTGGTGGGCGCCGTACACGAGCTGCCGCCACGCCTTGTCGACCTCGGCGTGCGGGAACTGCGCGCCGTGCAGCGCGGCGGCGACGGTCGCGAAGAGCTCCGCGTCGACCAGCAGCGCCTCCACGTGCCGCTGCGCCTGCTTGGTGTCGATGAACGACACGTCCTTGCCGGTGTAGACCGGGTTCATGTCGCGGGTCTGCGGCGCGGCCGGGACACCGTCGGCGGCCAGCTGCGCGCGGACCGCGGCGAAGAACTCGCGGGGCAGCCCGCACACGAAGCGGGGCCAGGCGTAGCGGGAATTCCACTCGCGATGGATTTCCGT
This sequence comes from Dactylosporangium sp. NPDC006015, assembly GCF_040614215.1. Classification (NCBI taxonomy): domain Bacteria; kingdom Bacillati; phylum Actinomycetota; class Actinomycetes; order Micromonosporales; family Micromonosporaceae; genus Dactylosporangium; species Dactylosporangium sp. NPDC006015. The sequence goes on from NZ_JBEXUD010000008.1 coordinate 357,933, forward strand.
CACCCACTTCGCCGGCGGCGTGTAGTCGGTGCCGACGGGCAGCAGCACGTTGCGGGTCGCGGCGACCTTCTTCAGCAGCAGGAACAGCTCGTAGACGCTCTGCTGCGCGCCGGCGAGGGTCGGCTGGGCGTCGATGTGCCAGCCGGCCGAGTAGTGCGCGGGCATGTAGTGGGTCAGCACGCCGCGGCCCGAGGGGGAGATCCACTCGAACTCGGAGCTGAACTGCATCGCCGACGGGTCGCCCCAGCCGTCGCGCGGCTCGTACGTCCACAGCATCGGCCCCCACTGGTGGAACGGGCCGCGCGCCCACGACGACGAGTCGAGGCCGGCGTCGGCGACGAGCCCGGGGAACTGCGGGTCGTGCCCGAAGACGTCGAGCTGCCAGGCGGTGCGGGGGTCGCCGCCGATGACGTCGCGCTGGAAGCCGATGCCGTGCACCAGGTTGCGGATCGTCGACTCGGCGGAGGTGAGGTTGGTGTTGGGCTCGTTGTAGGTGCCGCCCATGAGCTCGAGGCGGCCCTCGGCGAGCAGGGTCCGCAGGTACCGGCGGTCCTCGGGGTGACTGTCCCAGTAGGGTTTCAGGTAGTCGAGCTCGGCGAGGACGAACTTGTAGTCCGGGTCGCGGCGGGCGGTCTCCAGGTGCAGCCGGACCAGGTCGAAGCCGGTGTGCTGGAACGCGGCCCGGAACTCGGTGCCGAGGCGGCCCTCGCGGTCCCACGTCGCCGTGTAGGCCGCCTGGGTGTTCCACCAGACCGGGTCGTAGTGGAAATGCGGCACCATCCACACCGTCCAGCCCGGTTCGGCGACGACGAGGGAGGCCTCGACCGTGTGCCCACCGGTGGCGGTCACCCGGATCGGCACCGTCGCGCCGGGCGGCGCGGTACACGAGACGCCGACCTCAACCAGAGGTCCACTGTGGACGTCGGCGTGGCCCGCGACGCCGTCGCCGGTGATGTCCAGCCGTCCCGGCCAGTCCTCGACCTCGACGCGGACGACCTGCAGCGGGCCGGTGAGAAACAGTTCGGTGCCGGTGACGCCGACGATGCGCATGTGCTGGTTCAGCCTTTCACCGCGGAGCAAGTGCCTGGACGTGAATGGTGCCGCCACCGCGGACGGCCCGCCGGTCATCATCTACGACTGCCACACGGGCGCCAACCAGCAGTGGAGCGTCAACGCCGACGGCACCGTCGTCAGTGTCGCGTCCGGCAAGTGCCTCGACGCGACCGCGCACGGCACGGCCAACGGCACCCCGCTGGCCATCTGGACCTGCAACGGCGGCGCCAACCAGCGCTGGTACCGCACCTGAGACCCCGGCCCGCCCGGGCGCCGCACCGGGCGGGCCGTCTCCTCCCCAGGGGGCACGTGTACTGCAAGTTCGGGGTCACTCCCGGTTGAGCTCCCGGAACCGGCCGGGGGTGACGCCGACCTCGCGGCGGAAGAAGCGGCAGAAGTACGCGGGGTCGGCGAACCCGACGGCGTGCGCGACCTGCGCGACGCTCAGCCCGGTCCGGGCCAGCAGCCGCCGCGCCTCCAGGGCCTGGGCGCGGCGGATCAGCCGGCCGGGCGGCTCGCCGGTTGACGCCTTCACCGCCTCCGTCAGGTGGCTGGTGGAGACGCCGAGCCGCGCCGCGTAGGCCCGCACGGTCGGCGCGATCCCCGTGTCGTGGGTGAGCAGCCGGCCGAACCGCTCCGCCACGCCCGGCGCCGGATCCGCGGGCCTCGGCGCGCCGAGGCGCAGCGCGCGGACGACGAGCACGTGCAGCAGCGCGGCCAGGACGGTGGTGAAGCCCGGCCGGCGTTCGGTGTACTCGAGCGCCATCGCGGCCAGCAGCGACTCGAGGCCGGCCGCGTCGCCGGGGGCGGGTCGCAGCCCGGGCGCGGCCGACAGGGCCGTCAGGGCGCGGCGGTCCTCCGGGTGCTGGTGCAGCGCGTCGTCGGCGAAGACGATCACCCAGCCGTCGAGCCCGCAGACGTCCCGCCAGTGGTGCACCTGCCCGGGTGCGACCGCGAAGAGCTGCGGCGGCCGCAGGCGGTGCGCGGCGAGGTCCACGACGTGCGCGCCGGTGCCGCGGGTGACGTAGACGATCTCGTGGAAGCTGTGCCGGTGCGGGAAGCCGGCCCGCGCCATCGGCCCGAACCAGTCGAACGAGCCGATCGCGAACGGCAGCGGCGCCGGGTCCGGCACGTCCAGCTCGTGCCTCGGCAGCACGTCCTCCACCTTTCTGTAAAGAATCCTCAAAGTAACTCGCTCATGTACCGCGGTCAATGCCGATGCTTGACGGCCGTTCCTAGGATCGCGCCCATGCATGCGTTGCGAGTGATCCTCGCCTTCTCCTTGGCGTTCTCCATGGCCGCCTGCTCGTCCAAGCCGAAGCGCACGAAGAACAGGTCGTCGGACCACTCGAACGCCGGCGTCACCGGCACCAGCCCGACGCGCCGCGCCAGCAGCACGCCCGGCGGCACGGCGTTCCTGACCGCGCTCGGCCGGATCGAGGCGGGCGACGCCACCCGCAAGGTGGTGCGGTTCTCCGACACCACCGCGCTCAACGGTCTCGGCGCGGAGTGGAAGGCCCTCGCCGGCTACGGCACCCACAGCGCGAGCCCCGGCGAGGGCTACGGCATCAACCACACCACGGCCACCTACGCCGTCACCGCCGGCACCGGCCCGATCGTCACCGTGCTCGCCGGCGGCCAGGACCCGGCCACGGTGCAGGCGGCGCTGACGGCGAAGGGCTGGACCGCCGACGGCGACCGCCTGATCGCGCCGAAGCAGTCCGCCGACCGGGCCGCCGGCGTCTACCCGGTGGTCCGCGCCATCGGCTCCGACGTCCTCATCGGCAGCGCGGGCGCGACGCTGGACGTCGTCAGCGTGGCGAGGTCCCTCGCCGGCGATCCGGTGCCGCGCTCCCTCGCCGACTGCCTCGGCGGCGTCGTGGTCGCCCATTACGCCAGCACCGCGACCGGTGCCGTCGCCGTCGGCACGCTCCGCCCGTCGTCGGACGCGAAGATCCACGCCGTGGTGTGCTCCGTCGCGGCGTCCCCGGCCGCCGCTGAGCAGTCGGCCGCCGCGCAGCGCACCGCGTACGGCAGCGGCACCGCCCCGCTCGCGAACGCCACCGTCACCGTGACCGGATCGGTCGTCCGCGTGGACGGCGTCGTCACCGGCCCGAAGGTCGTCCTGGACGCCTTCACGCGGAGCATCCTGCCGGGTCTGTAGCTCAGCCGACCATGCTGTCGAGCACCGCACGCAGGAACGCGGTGCGGTCGGCGGGAGGGCCCCACGAGTCCTCGACCCGGCACAGCAGCAGCACCCGCGCCGGGACGCCGTGCCGCGCGTACGCGACGAGCTTGTGGTGTCCGTCGAGGACCACCCCGACGAAGAACCGCTCGGGGTGGTCCATCCGCACGTCGCGGTCCTCCACCCACGCGGTGACCACGGCGGTGGGCCGTTCACCCGCGGCGATCCTTGCCGTGTGTGCCGCCACGGTACGCGGATCGACGGCCGCGAGGTCCTGGGACGGCAGCACCACGGCGAACGTCGGCCGCACCCCGGGCACCGTCGTGCGCAGCTGGAGATGGCCGGTGCCGGGCCAGTCGACCTCCGGCACGTCGAAGGGCTCCTCGTCGACGCGCAGCTCGTGGCGCCGCACGCACCAGGACGCGGCCGGGTCGCTGACCACCTCCAGGTCCAGGTCGGCGAGCGCGGCCAGGTAGTGCCCGGAGCGCAGCCCCGTCAGCAGCGGCGCCACCGCGTCCAGCACGTCCCGGTCCAGCGCGGTCACGTCGCCGAGCCGCTCCCGCACCAGCTGCGACAGCGCCGCCGCGGGCCGCTCCGGCCACCCGATGAGGTGCAGCGTGGTCTCGCACGTGCCGCAGTCGGAGCCCACCCCGTACAGTGGCGACCCGCCGACGAGGAGCGACTTGAACCAGCGCGGCCAGGTCGAGCCGGGTGGCGTCGGGTCGTAGTCGATGCCGACGACGCCGCGCCCGTCGGCGACCACGAGCCTCGCCCGGTCGTCGCCGAGCGGCTCGACGTCCTCCACCCGCGGCCGGGCCTCCGTCGCCGGCGTCCAGGCGGCCCACGCCAGGCGCACCGCGTGTGGCCAGGCGTCGCGGTCGAGGGGGAGCACCGGGTCGTGGCCGGTCAGCCGGACCAGCGCGTGGTGCAGTCCGAACAGCGCCTCCCCCGGCGCCTCACCCACCCGTTCCCGCAGCGGCCCGATCGCCGCGGGGTCGCCGCGTTGCTCGACGGTCACGACGAGCCGGTCGTGCTCGAGCCCGGTGAGCCGCGGCAGCCGCGCCAGCAGCGAGGCGAGATCGTCGTCCGTCACCCGCGCAGTCAAGCACGGCGCGGTGAGTACGGTGGGATCGTGACGGCGCCGGTGACGACCGTGCTGCTGGTGTTCGGGCGAGGGGTCGCGACCGCCGGCGGGGAATGGGTGCTCACCCCGGCGGGTGCCGCCAGGGTCGACGCCGCGATCGGCTACGTCTCGGCGCACCGGGACGCGTTCGACGCCGCGGCGGCGCCGCTGGTCGTGTTCAGCGGCGGGTGGGCGGAGGCGGCCGAGGGCGCGCCGCGACCGCCGGAGGGCTGCCGGGAGGGTGACCTGATGGTGGCCCGGGCGCGGACCGCCGGGCTCGACCGCCACGCGGCGCTGCGGACCGAGTGCCGGTCGCGGAGCACCCTGGAGAACCTGCTGCACACGGCCGAGGACGGCCTGCTCGCCGGGCACGAGTTCGGCCCCGGGCACCCGCTCGGGCTGGTCTCGCACGCGTGGCACCTGCCGCGGATCCGGTTCCTCGCCCGCAAGGTGCTGCGGCTGCGTGGTGCGGCGCTGCTCGACGTGCCCGCGACCGGCGGCGAGCCGGCGTCGCGGCGGGAGCGGGCGCTGCACGTCGCGTCGCGGCTCTGGTTCCTGGGCGTCGCCGACCCCGCCGGGCTGCTGCGCCGCGAGCGGGCGGCGGTGGCGGCATTGCGCCGCCGCCCGGCTGGGTAACAGGCATCCGTGATGTTTCTGCTGCCGGTGTACGAGCCGGGCCACGGCCTCGTCAGCACCGTCATCGCGCTGTCCGGGGCGCGGCCGGGGGCGCACGTCGTCGTGGTCGACGACGGCAGCGGACCGGCCGCCGCGGGCCTCCTGCACCGCGCCCGGGAGCTGGGCTGCACGGTGCTGCGACACGGGACGAACCGCGGCAAGGGCGCGGCGCTGAAGACCGGCTTCCGGCACATCGCCGCGGCGCACCCCGGCCAGGCGGTCGTCTGCGCCGACCCCGACGGTCAGCACCTCCTGGAGGACATCCTCCGGGTCGCCGAGCACGTGGAGGTCGGCGGCCAGATGGTGCTCGGCGTTCGCCGCTTCGAGGGCCGGGTGCCGCTGCGCAGCCGCTTCGGCAACGCCGTCACCCGCGTGTTGTTCCGCGCCGCGACCGGCCGCGGCGTCCGGGACACGCAGACCGGGCTGCGCGGCTACCCGGCGGACCTGCTGCACTGGCTGTGCGGGATCCCGGGCGAACGGTTCGAGTACGAGATGAACGTCCTGCTGCACGCCGCGCGCGCCGGCCGGCAGATCAACGAGACGGTCATCGCCACCACGTACATCGGCGACAACGGCACCTCGCACTTCGGTTCGCTGTCCGACTCGGCCCGCGTCTACCGCCCGCTGCTGCGTCACGCGCTGTCATGGAGGGGTGCGCGTAGCCGGCCGGTTACGCGATGAGGGATCATGGAGGCATGGAACCGACCACTGGCCGCCGCCCGACCCAGAAGACCGCAGTGAGCGAGGGCGAGGCTGGGTGGGTGCCGATCGCGGAGCTGACCGAGCTGGCGCGGGCGCTGCTGGGTGAGCGGCCGAGCGGCCGCGACGTCGTGCCCCTGGCGGTCGCGGAGCGGATCAGCCGGCTCGCGGCGCAGTGGGCGTCGGCCGGGTTCACCGCCGCGACCGTGCGCCCGTGGGTGGACCTGCAGCCGGCCGCGGCCGCCGTGCTGGCCAAGGCCGGTGCGACGCCGGAGGCCCTCGACCGGCAGGTCGTCACCGTGTCCGGCGCCGCCATGACCCTGTGGCGGGCGGTCTGCTCCGGCGCGGTGTCCGCCGCCGACGCCGCCGCCGCACTGCGACCCGCCGGCGGTGCGCCCGCGCCCGCCCCCGCTCCCAGCGCCGCCCCTGCCCCCGTCGGCGTCGAGGCGCCGGCGCGGGCGAAGATCGCTCCGGCGGTGTTCTCCCACCCCGCGACGGAGACGGTGCACGACACGGCCGAACAGCGCCGCCGGTCCGCTCCACCGGCGACGCCGTTCAGTGCGTGAGCCGTCTCAGCGCGGTGCGTGAGCCGGCTCAGCGCGGGTCTCAGCCGGTGTACGCGGCGAAGATGCGGCTGAACTCGTAGGGCTGCTGCGGGATGTTGGTGCACATGTAGAGCGCGCCGGTGCACGCGTTGCGGTCGCGGGTGGTCTCCCAGAACGACAGCATGCCCAGGTGGTTGGCCTGCGCGAACGCCACCAGCTGCCGAGCGTCGGCCTGGTCGTAGGTGCCGCCGTCGTCGTTCTTGCCCAGCATCGGCGTCACGCCGACCATCCGCCACAGCTGCGCGTCGGTCTTCGCCGGGTACAGGGTCTTGAGCTGCGCGAACGTCGACTGCGCCGCCTGCACGGCGAAGTTGCCGTAGTCGCCGCTGCTGCGCTGGTAGTCCATCGCCATGACGTTGACCAGGTCGAGGTTCACCCCGGCGTCGCGGGCGGAGCGGACCACGGCCACGCCGTCGGCGGTGAGGCCCTCCGGCAGGACCGGCAGGGTCAGGGAGATCTTCAGGTTGGGCCGGGCGGCCTGCAGCAGCGCGAGGGCCTGCGACCGGCGCGCGACCGTGGTCGGGTCGGCCACCGCCGCGCCCTCGATGTCCAGGTCGATGTAGTTGAGCTGGTACGCGTCGACGACGGCCTGGTACTCCGCCGCGACGGCCGCGGGGGTGCCGCAGGCCTGGGCGAGCTCGATGCCGCTCGCACCGCCGAAGGAGATCTTGACGTCGCCGCCGCGGGCGCGGATCGCGTCGATCTGGTCCTTCGCCCACGCGGCCCTCGGGTCGTATGCGTTGAACCACGACGCCTTGCAGCCGGCGCTGTTGACGAACGCGAGGGTGAAGCTCTTCAGGTTGCCGGCGGTCGCCATGTCGGGGAGTGACGGGGTCGGCCACGCGCCCATGTCGACGTACGGTGCGACGGGCACCGCGGTGCCGCCGCCACCACCACCCGCGGTGGTGCTGACGCTGACCTGGTTGCTCGCGGCGGAGGTGTTGCCCGCGGCGTCGCGCGCCTTGACCGTGAACGTGTAGGCCGTCGACGCCGACAGCCCGCCGACCGTGCCGCTGGTGCCGGTGACGGTGGTGGCCAGGGTGCCGCCGCGGTAGATGTCGTACGCGGTGACGCCGACGTTGTCGGTCGAGGCGTTCCAGGCCAGGCTGACGCTGGACGAGGTGGCGCCGGTGCCGCGCAGGCTCGCCGGGGCGGTCGGCGCCTGCGTGTCGGCCACGCCGGCGCAGCTGGCGCCGTTGAGCTTGCAGTTGGCGGGCTTGCCGCCGCCGGAGACGAGGAACCCGAAGCTGGTCGACGCGCCCGGCGCGAGCGTGCCGTTGTAGGTCCGGTTCGTCGCGGTGACGTGGGTGCCGGCCTGGCCGGCCAGGGTGTCCCAGTAGCTGCCGAGCGTGGTCCCGGCCGGCAGGTCGAACTCGACCTTCCACGACGTGACGGTCGCCGCGGAGCCGTTCGCGATCGTGTACTTCGCCTGGTAGCCGGAGCCCCAGTCGGAGTCGTACGTGAGGGTGGCGGTCAGCGAGCCGGCCGCTTCCGCGGTCCCGGCGAGGACGGCCGTGCCGCCCGCCGCCAGGATCGTCGCGGCGGCGACCAGCACCAGCCGGTGTCGTAGCGCCATCTATGCCTCCAGCGTTGGTCTGATTGATGCCCAACGATAAAGAAAGTTAACTAAAAGTCAATGGGTCGTTCCCGGCGCTCGATCTTTGCTTCGCGAGCCCCCGGATCGGAGGAGGATGGGTGTCGCGCCGCCGAAGCTGGGTAGCGCTTCCTTGTCACGCGTCCCGCGTCACGCCTGGTTCGGATTCGCCGCGCGAACTTGCTGGTTTGTCACGCTTTGTTCGGATTCGTCACGCCTGGTTCGGTTTGCCGAGGGAGGGCCCATGTTCAACCCGCTGGAGCACCCGGGACTGCCGGTAGGCCGCCAGGGCCGGCACTGGCACGAGCTCGACGTCGAGGCGACCCAACTGCGCTCCGCCGAGCCCGGCGCGAGCGGCCGGGTCGACGAGATGGAAGCCCTCCAGGCGGCCGCCGCCCTGTTCAACCGCCGTGCCGCCCTGCGCTGCCCCGACCTGGAGTCCCAGCGTGCCGTGCAGCGCCTCGGCCTGGCCGCCACGGCCCGCCACGACACGCTCGCCGCGCTGCACCCGTTCGCCGGGGCCGCCCTGTCCCCGGGTGGCGACCAGAGCCTCTGGGCCCAGCTGGTCGTCCAGGAGTGCGCCGCCTGCGCCATGTACCACACGTTCCTGGAGCAGGAGACCGACCGCCGGCTGCGCCAGCTGTGGGAGCTGCACCTGCAGATGGAGCTCGCCGCCCTCCACACCGCCGGCGACCTGCTCCGCCTGCACGAGGACCGTGACCCGCAGGAGCTGATGGCCGCGATGCCGGCCGCCGGCGTGGCCGACCTGCCGGCGATGCTCACCGAGCACCAGTCCCGGATCGACGAGCAGTTCGACAGGACCGCGGCCGCCGCGGGGGAGGACCGCTACACCGCGTTCGGCGAGCTCGCCTGGATGATCGCCGTCCACGAGACGATCGAGGAGGAGATCGTCCACCCGCTCACCCGACACCTCGACCCCCCGGACCACCTCGCCGACCACCTGCTCGACGAGGAGCGCCGGATCAGCGAGGCCCTCGCCGACGTCTCCATCAGCCTCGGCGACGTCGACGGCCTGGCCGCCGTCCACGCCATGCTGCTGGCCCACACCCGGCGCGAGTCGACCGAGGAGTTCCCGCTGCTGCGCGCCGGCATCCCCGCCGCAGAGCTCGCCGACCTGGCCACCGCCGCCTGGGCCGCCGAGTCCCAGGCCTGTGCCGGCGCGACCGCGCGCCCGGGCATGCCGCAGGCCTCCGACCTCGTCCGCGACGTCCTGCGACCCACCGCCCAGCAGCTACCCGTGTGACCGCCGGCCAGCACGGGTCCGGCACGGTTCGGGAGCGCGCCTGATGGGTACTGTCCTGCTCGGGGGACGAATTGGCAGGCCACGAGTTGGCAGGCCACGAGACGGGCGTAAGGACGCGGTAACCGATGACACGCGACCGGATACGCTCTGTGACTCGGGAGTTCACCGGCGATGGCCTACGCCGCGTCCGGGAGCTCGTCGAGCAGACCGCCCGCCTCGCCGGCGTCTCCGCGTCCAACGTGCGCGATCTGGTGATCGCGGTCAGTGAGCTCGCCGCCAACGCGATCCGCCACGGCGGCGGCAGCGGGCGGATCGTCATCGAGCAGACGGACGAGGGCGTGCGGGTCGAGGTCAGCGACCACGGGCCGGGCCTGCCGGAGTTCGTGTCGCGGGAGCTGCCGGCGCCCGAGGAGATCAACGGCCGCGGCCTGTGGATGGTCCGGAACCTGTGCCGGGACCTGCACATCACCAGCACCGCCCGCGGGGTCACGGTCCGGCTGTTCATGCCCCGTGCAGGGCGCACCGCTTGAGGCTTTCGCCGCCACTGTACTGACGGAGCGCGCCAAACCTTCACCGGGTGGTTCAACGATACGGTTGAAGTCATGACTGACGCTGCCACCCCGGAGGCGATCGCCGGCCGGATCCTCGCCCTGCCCGGCGTCGAGCTGCTGCTCGCGACGCAGGAGTCGGGGGCGCCGGAGACGAGCTGGGGCGACCGGTTCTTCTACGTCGGCCCGGACCGCAGGATGCCGTTCGCGACGATCGTCGGGCGGGACACCCCCGGCTGGGACGAGGCGTCGCGGCTGGACCGGCCGGGCGTGTTCCGGGTCAACGTGCACGCCGGGCGCGAGGCGTTCGAGGCGCACCTCGGCTACCCGCCCGCGGAGCTGCCCGAGCGGCAGGCGGGCATCGACTTCGCCGGGCTCGACGAGATCCTGCCGCACCCCGCATACGGGCGGCAGGGCTGGGTCTGCGTGCTCAACCCCGGCGCCCGTACCGCCGCCGACCTCGACGACCTGATCGCCGTGGCGCACCGGCACGCCACCGAGGCCGACCTGCGCCGCCGGCCGGGAACGCCGGGCTGAGCGGGGCGTGAGCCGCTTTGCGTCGATTCGATTGCCTTCGTGGTGGGCGGGGTAACGGGAAGCTCCGACCCGATCAGGATGGAGTTCAGCGATGGCGCTCAACGACGACGACATCACCACCACCCCGCCCGGCCCGGGCCCCGAGGGACCCGCCGACGGCGGTGCCGTGCCGGCCGCGCACGACGGCGGCGCGGACGGTGGCGCGACCATGGACGAGGGCACCGCCGACGGCGGCGCGAACATCGAGGCCGAGGACGGCGGCGCCGACGGCGGTGCCGATGAGGGCCCCAACGACGGCGGCGCTGACGCGCGCGCCACGGACGGCGGCGCGGACGGCGGCGCGAGCGAATGACCGCAGACAGCGGCGGCGCCGGTCAGAAGGTGAGGTCAGCGCTGCGCCGATGCGTCCCGATCCCCGCCGACGACTTCGCCGAGCGGCACTGGGACCGCACGCCGCTGCTGTCGCGCCGGGCCGATGACTACACCGACCTGCTCGACCTCGACGACGTCGACGAGCTGCTGAGCCGCCGGGCGTTGCGCACACCGTTCGTGCGGATGGCCCGGCAGGGCAAGGTGATCCCCGCCGCGCGGTACACCGGCGGCGGCGGACCAGGAGCCGAGGTCGGCGACCAGGTCCTGGACGAGCGGGTCTTCGAGCAGCTCGCCGGCGGTGCGACGCTGGTGCTGCAGGGCCTGCACCGGCTGTGGCCGCCGCTGGTCGACCTGGCCGGTGACCTGGGCCGGGAGCTGGGCGTGCCGGTGCAGGTGAACGCGTACCTGACGCCGCCTGGCAACCAGGGCTTCGCCACGCACTACGACACGCACGCGGTCTTCGTGCTGCAGGTCGCGGGCACCAAACGGTGGCGGGTGCACCCGCCGGTGGTCCCCGACCCCGTCGAGCGGCAGCCGTGGGGCGGCCGTGCCGAGGAGGTCGCCGCCGTCGCCGCGGGCGAGCCGCACCTGGACGCGGTCCTGGAGCCGGGCGACTCGCTGTACCTGCCGCGAGGCTGGCTGCACGCCGCCGGTGCGCTCGACGACTGGTCGCTGCACCTGACGATCGGCCTGCGCGCGCCGACCCGGCTCAGCGTCGTGGAGGCGCTGCTGGACCTCGCCGCGGACGCGCCGGCGCTGCGGGCGGGGCTGCCGATGGGCGCCGACCCGGGCGACGGGTCGGCGATCGCCCCGTTGCTCGCCGACACTGTGAAGGCGCTGCACGAGTGGCTCGACACGCTGCGCCCCGACGAGGTCGCCGACCGGTGGCGCCGCGGCCGCGGAGCGGGGGCCCGGCCGGCGCCGCTGCGGCCGGTCGCGCAGGCGGCGGCGCTCGCGCGGCTGGCCGCGGGCGACCGGGTCCGGCTGCGGCCCGGCCTGCGGATCCAGGTCACGGAGCCGGACCCGGGGCACGTCGCGATCGCGGCACCGGACCGGACGGTCACGATGCCGGCGGTCTGCGTGGCGGCGGTCCGGGCACTGCTCGACGGCCGGGCGCACGCGATCGCGGACCTGCCCGGCCTGTCGACGGACGACGGCGTCGTCCTCGCCCGCCGGCTGCTGACCGAGACGATCCTGGTCCTGGACCTGTAGCCGGACATGTGAAAGGCCTGCGTCCCGGCGGGACGCAGGCCTATTTTCACCGCGCTCAGTCCTTGAACGCGTCCTTGACCTTCTCACCGGCCTGCTTGAGGCTGCCCGAGGCCTTGTCGACCTTGCCCTCGGCCTCGAGCCGCTCGTTGCCGGTGGCCTTGCCCGCGCCTTCCTTGACCTTGCCGGCGGTCTCTTCCGCCTGGTTGTCGATCTTGTCGCTCAGTCCCATGGCGAACCCCAATCGCAGAAGGTCGGTGCCGCTGCCGGCACCCACCAGTAGTGGTGCCCCTGGTGCAGCGGGCGAAACGGTGCGGCGAGTCACCTCAGGCGCACCTGACCGCAACCGATCTGAACCTCGAGGTGATGGCGATGACGCGCTGGCTCGCGAACCGGGCGGTCCGCACCAAGGTGCTGCTCGTGGTGGCGATCCTGGGCGTCGTCGCGGTCGCCGGCGCGGCCCTCGCGTCGGTGCGGCTGCACGAGCTCAAGACGGAGGCGGAGGCGCTGTACGTCCGCGGGCTGCTGCCGGTCGCCGGGCTCAGCGAGGCCCGCAACGACATCTCGACCGTGCGCGTCGCCGCGCTCAACCACGCGCTCAGCACCGACCCCGCGAAGAAGGCGACGTACGAGCAGGAGGTCGCCGCGGCCGCCACGGGCTTCGCCGCGGACCTGGCCACCTACCGCGGGACGACCGGCACGCCGGCCCGCGCCGACGAGATCGCGGCGGCGTTCGCCGGCTACCACGACGCGGTCACGACGCAGCTGTTCGCCGCCAGCAGGGCGGGGAACCTCGCCGAGATCGAACGGATCCGCGACGACGTCACCGCCCCGCTCGCCTCGAAGGTGTTCGACCTGGTGCAGCGGACGGGGGAGGCGGAGCGCGTCGCCGCGGAGCACCGCCGGGACCGGGTCCGCGACGCGTACGACAACGCGCAGCGCTGGACGTGGGCGCTGCTCGTCGCGGGGCTCGCCCTGGCGGTCCTGTTCGCGCTGATGGTCGCCGGTCAGCTGGTCCGGGCCGTGTCGCAGGTCGGGCACGTCGTCGCCGGGATCGCCGTCGGGGACCTCACCCGGACCGCGGACGTCGCCGGCGCCGACGAGCTCGGCGCGATGGCGGGCGCCCTGAACACCGCCACCGGACAGCTGCGCGAGTCGGTGCTCGCCGTCGGCGCGAGCAGCGCGTCGCTCGCCGGGGCGGCGCAGGAGCTGTCGGCGGTGAGCAACCAGATCGCCGTCAGCGCGGCGGACGGCAGCACCCAGGCCGCCGTCGTGTCACGGTCGGCCGGGGAGGTGTCCAGCAACGTCCAGACGGTGGCCGCCGGCACCGAGGAGATGGGTGCCGCCATCGCCGAGATCGCCCGCAGCGCCGCCGACGCCGCCCGGGTCGCCGGCGGCGGCGTGGTGACCGCGCAGCAGGCGTCGGCGACGATCCGCAAGCTCGGCCACTCCAGCGGCGAGATCACCACCGTCCTGAAGGCGATCACCGCGATCGCCGAGCAGACGAACCTGCTGGCGCTGAACGCGACGATCGAGGCGGCGCGGGCCGGCGACGCCGGCAAGGGCTTCGCCGTCGTCGCCGGTGAGGTGAAGGACCTGGCGCAGGAGACCGCCAAGGCGACCAGCGACATCTCCGCCCGCATCGACGCGATCCAGCAGGACGCGGCCGCCGCCGTCGCCGCCGTCACCCAGATCGCGGCCGTCATCGACGAGACCAACCAGTACGCCACGACGATCGCCGCCGCCGTCGAGCAGCAGAGCGCCACCACGAACGAGATGACCCGCAACGTCGCCGAGGCCGCGTCCGGCGCCAACGAGATCGCCAGCAACATCAGCGGCGTCGCGCAGGCGAGCCAGGTCACCAACGACGGCGTCACGCAGACCCGCACGTCGGCCGACGACCTCGCCCGCATGTCGGCGGAGCTGCAGCAGGTCGTGTCCCGCTTTCAACTCGCATAATTTTTTTCCGCGCATGCTGTCCGGTCGGCGGGGTCCCGCTCGTCACCATGGTGAGATCCCGTCGAACGAAGGGCCCGTCACCATGAAGTACATGATGTTCGTCTGCACCGACACCGAGCCCGACACCGACCCGGCGCCCGAGCCGGACATCGTCGCCTGGGTCGCCGGGCACGACGGCGCCGGGCGGCGGGTGACGGGCCACCAGCTGGCCGCGACGTCCGCCGCGACGACCGTCCGGGTCCGCAACGGTGAGCTGCTCGTCTCCGACGGCCCGTTCACCGAGACCAAGGAGGTCATCGTCGGGTTCGACATCCTGGAGTGCGCCGACCTGGACGAGGCGATCGAGGTCGCCCGGGCCCACCCGATGGCGCGGGCCGGGCGGCTGGAGCTGCGGCCGTTCGCGACCTTTGCATAACCCGCCGGCTGACGGCGATCCGGTCGCGGCGGCGGCCGTCGACGCCTATCCGAGGATCGTCGCCACGCTGATCCGGGTCACCGGCGACTGGGCCCTGGCCGAGGACTGCGCGCAGGACGCCCTCGCCGCGGCCCTGGAGCGGTGGCCGCGCGACGGCGTGCCGGACAACCCGGGCGGGTGGCTGATGACGGCCGCCCGCAACCGGGCCGTCGACGTGCTGCGCCGCGCCGCCGTGGAGCGCCGGAAGCTGCAGGAGATCGCCGTGCTGACCCCTGCCGAGGAAGCGGTCCCGGGCGAGCTCGACGACCGGCTGCGGCTCATCTTCACCTGCTGCCATCCGGCGTTGCCGCTCGAGGCGCGGGTGGCGCTGACGCTGCGCACCATCTGCGCGGTGCCGACCGCCGACATCGCCCGGGCGTTCCTCGTCACCGAGTCCGCGATGACCCGGCGGCTCACCAGGGCCAAGTCGAAGATCGCGGCGGCCGGCATCCCGTTCCGGGTGCCGGCCGGCCGGGCGCTCACCGAACGCCTCCCCGGCGTCCTCGCCGTGCTGTACCTGCTGTTCACGCAGGGCTACAACGCCGACGGCGAGCCCGCGTTCGCGGACGAGGCGATCCGCCTGGCGCGGCTCGTCGAGCGACTCATGCCGGACCAGCCGGAGGTGCCGGCGCTGCTGGCACTGTTCCTGTTCCAGCACTCGCGGCGCGCCGCCCGCCGTGGCGCGGACGGCGAGCTGCTCACCCTCGACCGGCAGGACCGCGGCCGCTGGGACCACGCCGCGATCGCCGAGGCGGTCGAGGTCCTGCGGCGGGTGACGGCCGACGGACCGTACGCGCTGCAGGCCCGCATCGCCGCCTGCCACGCCACCGCCCCGTCGCCGGACCTGACCGACTGGGCGCGGATCGCCGCGTGCTACGACCGGCTCGCCGCCGCGCAGCCGTCACCGGTGATCGAGCTCAACCGGGCCGTCGCGCACGGCTACGCGTACGGGCCGCGGGAAGGCCTGGCGCTGCTCGCCGCGGTCCGCGCGCTCGACGGGCACCCGCACGCCCTGGCGGTAGAGGCCGACCTCACCGGGCGGCTCGGCGAGCACGCGCGCGCCGCGGAGCTGTTCCGGCGGGCCGCCGCGGCGGCGCACAGCGACGAGGAGCGCCGCGCCCTCTCGGCCCGCGCGGCTGAGTGGCACCTCCGTGGTAGCACTGATGCGCCGGACTGCGGTGCGGGCGCATCCTGAGCGCCGTGACCATCGTCCTGCGCGCGGCGCGGCTGTTCGACGGCGCCGCCGGCTCCCTGACCCCCGACCCGGTCGTGATCGTCGACGGCGGCCGGATCACCGCCGCCGGCACCGGCGTGCCCGTGCCCGCCGGGGCGGCCGTCGTCGACCTCGGCGACGCGACGATCCTGCCCGGGCTCGTCGACACCCACGTGCACCTGGCGTTCGACGCGTCCACCGACCCGGTCGGCGCCCTCGCGGACCGCGACGAGGCGGCGGCGCTCGCCGCGATGACCGCCGCCGCCCGGCACGCCACCCGCGGCGGCGTGACCACGGTCCGCGACCTCGGCGACCGCGGCTACCTCGCCCTCGCGCTGCGCGACGCGGTGGCGGGCGACCCGACGCTGCCGACGATCGTCGCCGCCGGGCCGCCGATCACCACACCCGGCGGGCACTGCCACTTCCTCGGCGGTGCCATCGGCGGCAACTCTGGCGGCGGTGCCGCCGGGGTCCGGGCCGCGGTCCGCGAGCGCGCCGAACGCGGCGCCGACATCGTCAAGATCATGGCGAGCGGCGGCAACCTCACGCCGGGCACCCTGCCGGAGCGGTCCCAGTTCGGCGTCGCCGAGCTGCGGGCCGCGGTCGACGAGGCGCACCGGCTCGGGCTGCCCGTCACCGCGCACGCGCACGGCACCCAGGCGATCACCGACGCCCTCGCGGCCGGGGTCGACGGGCTGGAGCACGTGTCGTTCATGACCGCGGACAGCGTCGAACCGGTCCCCGACGCGGTGCTCGCCGCCATCGTGGCGCGGCGGGTGGCGCTCGGCATCACGATCGGCGTCAGGCCGGTCCCGGGCTTCACCCCGCCGCCGGCGGTCCTGTCCCGCCTGCCGCTGCTGCATGCCGGGAGTCGCCGCATGTACGAGGCGGGCGCCGTCATCACCGCCGGCACCGACGCGGGCATCGCACCGATCAAACCGCCGGACGTCGTGCGGTGGGCGGTCGCGCAGCTCGCCGGGATCGGCATGACGCCGGTCGACGCGCTCCGCGCGGTCACGTCGGTCGCCGCGGCGGTGTGCGGGCTCGGCGACCGGAAGGGCCGCGTCGCGCCCGGCTTCGACGCGGACCTCCTGGCCGTCGCCGGCGACCCGCTGCGCGACCCCGCCGCCCTGCACGACATCCGCGCCGTCTACGTCCGCGGCGTGCCCGTCAGCCACTGAAGGCGGGACCGCGGCGGTGTGCTCATTCAGCGAGGAGGCCGTGCTCGCGGGCGTAGAGGGCGGCCTGGGTACGGTCGCGCAGGCCGAGCCGGGTCAGCACCCGCGACACGTGGTTCTTCACCGTGCCCTCGCTGACGAACAGGGCCCGGGCGATCTCGCGGTTCGTCGCGCCCGTCGCGACCAGGCGCAGGATCTCCACCTCCCGGGCCGTGAGCGCGCCGCCCGCCGGGACCGGCGGGTCCGGGGTCGCGGCGGCGAGCCGGGCG